>NZ_BCBX01000031.1:336015-732440 GCF_001417795.1 Sphaerimonospora mesophila | reverse complement strand
GACAGCAGTGTCTCAGCAGCGGGCCGCCGCAGCACGGTTCGCACCCCGTGGCCGACGGGCGGGACATGTCGACAACGATCCTCGCGCGGCGATACCGTATTTTACGTTTTCCTTACCCAGGGGGCCGCCCTGGGCTTCCCTCGAACAGCAGCGGGCGGAGCCGGCATGAACGACCAACCGATGGGCCCCGACGGCGGCAATCCGCCCGCCTGGGGTGGGCAGCCCGGTCAGCCCGGCTCGAACCCTCAACCCCCGTGGTCCCAGCCGGCGCAGCCGGGCTGGGGTCCGCCGTCTCAGCCTCAACCCGGCTGGGGCCCGCAGCCCGGCTATCCGCCGCCGCCCCAGCCCGGTCAGCAGAACTGGGGAGCGCAGGCGGGCCCGCCCGGTTGGGGGCCGCCGCCGATGCCGCCGAAGAAGAGCGGTTTGTCGAAGGGCTGCCTGATCGCGCTGGTGGTGACCGGAATCATCGTGGTCCTGGGCATCGGCGCCGTCGTCGCGGGAGGCCTGTTCGTGGCCGGCAAGGTCAACGAGGCGGCGGAGCAGAGCGCGCCGGGATCGGACCGGCTGCCGAAGGAGATCGACGGGCTCGAGCTCCTGCAGGGCGGCGTGACGGGGCTGGCGTGCAGCCTCGGTGGAGGCCAGTTCGACGGCATCGCCGAGTCCGGGAAGATCGGCTCGTACTGCTACACGAACGACGCCGGCGCGTTCGCCATGGCCATCGCGGGCAGGGGCGAGGCCTTCGAGATGACGGGATCGGTGATGCTCAGCGGCGCCGGCGACGGCACGAAGCCGGAGGACGTCGACGGGGCCCGGTGCGTCCGTGACGCCGGCGCGTCGGCGATCTGCGTCGCGACCGAGAACGGCGTCACCGCCCTCGTCGTGACCTCGGGCGGAGTCAGTGAGAGCACCGCGGCCGAGATCGCGGTCACCGTCGCGGGAAGGGTCGGCTGAGCGGCGTCGTCGCGGCCGGGGCGGGGCACCGTACGATGAAGGAGACGGCGGGTTCGCCGTCTTCGGCAGGCTGGGGCACGCGAGCGGCGTGCCTGAGGGAGGGCTGTCCGTGCACTTCGACATGGTGGTGGAGACGCCGAGAGGGTCGCGCAACAAGTACGAGATGGATCCCGCGAGGCAGCGGATCCGCCTGGACCGGCTGCTGTTCACCGCCACCGCCTATCCGTACGACTACGGCTTCCTGCCGCACACCCTCGCCGAGGACGACGATCCGCTGGACGCGATGGTGCTGGGCGAGCTGCCGACGTTCCCCGGCTGCGTGATCGCCGTACGGCCGGTCGCCGTGTTCTGGATGCACGACGAGAAGGGCCCCGACGCGAAGATCCTCTGTGTGCCCGCCACCGACGATCGTTTCGCCCACATCCAGGACATCACCGACATCCAGCCGCACGTGCTCGACGAGATCGGCCACTTCTTCGAGGTCTACAAGGTCCTCGAACCGGGAAAGAGCGCCGACGCCCGCGGCTGGGAGCCACGGGCGCAGGCCGAGATCGTGGTGGAGGAGGCGCGCAGCCGGGTCGCTCAGATCTCCTGAAGGCTACTTGCCGAAACCGGCGGTCAGACCGCTGAGCAGCTGGCGGCGGCCCACCGTGTAGAGGATCAGGATCGGCAGCATGGTCAGCACGACGGCGGCGAGTACGGCGGGCACGTTGACGCCGTACGGTCCGCCCTGGAACGCCGCCAGCGCCAGCGGCAGCGTGCGCTTGTCAGGGCTCTGGGTGAGGATCAGCGGCAGCAGGAACCCGTTCCAGACCGTCAGCGCGTTGTAGATCGACACCGTCACGACGGCCGGCCGGGTGAGCGGGAAGGCCAGGCTCCAGAGTGTCTTCCACTCGCTCGCGCCGTCCAGCCGCATCGACTCGAACAGCTCCTTGGGCACGTCCCGGATGAAGTTGGCCAGCACCAGCACCGACAGCGGGATCGCGAAGGCGATCGACGGCAGGATCAGCGCGGTCAGCGAGTCGTAGAGGTGCAGCTTGATGATCAGCAGATAGACCGGGATGACGGTCGCCTGCAGCGGGATGGCCAGGCCCATGAGGAACAGCGAGTTCACCCCGCGCAGGAAGCGGCCGGCGCCGCCGCTGCGAACGATCGCGTACGACGCCATGAACGCGAACGTCACCGCGGGGACCACCGTGCCGACGGCGACGATGAAGCTGTTGAGGAAGTACAGCGGGAAGTCCAACTCGATGACGAGCCGGTAGTTCTCCAGGGTCGGGTCGGATGGGGGCGCCAGCGGGTTGGTCAGGAAGTAGGTGCTCTGTGTTTTGAAGCTTGTGATCACGATCCAGTAGATCGGGGTGATCACCACGGCCAGCCACAGCCAGCTCACGAGCCCGCCTGCCCAGTTGGGGCGCCTGGGGGCCGTCCCTGGCTGGCGTCCGCGCGTGTTGGGCGCGATGGCGCGCCCGGCTTCCGTCGGCGTTCGGGTGGCGGTCACGGTCAGGTACCTTCCAGCTGACTGGCGCCCGGGTCACGGCCGCCGAGCCGGCGCAGCAGCAGCGCCAGGGCCAGACCCAGGAGGACGAGGATGACGCCGATCACGCAGGCCGCTCCCATGAGGTTGGCCTGGAAGCCCCGCTTGTACATGTCCACCGCGAGCACGCGGGTGGCGTCGCCGGGTCCGCCCGCGGTCAGCACGAAGATCAGGTCGAAGAAGGTCAGGGAGCCGACGACCATGAGCGTGGAGGACGTGATGATCGTGTACTTGAGCTGCGGCAGCGTGATGCTGAAGAACGTGCGGACGCGGCCCGCGCCGTCCAGCTCCGCGGCCTCGTACATCGAGCGCGGGATCTGCCGCACGCCGCCCTGGTAGAGCAGCGAGTGGAACGGGATGAACTGCCAGGACACCACGAAGATCACGACGCTGAAGGCGAGCACGGGCTCGCCGAGCCAGTCCTGGTTGAGCAGATCGAGGTGCAGTCCGGCCCCGAGTCCGAAGTTCGGGTCGAGCAGCGCCTTGAAGGTGATGGCGATGGCCGCCGAACTGAGCAGCAGCGGGATGAAGTACAGCACCGCGAGCAGTTCGCGGTAGCGCTGATGACCGGCCAGGAACACCCCGATCAGAATGCTGGCCGGCGTCTGGACGGCCCAGGAGACGGCCGTCACCAGGAACGTGACCCACAGCGCGTGCGGCAGCCCGGGGTCGGTGAGTACGGCCCACCAGCTGTCGAACCCGGTCAACTGGATGTCGCCGAGTGTGTCCCAGGAGGTGAAGCTGAGCGCCAGGACCCCGATCAGCGGAATCACGGCGAAGGCCACGAAGCTCAACAGGGCCGGCACGGCCAGCCACGGGAGGACGCCGCCGCCGCGCACCTCGGGCGCGGCGGACGATGTCCGTCCAGCGGTAGTCGCGGACATGCTCACTTGCCGATGACCGCGTTCATGTTCGTCGCGAACTGCTGGGGCGAGATCGACAGCTGGAAGAGCTTGGCGATGTTGTCCAGCAGCACCTCGGCCGCGGTCGGGCTGAGCGCCTGGTCCCAGGACTGGGCGAACACCTTGGCGTTGCTGGCCACGCCGTAGACGAAGTTGAGGAACTCCGCGTCCTTGGAGCCGGAGAACAGGCTGTCGGAGCCCTTGATGATCGGCACGCCGCCGGTGTCGACCCACTCCTTCTGCTCCTGGTCGTCGAGCACACCGGAGGTGAAGAACTTCTTGGCGATCTCCTTCTCTTCCGGGGTGGCCTTCGAAGAGATCGACAGGTACTGGCCGGGGTTGCCGACGGTGTCGCTCGGGTCGCCCTTGCCCCCGTCGATCGGCGGGAAGTTCATCCAGCCGAGACCGCCACTGGGGACGAAGTCGCCGCCCTGTGCCTGCTGGATGCCGTACGACCAGCTGCCGTGCAGCATCATCGCGGCCTTACCGGTGTACAGCAACGCCTGGTCGGCGTTGGAGTCGGCGGTGACGGAGGAGAAGCCCTTGATGAACCCGTTGGCCTTGATGAGCTCCTGCATCTTGGTCAGGGCCTCGATGGCGGCGGGGTTGTTCCACGCGTCCTTCTCGCCGTCGAAGACGGCCTGGAACACCTCGGGGCCGCCGATGCGGTCGAAGAGGAACTCCAGCCACATCATGTTCGTCCAGCGCGACTGGCCGGCCAGGGAGAAGGGCGCGATCCCCGCCGCGTTGAACTTCTTCACCAGGTCCAGGATGTCGCCGTACGACTGCGGCGGTTGCGCCCCGACCTTCTCGAAGACCTTCTTGTTGTAGAACAGGACGATCGGCTGCACGGTCTCGCACGGCATGGCGTAGATCTTGCCGTCGATGGTCGCGGCGCCGAAGGCCCCGGAGAACAGCCGGTCCTTCACGGCGGCGTTCTCGTCGAACCACGAGGTGAGGTCCTCGACCTGGCCGGCCTGGACGTAGCTGCGCAGGCCGCCGCCACCCCAGCCCCAGATGATGGTGGGCGCCTGGCCGGCTCCGATCGCCGTCTTGATCTTCGTCTTGTACGCGTCGTTCTGGACGGCCGTCAGCTCGATCTGGCTGTTGGGGTTGGCCTTGTTGAATCGCTCGACGGCCGCGGTGCGGACGGGCTCGCCGGGCGGGCCCGAGAGGAACCAGTAGGTGGCCTTGGCGCCGCCTCCGCCTCCACCCCCGCCCCCGCCGGGCTTGGCCGGGCCGGACGTGCCGCAGGCCGCTAACGCGGCACCCAGGGGAAGGCCCATCGAGAGGCCGAGGAAGGTGCGACGGGAAGTAGTCCTGGACTCCACGCTGATCTCCGTACGTCTATGTCGAGGCTGGCAGCGGCTCAATGAAAGATCGAACACGGGGGCCGGTTGTCGTGGATCGTACTTCAGGGTCCCCGCCTACTCCTCCTCAGGTCAGCTCGTCGAAAAGTTTCGACACGCGCCGCGTGGCACGCAATCTAAGTTTCTCTCACTTTTCCTGTCAAGGGCATACTCGTCGAATCCCCGAGGACCTGTGTAAAGTACCTTCGCACGGTGTTCGTCTAATGATCAAACGGGGGTCCACCTAGTGATCTCGCACAGGGCGGTTCTCGAGCGGGACTACCGCTACTATCGAAAATATTTCGAAAACTTTCGAGACCAGGTTCTTTGTGAGGAGAGCAGATGACGGCGCTAGATCGGACCCCCGCGGTCGGCCAGATCCACCGGCCGTGGCAGGATCCCGCGCTCCCCGTTGCCGACCGGGTCGACGCCCTCCTCGCGGAGATGACGCTGGAGGAGAAGATCGGCCAGCTCGGCAGCCGGTGGGTCGGCAACGAGACGCAGGCCGGAGAGGGCGGGCAGCCCGGCGAGGAGGCCGCCGACACGCCGAACGTGGCCCCGATGCAGGACGTCTTCGCCGCCACGGAGACCGATCCCTTCGAGGAGGCGGTCCGTGACGGGCTCGGCCACCTGACGCGGGTGTTCGGCAGCTCTCCGGTGACGACGGCCGAGGGCGCGGCCGAGGTGGTGCGGCTGCAGCGCGAGGTGGTCAAGCACTCGCGGCTCGGTATCCCGGCGCTGGTCCACGAGGAGTGCCTGACCGGTTTCACCGCCTACGGCGCCACCGTCTACCCGGCCGCCATCGCCTGGGGCGCGACGTTCGACCCGGCTCTGGTGGAGCGGATGGCCGCCGCCATCGGGCGGGACATGCGCGCCGTCGGCGTCCACCAGGGTCTTGCCCCCGTGCTCGACGTGGTCCGCGACTACCGCTGGGGCCGGGTCGAGGAGACCATGGGCGAGGATCCGTACCTCGTGGCGATGCTCGGCGCCGCCTACGTGCGCGGCCTGGAGAACGCCGGCGTCATCGCCACGCTCAAGCACTTCGCCGGATATTCCGCGTCCCGGGCGGCACGCAACCACGGCCCGGTGTCGATGGGCCGGCGCGAGCTGATGGACATGATCCTGCCGACGTTCGAGACCGCGATCGTCGAGGGCGGCGCGCGTTCTGTCATGAACTCCTACTCCGACGTGGACGGCGTCCCCGCGGCGGCCGACCCGTGGCTGCTGACCGACCTGCTGCGCGACGAGTGGGGATTCACCGGGACGGTCGTGTCGGACTACTGGGCGGTCGCCTTCCTCGCGACCATGCACCGGGTCGCCGCCGACTCCGAGGAGGCCGGGGTGCAGGCGCTGACCGCCGGCATCGACGTCGAGCTGCCCGACACGCTCGGCTTCGGCCGGCACCTGGCCGAGCGGGTGCGGCGGGGCGAGCTGCCGGAGGCGCTGGTCGACCGGGCAGCGCGCCGCCTGCTCACCCAGAAGGTGCAGCTCGGCCTGCTCGACCCGGACTGGACGCCGGAGAGGTCGGTGGAGGGCGCCGAGGCCGTCGACCTGGACTCGCCGGACAACCGGGCGCTCGCCCGGGAACTGGCCGAGCGGTCGATCGTGCTGCTCGACGCCGGTACGGCACTGCCGCTGCTGGGCGAGGGACGGCAGCGGCCGCGCCGGGTGGCCGTGGTCGGGCCCTGCGCCGACGACCCCCGCACGTTCATGGGCTGCTACGCCTTCCCCAACCACGTGCTGCCGCGCCATCCCGGTCTGGGGCTCGGCGTCGAGGCGCCCAGCCTGCTCGACGCGCTGCGTGCCGAGCTGCCGGACACCGAGCTCGTCCACGAGCGAGGCTGCGACGTGCGGGACGGAGACCGCTCGGGCTTCGCCGCCGCGCTCGGGGCGGCGCGCGAGTCCGACCTGGTCGTCGCCGTCGTCGGCGACCTGGCCGGGCTGTTCGGGCAGGGCACCTCGGGGGAGGGCTGCGACGCCGAGGACCTGCGGCTGCCGGGTGTGCAGGAGGACCTGCTGCTCGAGCTGGCCGCCACCGGGACGCCGGTCGTGGTGGTCGTCGTGTCGGGCCGGCCGTACGCGCTGGGCGAGGTGCACACCAGGGCGGCCGGCCTCGTCCAGGCGTTCATGCCGGGTGAGGAGGGCGCCGGGGCCATCGCCGGAGTCCTGTCCGGGCGGGTGCAGCCCACCGGAAAGCTGCCGGTGCAGATCCCGCGCGTCCCCGGCGGGCAGCCGGGCACCTACCTGCAGCCGCCGCTGGGCTCCGGCGGCAACGGCATCAGCAGCCTCGACTCCACCCCGCTGTTCCCGTTCGGGTACGGCACCTCCTACACCGCCTTCGAGATCGACGACCTGCGGATCAGCGACGAGGAGGTGCCCACCGACGGCGAGTTCACCGTGTCCGTGCGGGTGCGCAACACCGGCGGCCGGGCGGGGGAGGAGGTCGTCCAGCTCTACCTGCACGACGTGCTCGCCCAGGTCACCCGGCCGATGCGGCAGCTCGCCGGGTTCGCCAGGGTCCGGCTGGAACCCGGCGCGAGCGCGCGGGCGACCTTCACCGTGCACGCCGATCGCACCGCCTTCACCGGGCGCGATCTGCGGCGCGTCGTCGAGCCCGGGGACGTCGAGGTGTTCGTCGGCACGTCGGCGTCGCACCAGCCGTGCCAGGGCGTCGTGCGGCTGACCGGCCCGCTGCGCCACGTCGGCCATGACCGCCGCCTGGTCACTCCTGTGGACGTGACACCGGCATAGGGTGCCGTCGCGCACGCCCGGACCTCCCGGCCCGATTCGGCCCGGGTCCGGGCGTGCGCTCATTCCTGATAAATGTGGACACTCCGAAGGGCGACGTGAACGGGCTTCGCGACGAGACCTGACGAGGAGTGGGCGCGTGCGGGTGCTGGGGCTGATCTCGGGGACCTCCCATGACGGGATCGACGGTGCCGTCGTGGCGTGGTCGGCGGACGGCGGTGTGCTCACCGGGGTCGTCGAGCACGCCGGCACGCTGCCGTACCCGCCCGAGCTGCGTGCGGCGATCATCGCCGCGCTGCCGCCGAACGCCGTCGACATGGCCGAGGTCTGCCGCCTGGACACGCTCATCGGCCAGGCGTTCGCCGACGCGGCGGCGCGCTGCCCGGCCGCCGACCTGGTCTGCTCACACGGGCAGACCCTCTACCACTGGGCGGAGGGCGGCCGGGTGCGCGGGACGCTCCAGCTCGGCCAGCCCGCGTGGATCGCCGAACGGCTCGGCGTGCCGGTGGTCTCCGACCTTCGGGTGCGCGACGTCGCCGCCGGAGGGCAGGGCGCGCCGCTCGTCTCGGCCTTCGACCTGCCGCTGCTGGCCGGTCTGCCGGGCCGCGGCGGGGCGCTCAACCTCGGCGGCATCGCCAACCTGACCCTGCGCGACCCCGCGCTCGCCTACGACACCGGCCCGGCCTCGGCCCTCATGGACGCGGCCGTGCTCGCCGCCACGGGCCGTCCGTACGACGAGGGCGGCCGGTTGGCCGCGGCCGGGCAGGTCCATGAGGGGCTGCTCGCCGAGCTGCTGGCCGAGCCGTACTATCACCGCCGGCCGCCCAAGAGCACGGGCAAGGAGCTGTTCCACGCGGGATACCTGGACCGGGTCGCCGGGCCGTACGGCCTGGGCCTGCCCGACCTGGTGGCCACGCTCGCGGCGCTCACCGCCGAGACGGTGGCGGCGGAGATCCGGCGGCACCGTCTCGACACGGTCGTCGTGTCCGGTGGCGGCCTGCGCAACCCGGCGCTGATGAACGGCCTGCGTGAGCGCACGCCGGGGGTGCGGCTGCTGCCGAGCGACGAGCTGGGCGTGCCATCGGACGCCAAGGAGGCGATCGCCTTCTCCTACCTGGGGTGGCTGACCGCGCATGGTCTGCCCGCCACCGTGCCCGCCTGCACGGGCGCGTCCGGCCCCCGGGTGCTCGGCGCACTCACCCCGGGGCGGGGACCGCTGCGCCTGCCCGCTCCGCTGCCGTCGGCACCCGAGCGGATCCGCATGGAGTGCCGCCCGCTGACGTAATCACGGACGCGGCGGACGGATTTGAAAGTTTTCGGACATTGACCCACGGTGGGGACGCCGAGCGGTGCTCCGCCCAACGGGCATATAACTAGGACCCTACCGGCGGAAAGGGGTTGACGTCCACCCTTGACGCCCCCCAACCGTACGCCTATATTTCCGCAAGATTAATGAGAACTAGCGAAAGTTTCGGCGCGCCGTGGTGAGGCTTCCCGCCGCGGGATGAAGCCGTCATCGGCCGAAGGGATGGCATGAACGGCAGGCACCGAGCGAGACGGGCTCCGCACCTGGTGAGAGCATGAGCGCGGTCACGACGATCGACGAGTCACCGAGCACCCCGCCTCCGCGCGACGCGAGATCACGGCACGCCGGTGGGAAGCGCCCTCCCGGTCGCACCTGGCGTCAGGCACTGCGCCGAGACTGGCAGCTTTACTCGCTGGTGATCCTCCCGCTGCTCTTCTTCTTGATATTCCGCTACCTGCCGATGATCGGCAACGTGATCGCCTTCCGGAAGTTCGAACCGGGCGGCAGCGTGCTGGGCGAGGAATGGGTGGGCCTGCGCTACGTGCGGATGTTCCTGAACGATCCGACGTTCTGGCAGGTGTTCGGCAACACCATAATCATCGGTGCGTTGACCCTGCTGTTCTGCTTCCCGACGCCGATCGTGCTCGCCCTGCTGATCAACGAGCTGCGCGGCCGGCGGGTCAAACGGTTCGTCCAGTCGGTGTCGTACCTGCCGCATTTCCTGTCGATGGTGGTCGTGGCCGGGCTGGTCATGGAGCTGCTGTCGGTGGACGGGCCGGTCAACCAGATCCTGAGCAAGATGGGCAGCGATCCCATCCCGTTCCTGCAGGAGGCGGGGTGGTTCCGGACGATCTACGTCTCCTCCGAGATGTGGCAGACCGTCGGCTGGGGCACCATCATCTACCTCGCCGCGCTCACCACCATCGACGAGCAGCTGTACGAGGCGGCCCGCATCGACGGCGCGAACCGATGGCGGCAGATCTGGCACGTGACGCTCCCCGGCATCCGGCCGACCGCGGTCACGCTGCTGATCCTGAACATCGGCACGTTCATGGCGGTGGGCTTCGAGAAGATCCTGCTGCTCTACAACCCGCTGACGTACCCGACCGGTGACGTGATCTCGACGTACCTGTACCGGATGGGCATCGTCTCCAACAGCTTCAGCTACGCCGCGGCGATCGGACTGTTCGAGGCCCTGATCGGCCTGACCCTCGTCATGTCGGCGAACCTGATCTCCCGCCGCACCGTGGGGGCGAGCCTGTGGTGACCGTCGACAGGACCCGGGGCTACCAGATCTTCCGGGTGATCAACACACTCGTCCTGACCGGCGTCCTGGTCGTCACCCTGTACCCGTTCGTCAACATCGTCGCGCGGTCGTTCAGCGACGAGTTCGCCATCCGCGCCGGCAAGGTCAACCTCTTCCCCGTCGGGTTCACCTTCCGGACGTACGAGTACGTCGCCTCCGACCCGACCTTCTGGACGAACTACCGCAACACCGTGGTGTACACGGTCGTCGCCACGGCCATCGCGATGTTCATGACCACGTGCTACGCGTACGTCCTGTCGAAGAGGCATCTGAAGGGCCGCAAGATCCTGATCGGAATCGCGGTCTTCACCATGTTCTTCTCCGGCGGCCTCATCCCCAACTACATCCTGATCTCCAGCCTCGGGTTCACCAACAGCATCTGGTCCATCGTGCTGCCCAACGCGATCAGCGTGTTCAACCTCCTGGTGATGAAGGCGTTCTTCGAGGGCATGCCGACCGATCTGGAGGAGGCCGCCGCGATCGACGGCATGAACACCTACGGCATCCTGCTCCGCATCGTGCTGCCGCTGTCGAAGGCGGTCCTCGCGACGATGGTGCTGTTCTACGCGGTGTCGTTCTGGAACTCGTGGTTCGCTGCGTTCCTCTACATGAGCCAGTCCGATCTCTTCCCGGTGACCGTCTATCTCCGCAACCTCATCGCCGGTGCCACCACGGGGACGTCCGTCGGCGCCGACGCCACCGACCTGACCGTGGCCACCAACATCAAGTCCGTGACGATGGTGCTCACCGTCATCCCGATCCTGGTGGTCTACCCCTTCGTCCAGCGGTACTTCGTCAAGGGCGTCATGCTCGGCGCGGTCAAGGGATAGCCCTCGCCTGACCCGTTTGAAACCAGCCATTTTCCAGGGAAAGGACCCCCTTCATGTATGAGATGAACCGGCGCCAGGCGATGGCCGCCGTGGGAGCGTTTCTCGCCCTCGCCGCCTGCAGTACCGACGGCGGCTCCGGTGACTCCGGCGAGGCCAAGAAGAGCGACGACTTCGCGGCGAACCGGGACGGCGCGATGTCCGACTACGCCGCCGGCAAGCAGTTCACGGCCGCCGCGCCGCTCACGTTCGGCATCCTCTACAACAACCACCCGTTCTATCCGCTCAAGAAGGACTGGCTGTTCTGGTCCGAGCTCACCAAGCGGACCAACGTGACGCTGGAGCCGAACGTGGTGCCGCTGAGCGACTACGAGAACAAGCGCAGTCTGCTGATCGGCGCCGGCGACGCCCCGATGATCATCCCGAAGACCTACCCCGGCCAGGAGACCCCGTTCGTCGCCTCCGGCGCCATCCTGCCGGTCAGCGACTACATCGACCTGATGCCGAACTTCAAGGAGAAGATCGCCAGGTGGAACCTGGAGCCCGACCTGGACACGATCCGGCAGGCCGACGGCCAGTTCTATCTGCTCCCCGGTCTGCACGAGGACTACTGGGTCGACTACTCCCTGGCGATCCGCGCCGACATCCTCGACGAGCTCGGGCTGGAGATCCCGCAGACCCTGGACGACCTGCACAACGTGCTGAAGGCGATGAAGGAGAAGTACCCCGACTCCTACCCCTTCTCCGACCGGTGGAGCAACCCCACGCCGGGCGGCGCCCTGCTGAACCAGATCCTCGGCCTGGCGTACGGCGCCCACGGCGGCTGGGGCTACCTGAACGGCGTGACGTGGGACCACACCGCGCAGAAGTTCGCCTACACCGGCGCGATGGAGCAGTACAAGCAGATGCTGCAGTTCCTCCACACGCTGGTGGAGGAGAAGCTGATGGACCCGGAGAGCTTCACCCAGCAGGACGACCAGGCGATCCAGAAGCTGGTGTCCGGTAAGTCGTTCGTGATCAGCACGAACGCGCAGACCCTGGTCAACGAGTACCGCCCGCCGCTGAAGAAGGCGAACCCGAAGGCGAAGCTGATCAAGATCCCGGTGCCCATCGGGCCGCTCGGACCGGTCAAGGCCGACGCCACCACCACCCGGCTGGAGAACGGCATCATGATCTCCAAGAAGGCCCGGGACAGCAAGAACTTCGTCGCGATGATGCAGTTCATCGACTGGCTCTGGTACTCCGACGAGGGCCAGGTGTTCGCCAAGTGGGGCATCGAGGGGACCACCTTCACCAAGGACGCCTCCGGCAAGTACCAGCTGGCCGAGGACGTCGACTTCGTCGGGCTCAACCCCGACGCGTCCAAGCACCTGCAGAAGGACTTCGGCTTCTCCAACGGCGTGTTCGCCTACGGCGGGACCACCGAGCTGCTCCAGTCGACGTTCTCCGAGGAGGAGATCGAGTTCCAGAAGGTGATGAACGCCAGGGAGGCGCTTCCGCCCGCGCCGCCGCGCCCGCTCACCGACGAGGAGCGCGAGCAGGCCTCGCTGTGGGAGACCCCGCTGAAGGACCACGCCACCCAGAACACGCTCAACTTCATCCTGGGCAAGCGGAGCTTCGACGAGTGGGACGCCTACGTCCAAGAGCTCGAGGCGAAGAACATGTCCGCCTACATCAACCTGATGAACAACGCCCACGAGCGGTACAAGAAGGAGCACGGCTGAGCGGCCCGGGTCGGCCGTGCCTGTCCCGCGGCCGGCCCGAGCCTCATCCGACGGCGGGTGAAGGACGATGACGCGCAACTCCGTTCCCGATGTGCCCTCCCACGAGACCCCGAGCCGGCTGCCGGACGCCTGGCGGTTCTGCGTCGGCACGGGCCGCTTCGATCTGGCGCTGCGCGGGGACTACCGGGAGTCGCTGGCGCTGGTCCAGCGGGAGATCGGTTTCCGGCACATCCGGGGACACGGACTGCTGAGCGACGGGGTGGGCGTGCATCGGCCGTACGAGTACCGGGGGGAGCGGCACGTACGGCACGCGTTCACCTATGTGGACCAGGTGATCGACGCCTACCTCGACCTCGGGATCAAACCGTTCCTCGAGCTGGGCTTCATGCCCTCCGGGCTCGCCTCGGGCGAGCAGACCGTGTTCTGGTGGCGCGGCAACATCACCCCGCCCCGCTCCTGGCAGGAGTGGGCCGCGGTGGTGCGGGCCACGGTGACGCACCTGATCGACCGGTACGGCCTGGAGCAGGTGCGCACCTGGCCGATCGAGGTGTGGAACGAGCCCAACCTCGAGCAGTTCTGGCTGGACGCGGACCGGGAGGCCTACCACCGCCTGTACGAGGTGACCGCGAACACCGTCAAGGACGTCGACGCCGCGCTCCAGATCGGCGGTCCGGCCATCTCGCCCGGCGCCGACGAGTGGATGGTGCGGTTCGCCGAGTTCGTCGCCGAGCGGTCCCTGCCGATCGACTTCGTCAGCCGGCACGCCTACACCTCCGGCCCGGCCCGGCATGTGCCGTTCGGCGTACACCAGACGCTGGCGCCGGCGTCGCGGCTGCTGGAGCAGTTCGCCACCCCCCGGCGGCAGCTCCGGGGCGGCCCGCTGGCGGATCTGCCGGTGCACATCACCGAGTTCAACTCCTCCTACCGGCCCGACAACCCCGTGCACGACACGGCCTTCCACGCCGCCTACCTCGCCCCGGTCCTGGCCGCGGGGGGAGACCTGGTCGACTCCTTCTCCTACTGGACCTTCTGCGACGTGTTCGAGGAGGTGGGGGTGCCGACGTCGCTGTTCCACGGCGGCTTCGGCCTGCTGACCCATCGGCAGATCAAGAAGCCCACCTATCATCTGTACGCGTTCATGGCCCGGATGGGCGGGGAGATCCTTGCCCGTGGCCGCGACCACCTGGTCACCAGGGACTCCACGGGCGGCACCGGCCGGGTCACCGTACTGGCCTGGGCGCCGGTGGACGTCACCGGCGGTCCGCCGGTCGACGGGCACACCGTGCGGCTGTCGGTCCCGATCGGTTCTCCGTCGGCGGCCTTCGTGCTGCGCTCGTCGGTGAGCGAGGAGAAGGGCAACGCCTGGCGGGCGTGGTGCGAGATGGGCCGCCCGGCGTCCCCCCGGCCCCGGCAACTGGACGTTCTCCGGGAGGCGGCCGAGCCGGTCAGGAGCCACCGCGCGCTGCCGGTCGAGGGTGGACGCGTCGATCTCGACCTCACGCTCGACCGGCACGAGGTCACGCTGCTGGAGATCACGCCGGTGGTGAACGAGACCCCGCCGTGGTGGGACGAACGCCGCCTGCTCGGCCTGGACGAGGCTCAGGGAGGCGACCGATGACCGAGACGACGATCGGACGGTTCGGGGAGGGGCCGCTCTCGCGCGCCTCCGCGCTGATCTACACCCTCCTGGTGGTCGAGATCCTGTTCCTGGCCACCACCGTGCCCGGCCTGGCCGGGCTCGTCCTGCTCGCACGCGACGCCGCCAACGTCCCGCTGGCGGCGCTGTGCCTGCTCCCGGTCGCTCCGGCGCTGTCGGCCGCGTTGTACGCGGTGCACCGCCGCCGCCTGGATCTGACCGATCTCCATCCGGCCAGGGCGTTCTGGCGCGGCTATCGGATGAACCTCCGCGGGGTCGTGAAGATCTGGATCCCGCTGCTGGCCTGGCTGACCGTCCTCGGGGCGACGCTCGCGAACTTCGCCGCCGCCGGCGTCCCGGGATGGTGGGCGGCCCTGCTGGTCCTCCTGGCACTGGTGGCGACCCTCTGGGGCGCGAACGCACTCGTGATCACGTCGCTGTTCGAGTTCCGGGCGAGGGACGTCGGCCGCCTGGCGGCGTACTTCCTGTTCTGCTCGCTCCGGATCACGCTGGGCAACGCCTGTCTCGTCATCGTGGCGGCCGGCGTCACGCTGGTCGTCACCGAGGCCGGGCTTGCGCTGCTGGCCTCGGTGTTCGTCTCGGCGCTGCTGCTGAACAGCCGCCCGATGATCGCCGAGGTCACCGAGAGATTCACCCGACCCCCCACACCCCCACCCCCTTCCCCGTGATCTTGCGAATTCTCGCACGCCATCCCCCTGACCTGCCCAAATCGATTTCGTGATCTTGCGATTTCTCGCAGGCGTACTGCCTGGCCTGCGCCTATGTGCTCGCCGACCTTGCAGTAGGCCACGAAGTGCAAGATCGCGGACGGTGTTTTCGCTGTTCAGTGGGTAGATCTGCGAGAAAGTGCAAGATCACGAACGCAGACTCCCTGGTCACGGCTTGAGATGCGAGTATTCGCAAGATCACGGGATTGGAGCTGAGGAGCCTCGTGACGATTCCCGATCAGACCGGTGCGGACACGACGACCGAGGTCCACGCGGCCTGGCTGCCGCCGGAGGCGTTCCGGGCGGTCGGCTCACGCCGCGTCCTCGTACACGGTGAGGGCCTCCTCGTCGACACCGTGCGCGAGGAGGTGGCCGGGGCCTGCGCCCGGTACGGCGGCGCGTACGACAGTGCGTACGGCGGTGCGTATGGCGGCGAGCCGCACGCCCACGCCGGGCCGTACGATCTGGTGCTCGCGCTCACGACGGCCGAGCCGCTGCCGGGCGTCGCCGGTGAGGTGCGGGCGGAGCTGCGGCGGCGGCCGGACCCGGCGATAGGCGAGCAGGGGTTCGCGCTCGCCCGCCGCGACGGTGTCACCGTCGTGCTCGCCGACGACCCGGCCGGGCTGCTCTACGGCCTGTTCCAGGTCGTACGGCTCGGCGAGGCGGCCTTCGAGGCCGACCGCCCGGTCGAGCTGCACCGGCCCGCGATGCTCCGGCGGATGCTCGACCACTGGGACAACGTCGACGTGCATCCGGTGATGGGCCAGGTCGAGCGCGGCTACGCGGGCGGCTCGATCTTCTGGCGGGACGGCGCTGCGCGCGGCGACCTGGCCCGGGTGCGGGCCTACGCGCGGCTGCTGGCCGCCTGCGGGGTGAACGCGATCGCGGTCAACAACGTGAACGTGCACGCCACCGAGGCGCACCTGCTGACCGACCGGCTCGGCGACGTCGCCGCGATCGCCGACGAGCTGCGGCCGTACGGGATCAGGGTCCACCTGTCGGTGAACTTCGCCTCGCCCGTCGTCCTCGGCGCGCTGCCGACCGCCGACCCGCTCGACGAGGGCGTACGCGAATGGTGGGCGGCGACCACGGCGAAGGTCTACGCGACGATCCCCGACTTCGGCGGCTACGTGGTGAAGGCCGACTCCGAGGGTCAGCCCGGCCCGTTCGCGTACGGGCGAAGCCACGCCGACGGCGCGAACGCGCTCGCCGACGCGCTGACGCCGTACGGCGGGGTCGTCCACTGGCGCGCCTTCGTCTACGACCACCGGCAGGACTGGCGCGACCGGTCGACCGACCGGGCCCGCGCGGCGCACGACCACTTCGCCCCGCTCGACGGCCGCTTCGGCGACAACGTGATCCTGCAGGTGAAGCACGGGCCGATGGACTTCCAGGTGCGCGAGCCGGTGTCGCCGGTGATCGCGGCCATGCCGGCCACCCGCCTGGCGGCGGAGCTGCAGGTGACCCAGGAGTACACCGGCCAGCAGCGACACGTGTGCTACCTCGCCCCGATGTGGCGTGAAGTGCTCGGATTCCGTCCCTGGGGGCCGGACGGGCCCGCCGTGGCCGACGTCGTCGGCGGCGGTGGCGGCCTGGTCGGGGTCTCCAACGTCGGCGACGACCCCTACTGGACCGGCCACCCGCTCGCGCAGGCCAACCTGTACGCCTTCGGCCGGCTCGCCTGGGCGCCGCCGCTGGACCCGGCCGCGATCCTCGACGAGTGGATCGACCTCACCTTCGCCCCGATGACGACCGGGAAGACCGCGCCTGCGGCGACCGGGGAGACCGCGCCTGCGGCGACCGGGGAGACCGCGCCTGCGGCGACCGGGGAGACCGCGCCTGCGGCGACCGGGGACGCCGAGCCGCTGCGGCGCACGCTGCACGCGATGATGGACGACTCCTGGCGCACCTATGAGCGGTACACCGCGCCGCTCGGCGTCGGATTCATGGTCCGGCCCGGGCACCACTACGGCCCCGACGTGGACGGCTACGAGTACACGCCGTGGGGCACCTACCACTTCGCCGACCGCGACGGCGTCGGCGTCGACCGCACCCGCGCCACCGGGACCGGCTTCACCGGTCAGTACCCGCCGCCGTGGTCGGAGGTGTACGAGTCGCTCGACCACTGTCCCGACGAGCTGCTGCTGTTCTTCCACCACGTCCCGTACGGGCATGTGCTGCACAGCGGCTCGACGGTCGTCCAGCACATCTACGACACCCACTTCGCCGGCGTCGAGCAGGTGGAGCGGATGCGGCTGCGCTGGGCGGAGACGGCCGGGTCGGTCCCCCCGGGACTGCACGCCCGGGTGGCCGAGCTGCTCGACGAGCAACTGCGCTGCGCGCGGGAGTGGCGAGACCAGATCAACGCCTACTTCTTCCGCAAGTCGGGGGTGCCCGACGCCCGCGGCCGCCGCATCCCCTGAGGCCCCGCCGGGCCCATCTCCGTCGAACCAGTCCAACCATGGGAGCGATCGAATGTCCGACCCTCGCATGTCCGGGTTCAGGAACCGCCTCGGCGGCCTGGCGTTCGGCGGCGACTACAACCCCGAGCAGTGGGATCCCGCCGTGTGGCGGGAGGACGTCCGTCTGATGCGCGAGGCGGGGGTGAACCTGGTCTCCCTCGGCGTCTTCGCGTGGGCCTCGCTCGAACCCGAGCCCGGCAGGTACGCCTTCGGCTGGCTGGACGAGGTCATGGACCTCCTCCACGAGAACGGCATCGCGGTCGACCTGGCCACCCCCACTGCGGCGCCGCCCGCCTGGCTGACCCACCTGCACCCCGAGGTCTTCCCGGTCATGGCCGACGGCGAGCGGTTCGGCTTCGGCAACCGCCTGCACTACGACCCCTCGTCCCCGATCTACCGCGAGTACGCGGCGAACATCACCACCAGGCTCGCCGAGCGCTACTCCTTCCACCCCGCGCTGGCCATGTGGCACATCAGCAACGAGTACGGCCCCACGGCCTACAACGAGGCGGCGTCGGCGAACTTCCGGCGCTGGCTCCGGCGCAGGTACGGCGACCTCGCCACGCTCAACGACGCCTGGACCACCCGTTTCTGGGGCCAGATCTACACGGACTGGGCGCAGATCGAGGTGCCGAGCGTGCCGCGCACCTGGATGAACCCCAGCCGCATCCTCGACTTCAAACGCTTCACCTCCGACGCCCTCCTGGAGTGCTTCATCGCGGAACGCGACATCGTCCGCTCCTTCCGCGACGACATCCCGGTCGTGACCAACTTCATGCGCTTCTACCGGAACGCCGACTACTGGAGGTGGGCACCGGAGGAGGACGCGGTGGCCCTGGACATCTATCCCGACCCCGCCGAGCCCGACTCGCACGTGTCGGCGGCCTTCCAGTTCGACCTGTTCCGGTCGCTCAAGGGCGGCCGGCCGTGGCTGCTGATGGAGCAGGCGGCCGGTGCGGTCAGCCAGTGGCGGCTCAACGTGGTCAAGGAGCCGGGGCGGATGCGGCTCGGCTCGCTGCAGGCGGTGGCACACGGCGCCGACTCCGTCATGTTCTTCCAGTGGCGGGCCTCGCGCGGCGGGCACGAACGCTTCCACTCGGCGATGCTGCCGCACTCCGGGCCCGACTCGCGGACCTTCCGCGAGGTCGCCGACCTCGGCCGCGAGGCCGGGCTGCTGGCTCCGGTGGCGGGGACGACCGCGCGCGCCGAGGTCGCCGTGCTGTTCGACTGGAACGGCTGGTGGGGGCTGGAGGAACTGTGGGGCCTGCCCCGCAACGACTTCAGCTACCCCGGCACCGTCATGCGCCACTACACGCCGCTGTGGGAGCACCACTACGCCGTCGACGTCGTGCCGACCCACGGCGACCTCTCGCGCTACAAGGTGCTGATCGTGCCCAACGCCTACCTCGTCGACGACGCGGGCGTGGCCGCCGTCACCGAGTTCGCCCGCGCGGGCGGCACCGTCGTCATGTCGTTCTTCTCCGGGGTCGTGGACGAGTGCAACCGGGTCCGCCCGAACGGCTACCCCGGCGCGTTCCGCCACCTCATCGGCGCGAAGATCGACGAGTACTGGCCGGCGCGCCCGGGGGAGGAGTTCGCCGTCGCGTTCGCCGACGGCCGTACGGCCACCGCGCACTGGTGGCGGGAGGACGTCCACCTCGAAACCGGGACCGCCCAGGCGACCTATGCCGACGGGCTGCTGGCGGGCCGGGCCGCGATCGTCGAGAACGCCTTCGGGTCCGGCCGGGTCGTCTACCTCGCGACGCTGCTGGAACAGTCCGCCTTCGACGCCGTGCTGCTGGCGGAGGTGCGGGCCGCCGGGGTGACGAACCGCTTCCCCGGCGTCCCCGCGTTCGTCGAATGCGCGGTGCGGGAGGACGAGCGGCATGAATACGTCTTCCTCCTCAACCACAGCGCCGATAAGGCCGCCGTCGTCCCGCTGGACGGCCCGGGAACGGACCTGCTCACCGGCGCCCCGGCCGCCGGCGAGGTCACCCTGCCCCCGCTGGGGGCGGCGGTGATCCGGAAGGCGGCGCCGTACGGACCGTGAGGGGGATGAGCGTGATGAGCCGGTGCGCTCGATGAGGAAGGTGAACGTTTCAATCATCCCGGACCGTATGGCCAGTTCGGCGGACCGCGTCCGCCGGGCGCCGGGCGCCACAGTTGATCCTGACTGAGGGTTGAGGGACGGTAAGGATCCCTGGCGGGAGGGCATCGGCCTCCCATTCGACATGCCAGGCCCCCTCATCCTGATCAAGGAGACATGAAATGAGGTTACGTGCGCTCTGCCTTCCGCGGGGCCGCAGCTCCGACGGGACCGGCCCCGCCACCCGCCGGAGCCTGATCCGGCGGGTGCTCGTCGCGGCGGGAGCCGCGATCCTGCTCACCCCCGTGCTCGCCTCTCCCGCCTCGGCACACGGCGCGGTCAGCGACCCGCCCGCCCGTCAGTACGGCTGCTACACCCGGTGGGCGAGCGACTGGCAGTCGCCGCAGATGGCCACCGAGGACCCGATGTGCTACCAGGCGTGGCAGGCCAATCCCGACGCGATGTGGAACTGGAACGGCCTGCTGCGCGACGGCGTCGGCGGCGACTACCAGACGGCCGTCCCCGACGGGCAGCTGTGCAGCGGCGGCCTGACCTTCAACGGCCGGTACGCCGCGATGGACGAACCCGGCCCGTGGAAGACCGTGGACAAGCCCAGCCGGTTCACGCTCAACCTGCTGGACGGATCGTCACACGGCGCCGACTTCATCCGCGTCTACGTCACCAAGCAGGGCTTCGACCCGACGACCCAGCGGCTGAAGTGGAGCGACCTGGAACTGGTCACCCAGACGGGCAAGATTCCCACCGGGTCCACGACGCCGGTCGAGGTGTACGCGCCCGGCCGCACCGGCCACCACATCGTCTTCACGCTCTGGCAGGCCAGCCACCTCGACCAGTCGTACTACTTCTGCAGCGACGTCAACTTCACGGGTGGCGGTCCCACGCCGACCCCCACCCCGACACCCACGCCGACCCCGACCCCCACGCCGACCCCGACACCCACCCCGACCCCGACTCCTACGCCCTCGCCCAGCCCCACCCCCGACCCCTCCGGGAGCTGCTCGGCCACCTACCGGGTCGTCTCGCAGTGGTCCGGTGGTTTCCAGGCCGAGGTGCGCGTGGCCGCTGGCGCTCAGCCGATCAACGGCTGGACGGTGAAGTGGACCTTCGCCAACGGTGAGAGCGTCAGCTCGGCGTGGAACGCGTCGGTGACCACGAGCGGATCCACGGTCAGCGCGCGCAACGCGGCCTACAACGGCTCCCTCGGCGCCGGCGCCGCCACCACCTTCGGATTCGTCGGGTCCGGAACCAGCGGGACGCCCACCCTCACGTGCACCGCGTAGCCGTACACCGCTCCGGCGTGAGACCACGCTGAACCCTCGCTGAGCCCGTCCGCCGCCGTCGCGCGGCGGACGGGCGACGGCCTGCGACGGAGTCCGGACCGGATGCGGCCCATCTCGCCGGTGCGGACACGTGCATCGGGCACGTGCGCGGGTAGGGATTGCGAAGCCGGAACCCAGACCATCGGGGGGTGAGCCGCGAGATGCCTGATCAGGTATTCCTCGGGGAGATGCGGCGGATCCTGGACGAGGTGTACCGCGATCGCGACAGCGCAGCGGTACGGGACGTCTACGCCTGCGCATCCGCGCACGTGCATCTGACCGCGGACAGGCTGGCGCTGCTGAACGAGATTCCGGAGGACGGCTACACCCGGGAGGAGATGGCCGAGGCGATCGATAAGGTGATCATGCGCCGGGGCGAGCAGGACAACCTCGGCCTGCTCCAGGGCCGGAGCCCGTAGCCGGGCGGAACCCGTACGGCGAACCGCCGTGGAGACCCCTTCCCGGCCGTGGGCGACCATCGTCAGCGGCCGTACGTGCCGACCAGCGTCCCGGACGCCAGCACCTTTCCCTCGATCGCGCGCCGCAGGTCGTCGGCGGAGAACCCCCCGGCCAGGCCGGACGGTTCGGCCAGCGCGTAGAGGCGGAAGAAGTACCGGTGCGGGTCGTCGCCCGCCGGCGGGTGCGGTCCGCCGTACCCCCGCTGTCCGAAGTCGTTGCGGCCCACGTGGCGATCTCCCAGATCGACACCGGCGTCCAGATGATCGCTGTCGGCAGGGATGCCGGTCACCAGCCAGTGGGTGAACGTGCCGGTGGGCGCGTCCGGGTCTTCGCAGAGCAACGCCAGCTCGGCCGTGCCGGACGGCGCCTCGGACCACTCCAGCGGTGGCGAGACGTCGCCCGCCTCGTGCGAGTACCGGCGCGGGATCATCGTGTGATCGTTGAACGCCGCGCTGCGCAGCATCATTCCAGCCATATCTGTCCGCTTCCCCGAGAGCCGGCGCCGACACCGGAGATCGGTCCGTGGCGCCCCGGCTGCCTGAGGCGACCGGACGCCGGCCGGGGAGGGGCGGCTTCGCCCCGCCTGAGAGCCTGCGTTCAGACGTTGGGCGGGGTGGCGCCGCTGTCCGAGCGCTGAGCGGGATGCGTTCGATTCCCTCGTCGGTCCGGGGCGTGGCAGACTCCGGACATGATCTCGAAGACGATCACCGCGGTGGCCTCGGGCACCTGGACACTCGGCGACCTGACGGTCAATCGGATGGGTTTCGGCGCGATGCGCCTGACGCAGAACGGCGTGGCGTTCGGTGACGGGACGCCGAGTGATCGGAGCCGGGCGATCGGTGTGCTGCGCCGGGCGGTGGAACTCGGTGTGAACCACATCGACACCGCCGCCTCGCCGTACGGTCTCCTCGACGCCGACCCGCGTGAGATCGGCGAGGTGGTCAGGCGTCGGGGGAGACGGCGTTTCCGGGGAAGGGAGTGTTTCCGGGAAAGACGGTGTTTCCGGGAAAGATCGGGGTGCGCTTGTCGAGGAAGGCGCGCACCCCTTCACGGCCGTCGGGCCGCGCCGCCGCCTCGCGGATCGCCAGGGCCTCCCGGCGCAGCGCGGTCTCCGGCGCCGGAGTGGCCACGCCGCGCAGCAGCCGCTTGACCGCGACCTGGGCCGCGTGCGGTCCCGTGACCAGTTGTGCCACGACCCGGTCCACCGCCGCGCCGAGCTCGTCGTCGTCGTGCACCTGCGCCACCAGCCCGGCCCGGTGCGCGTCCTCCGCGCTCAGGACGGGGTTGAGCAGGGCGAGGTGCAGGGCCTGATGCAGGCCGAGCGTCGCGGACAGCAGGCTGGTCCCGCCGTCCACGGTCAGCCCGACCCTGGTGTAGCCCAGGGTGAAACGGGCCGATCTGGCGGCGAGCACCAGATCGGCCGCAGCCGCGAGCGGGAAGCCCGCGCCCGCCGCCGTGCCGCGTACCACCGAGATCACCACCGCGTCCAGGCGCATCAGCTCGCTCACGATGCGGTGCAGCGCGTCGGCGAGATCGTCGAGGTGCGCCGACATGTCGTCGGCGGCGCCGAAGGACGCGAGATCGCCCCCGACGCTGAAGAACCGGCCCTCGGCGGACAGCACGACGACCGGTGCCCGGTCGGCCCTGGCCCGCCGGATCGCCTGCCACAGAGCGGCGGCCCCCGCGTTGTTGAACGCGTTGCCATGCTCGGCGTCGGCCAGCGTGATCCAGGCCGCGCCGTCGCGGAACTCGTACGTCACCGGGTCCTTGGCGCCCTCGGTCATGATCTCCCCTTCGCCGCCCTTGCTTCAGGCTCCTGTCCTACCAGCCGATCCGGCTGACCACACGACCGGCCCCCATCCCCATGAGGGCGGGATCCACCCCCGTGATCTTTCGAATTCTCGCAGGGACGCCCAACGACCTGCGCAGATTATCCTCGTGATCTTGCACCTGGCGGGGTAGCGCGAGATCACGAACAGCGTTTTCGCAGCTCAGCGGATGGGCCTGCGAGAAACTGCAATATCACGAACGCGAAGTGCCTGGTCCTGGGGGTGTGTGCGAGAAATTGCAAGATCACGGCCATGGGTTGGGGGGCGGTGTTGACCTGGCTGATCGGGCGACGTACCTTTTCTCCGAAATATTCGGCTATAGAACGAAAAATGTCGGCACAGGGGGCAGAGCGTGGCACCGGCTCGATCGGCGGAGTCGTCCTTGAGCGGGCACTGGGTCGGCACATGGGCGTGCTCACCGCAGCCGGCCGAGCCGGACGACCTGCCGCCGGGGCCGTTCACCCGGGAGGGTCTCGCGCTCGCCGACAGCACGTTGCGGCAGACCGTCCGCACGTCGATCGGCGGGCGGCGGATGCGGCTGCGCTTCTCCAACGCCTTCGGCCGTACGGCACTGCCGCTCACCAGGGTCGCCCTGGCGCTCCCGGCCGGGGCGCGGGCGGGGGCGAGGGCCATCCGGCCGTCGACCTCCCGTCCGGTGACCTTCCACGGTCGGCCCTCCGTGGTCATCCCGCCCGGAGCCCAGGTGGTCTCCGACGCGCTCGACTTCGAGCCGGGGCCCCGATCTGTCCTCACCGTCACGACCTACCTGGCCGAGGGCCTGGCCCGCGACTCCGTCACCGCGCATCCCGGCTCCAGGACCACCTCCCACCTGCTGGCCGGCGACCATGTCCAGGCCGGCGACCTGCCCGGCGCCACGCCCGTCGAACACTGGTACCTCCTCAGCGGCGTCGAGGTGTGGGCTCCGCCCACGGCGGCTGCGGTGGCCGTCGTGGGCGACTCGCTGACCGACGGCAGGGGATCCACCACCGACATGAACGACCGCTGGCCCGACCTGCTGATCGACCGCCTGCACGCGCACCCCGACATGGCGGGCCTCGCCGTGCTGAACCAGGGCATCGGCGGCAACCGGGTCCTCGCCGACGGCCTCGGCCCGGGCGTGTCGGCCCGGCTGGACCGAGACGTGCTGGCCCAGAGCGGGGTGAGATGGCTGATCGTCTTCGCGGGGGTCAACGACATCGGTACGGCCGCCGCCACCGAGGCCGCCCAGCGCGAGGTGGCGGCCGATCTGATCGCCGCCTACGACCAGATCGTCGTCCGCGCCCAGGCCGGGGGTCTTCGGGTGTACGGCGCGACGCTGACGCCGTTCGGCGGCAACATGCCGTACGACGACCCGGGCGGACGCCGGGAATCGGCCCGGCAGGCGGTCAACCGGTGGATCCGTACGAGCCGCCGGTTCGACGGCGTGATCGACTTCGACCGTGCGGTGCGCGACCCGGCCGACCCCCGGCGGCTCCTGGCGGCGTTCGACGTCGGCGACCATCTGCACCTCGGCCCGGCGGGCTACGCGGCGCTCGCCGACGCCGTACCGGCCGACCTGTTCCGGCACGACCGGCTCGCCGGGACTCCCCAGCATGCCGGGATTCCCGGGATATAGCCGGAATCACCCGGACATGGTCTCCGTGATCCAGCCGAAGATCACGGGGCCGGCAGGATCTGCCGGAGGCGGCCGGGAGGGGTCTTACGCGGCTTCCACTCCCGGGGGTAGCCGAGGGAGACCTCCTCGAAGCGGACGCCGTCGTACCAGGTGGTCCGTGGGATGTGCAGGTGGCCGTACACGACGGCGGCCGCCTGGAAGCGCAGGTGCCAGTCGGCGGTCTGCGTGGTGCCGCACCAGATGGCGAACTGGGGATAACGCAGGATCAGCGTCGGTTCGCGCACCAGGGGATAGTGGTTGATCAGCACGGTCGGCAACCCGTCCGGCCGCTCTTCGAGCCGCCGCTCGGTCTCCTTCAGCCGGGCGGCGCACCACGCCTCTCGTGACGGGTACGGGTCGGGGTGCAGGAACATCTCGTCGGTGCACACGACCCCGGTCTCGTGGGCGAGCGCGAGGGCCGCCTCCACGGTCGTCACCCCCGGCATGCGGAAGGTGTAGTCGTACAGCACGAACAGCGGGGCCACGACGACGGGACCGCCGGGGCCCGTCCAGATCGGGTACGGATCCTCGGGCGTGACCACACCGAGCGAACGGCAGATCTCGACCAGGTGGCGGTAGCGCGCCTCACCCCGCAGCCGGGACGGGTCGCGGGGATGCGTCCACAGCTCATGGTTGCCCGGCGCCCACACGACCTTCGTGAACCGCTCGCTGAGCAGCCGCATCGTGTGTTCGAAATCCTCGGCGAACTCGCACACGTCACCGGCCACGATCAGCCAGTCACCGGGTGAACCCGGCCGGAGGGCGTCGACGATCGCCCGGTTCTCCGCATAGCCGATGTGAAGGTCGCTGATGGCGACAAGTCGCTCACTCGGCAACGGTGGCCCGCCTGAAGCCTCGGCGCATCGGCACTTCCTCGTCGTCTCAACGCTGGTTCTCGTCTCGACGGTGCCACAGATGCCCGGCGAAGAACAACTTCCGATGTCGCCGCGGACCCTTGACATTGAGAGGGCAGCAGAATGCAATATATTGCATGCCAGTGCCACAGAGCCGGGGACTCGTCGCCAGGTCGCTCCTCAGGGAGAACGCCTACCAGGCGATCCGCGATGCGATCGTCGACGGCACCCTCGTGCCGGGGGAGCGGCTGAACGACAACGACCTCGCGCAGTGGCTGGGCGTCAGCCGTACCCCGGTCCGGGAGGCGCTGGCCCGGTTGGAGCAGGCCGGTCTGGTGCGGACCAAACCCGGTCGCTACACCATCGTCAGCCCCCTGGAGATCCGCGCCGTCCGCGACGCTCAATCGGTGACGGCCGCCATGCACGAGCTCGCCGTACGGGAGGCCCTGCCCAACCTGTCCGCCGCCGAACTGGACGCCATGCGTGCGGCCAACGCCCGCTTCGCCGACGCGCTGCGCCGGGGCGACGTCGACGCGGCGATCAGCGCGGACGAGGACTTCCACGGCGTGCCGGTCACCGCCTGCGCCAACCACGCCATCCGAACCGTGCTCGAGCAGTTCACGCCGGTGCTGCGCCGCCTGGAGCGACTGCGCTTCTCCTCGCTGAGCGGCCGCGAGTCGGTCGCGCAGCACGAGCGGATCATCGCCCTGTGCGAAGCGGGGGACATCGAAGGCGCGGCGGCCGCCACCCAGGCCAACTGGCGGACGCTGGTGCCCCTGCTCGACGATCTGCTCCCCGACGGAGACGAGGCGGCCTCCTCGAACTGATCCCGCGCCGATGTCCCGCTGCCTGCCCGCTGTCCGAAGCCCCCGCCAAGGAGTGACCGATGTCCCTCGACGCCTTCGAGCGCTACCCACTGCTGTTCGGCCCCAGCCCGATCCACCCCCTCGACCGGCTCAGCGACCATCTCGGCGGCGCGCGGATCTGGGCCAAGCGCGAGGACTGCAACAGCGGCCTGGCCTTCGGCGGCAACAAGACCAGGAAGCTGGAG
This sequence comes from Sphaerimonospora mesophila, assembly GCF_001417795.1. Lineage (NCBI taxonomy): Bacteria > Bacillati > Actinomycetota > Actinomycetes > Streptosporangiales > Streptosporangiaceae > Sphaerimonospora > Sphaerimonospora mesophila. The sequence goes on along the minus strand of NZ_BCBX01000031.1, from coordinate 705,691 downwards.
TATCTGATCCCCGACGCCCTCGCCCAGGGCGCGGACACCCTGGTCAGCATCGGCGGGGTGCAGTCCAACCACACCCGGCAGGTGGCCGCGGTCGCGGCCAGGACCGGGATGAAGGCCGTGCTGGTCCAGGAGAGCTGGGTGGAGTGGCCGGACGCGGTCAACGACAAGGTCGGCAACATCCTCCTGTCGCGCATCATGGGCGCCGACGTGCGGCTGGTCCGGGCCGGATTCGGCATCGGCTTCAAGGACAGCTGGCGGCAGGCCCTGGACGACGTCAGGGCGGCCGGCGGCACGCCGTACGCGATCCCGGCGGGGGCGTCCGACCACCGCCTGGGCGGCCTCGGCTTCGCCAACTGGGCGTACGAGGTGCAGGAGCAGGAGCGCGAGCTGGGCGTCTTCTTCGACACGATCGTGGTGTGCAGCGTCACCGGCAGCACCCAGGCCGGCATGATCGCCGGCTTCGCCGGTCAGGACCGCCCCCGCCGCGTCATCGGCATCGACGCCTCGGCCGAGATCGCCGAGACCCGTGCCCAGGTGGAGAAGATCGCCCGCAACACCGCCGAGCTCGTCGGGCTCGGCCGCGACCTGCGCGATGACGAGATAACCGTGCTCGAGGGCTGGGCCGGGGACCTCTACGGCGTCCCCGTCCGGTCGACCCTTGATGCCATCCGGCTCACCGGAAGCCTCGAAGGGGTGATCCTCGACCCCGTCTACGAGGGCAAGTCCATGGCCGGGCTCATCGATCTCGTACGCCGCGGGGACATCCCGAAGGGTTCCAACGTGCTGTACGCCCACCTCGGCGGCCAGCCCGCACTCAACGCCTACAGCGGCGCCTTTCACTGATCAGGGTCGGTCGCATCCTGGTCAGTCGCAGCAGTTGACGCAGTTGCACCATTCGCAACATCTGCCGCACTCGCAGCAGCTGCCGTCACCCAGGTAGCAGCGGTCGTCACAGGGGCGACCCCTGCGCTTGCTCCACCGCGGCCGCCACAGGCCGCAGGTGAAGAAGGTCGCCACGCCCGCCGCCGATTTGCGCACCCAGCCGGGCCGATCGTAGGAGGCGGTCGTGACGTGGTCGTCGAAGGTGCGCGCGATCGCCCGCCGCACTTCGGCGTCGAGCAGCACCTCCACGAGGTGCCGGTCGGCCAGCTCCAGCTCGCGCAGTGCCAGGGCGAGGCCGTGGGCCGCGTCGTCGCAGAGCCGCCGTGCCTCGGCGCGGGTGGTGGCGGTCGCGGTCAGCGGATTGAAGGCCCCGCGGGCGGTGTCCTCCTCCTGGTCCTCGACCGCGTCCAGCAGGTGCGCGATCCGGCCGAAGAACCGGCCCGCCTCGGTGAGTGCGGCGGCGTTCCCCGGTTTGCCGGCGATCGTGGCGGTGTAGGCGAACGCGGCGGCGACGGCGTCCTCGGTGGGGGCGGTCAGATCGAGCAGCCGCACCGTGCCGGTGAGGCCTTCCATGGCGAGCTGGCGGTCGACCGTGGCCGTCAGCACGGCCGTGTCGAAGCCGACCGACGCGCCCATCCGGGCTCCGGCCGCCTCCCACCGGGACGCCAGCATCGTGCGGGCAGCCCCGGTGCCGGGCACGCCGTCACCGTCGGCCACGTGATCGCGGAGCTTGCCCGCGGCCAGCACCAGTGAGACCGAGGCGGCCAGCCGTACGCCCCCGGCTCGTGCGTCCACCACCTCGGCCGATCGGAACCCGCGCAGCGCGCAGGGGCCCGCGGTCCGATGCGGGGAGCCGTACGGGCTCTGCGCCTCGGCCAGGACCGAGATGATCAACCCGTCGTAGTTGGTGGCCAGCCGCGCCCCATGTCCCTGGCCGTCGCGCAGGGTCAGGCACAGCCCGCACAGGTGAGCCCGCCAAGCCCGGAACAGCGACGGGCAACCGTGACTGCCGCACGGGCGAATGATTCCGAACACGAGGCCTCGCGAACTTTGTAGCGGCCATCCCAGAAGACGGGGGGAATATTACGGGCAAACCACCCGGGCGCGGGTCCGCCGCGCGGTGGATTCTGGCTCGCGATCGGGCGTGATGGAATCGAAGGATGTGGTGCGCTCCCGGCGGGGATCCGGCTCGTCCCGGTGCCCTCGTCACTGCCCTCGTCCTGCTCTCGTCCTGCCCTCCTCCCGGCGCCTCGTCACTGCCCTCGCCCTGCCCTCGCCCGGTGCCTTCGTCCCGCGGGACGGGCTCCCCGGTGGGGAGTGGGATCGGCCGCCCGCCTTCGGCGTCCGTGGCGCCGGTGGGCCGGGCGGCCGGTGGAGACTCCTTCGGCTCAGGACTTCCTGCTCGTTGGACTCAGGACTCCCTGCCGGCGATCAGCGTATGGAGTGATCCGCTTCCGACCTGCGAGGCGGTGATCCAGATCGGTTCGTATCCCTTTGCAAGCGCCTCCTGAAGATGGTCGGAATGGTAATCGATGGAGTATCCCCAGTAGATGTAACGTTCCGGCGTGTCCATCCATATCGCGGTGTAGCGTTCATCGCTGGAGATCGTCACGATGCCGGGTTCGGCGTCGTCGCGCCGTTTCCGCTCCGAACTCAGCTCGTCCAGAGTCTGGTTCACGGTGTAATCCCATTCGACGCTGTCGACGTTCTCCACCCATGCCGCCGTGTAACGGATGTCGCCCGCTCCTCCGTAGGCGGCCACGTACGCCGGAATCAGGTTCTGGGCCTTGGCCCTGTCGTTCTGCTCGGCGAGCTCGGCTGCGGTCAGGCCGAAATAGGCCATATGCAGTACGTTGCGCTGCTCCATCACGCTCGAGAACACGGCGTCGCCGCCGGAGCCGTACGCCGCTGATATGACCTCGACATATCCCTTGTCCTTCCATATCTCCCAGAACCGCTGATATTCTGAGCCGGACATCTCCTTGCTGACGACGAACGGCGGACCCGGAGATCTGCGCCAGAGCGCGGTGTAGCCGCCTTTGGTGATCGAGATGGACAGCGGGCGATAACCCGCGGATTTCAGAGCCTCGGCCTTCTCCGCATGCTCCTTCGCCGACAGGTCGTAGTAGGAGTGGGTCTTGCCCGTCCGGATTTCCCTGAGCGAACCGTCCGGCCGCCGTTCGATATCGGTTGTCCCGGGCGTCTCCGGTGTGGGCGACGGGCTGCCCACGGGGGATGCGCTCGAAACGGGTGGTGTCGGGGAAGGTCCGGGGCTTGTGGGTCCGGGCAGAAATCCGGTTTGGACCGCGCCGAAGTAGAGGGCGACCAACCCGACGACGAGGCTGATCGTGGCCACCCGGTAATTCTTCAGGCTTATAAAGTAATTCTTCTTGTCGTATGATTCTTTTTGGACGTTGTGGTCAGGGGGAGTTGACATGCGGCTCCTCGCGCCTATTCGCTCACCGTGCCCAGATCTATACGCTACATGTCGAAAGGCGGCAAAGGGCGAAGGACGCCACCCGCATTCTTCGCGGCCCCTGCGGGCACGCCGAGTCATGCCGGGCGTTCCGGCTGCGACTCCATTCAGGTTGAGGGCGAACCGAAATGGGATGCCGCGGTGGGGCGCGACCGCGGCGTCTCCATTCGGGCCGGGCGACAGGAAAATCCCACGGAATGCCGAGCGGCCTCCGGCGATGCCATACCGCCCGAGGCGGTGCCGGCCTCCGGCTCCCCGGAGGCCGGCACCGCCATCAGGGCTACCTGGAGATTCTCATCGGTACGGCGCCGCCGCTGACCCTGGTGCGGCCGTCGGGAGAGGCGATCGACACGTTGAGTGTGCTCGGCCGTCCCATGTCGGCACCCTGGATGACCGTGAACTCGGCGGGACCCGTTTCCAGCACGCGCAGGTATCCGCCGAACGCCGCGGCGGCGGCTCCGGTCGCGGGATCCTCGACCACTCCGCCGACGGGAAACGGGTTGCGGGAGTGAAAGAGCCGGTCGTTCTCTCGCCAGAAGAGATTCACCGTCGTCCAGCCATGACGGATCATCACCGAGCGCAGGACGTCGAAGTCGTAGTCGAGGTCGGCCAGCCGCGCACGGGAGGCGGCGGCGAGAACGAGGTGTTCGACCCCGCCGAAGGCGACATGCGAGGGGAACGTCGGATCGAGGTCGTCACGCGACCAGCCGAGGGCGGCGAGGGCCTCGTCGAGTTCCTCTTCCTTCACGGGACGGGAGCGCGTGGGCACGCTGGTGAGCGTGGCGAGGAGCGTGTCGCCTTCGTCTTCGGTGTCGACGGCGATCTCACCGGCGTTGGTCTCGAACAGCAGGCGGCCGGGGCCGAGCCGTTCGGCGAGCACGATCGCGGTGGCGATCGTGGCGTGCCCGCAGAAATCGACCTCGGCGGCGGGCGCGAAGTAACGCACCCTGAACGTGCGGTGTTCCTCGTCCCCACCGGTCACGAAGGCCGTCTCGGAATATCCGATCTCCGCTGCGATGGCGAGCATCTCGGCATCGGACAGGCCCGCGGCGTCGAGGGCGACGCCGGCGGGGTTGCCGCCTTCGGGGTCGTCGGTGAAAGCGGCGTAGCGCAGAACCTCGATTTCGTTCCTCATGGCCGCTTGAATCTAACAGTCGCCGGCCCTCGATTGGGCGTCGCGTGATGCAGGGGCCGGATTCGGGCCCGACGAGGCGGCACCGGGACTTCACTCGTGATCGAGGTTGGTACGGGCCCGCTCCTGGTCATACCGATCGATAGCGGCTTGTCCGTTTTTCTTATCATGCAAGGGAGGGCCGAGGTGAACGAGTGGCCGCTGTCCACTTGACGCGGTGCCCGTCTGGGCCGCGCGAGATCCGAGGAGGTGGGACATGCCCGCTCGACCGCTGCCTCTCGCCGAGTATGAGCTGTTCCACACACGCGACCTCGACGAGGCCCGCGTGCTGGTGGCCAACGCCTTCGCTCCGCATGAACTGCACCCCGGTAAGCATGAGACTCGGTTCGACGCCCGGATGAACGGGGTCGCCTTCGACCGGACCGGCCTGTACGCCATCGACTACGGCACCGAGGCCCGGGTCGATACCGCCCCCTGGGAGAGCTGTTTTCTCGTCGCATTACCGCTGTCCGGCGCGGTCGAGGTGTCCCTCGGCCGGGAGCAGGTCTTGGCGACGCCCGAGTTCGGTTCTGTGCAATCGCCGACGGAGCGCGTGTCGCTACGTTGGCTGACCGGGGCACCGCATCTCGTCGCATGGTTCGACCGCTGGGCGTTGGAAGCCCACCTCGGCGGCATGCTGGGACGGGAGCCGCACAGGCCGATCACCTTCTCGCTGGGCATGGATCTGACCGAGCCCCTCTCTCGTTCCCTGCTGTCGGTCGTCGACCTGCTGCGCCGGGAGGTGGAGACCGGTGGCGACCTGCTGAATCAGCCGCTGTCTCTCAAACAACTCGAGGGACTGCTCATGACACAGCTGCTTTTGACCCAGCCCAGCAACTACACCTCCGAACTGACCAAGCAGCAGCCACGTCCGGCACCGGCGGCCGTCAGACAGGCCATGGAACTGATCGAGGCGCGCGCGGCCCAACCCCTCACCGTGACGGACATCGCCGAGGCCGTGGGAGTGGGCGTGCGGGCATTGCAGGAAGGGTTCCGGCGTCATCTGGACACCACGCCCACGGCCCACCTGCGGGACGTGCGCCTGGAACACGTTCGTGCCGAGCTGACCGGCTGCGGTCCCGGGGCCACGACGGTCGCCGATGTCGCCCACCGCTGGGGGTTCGTCCGCCTCGACCACTTCTCCCGTGTCTATCGGGAACGTTTCGGGGAGAGTCCATCGGAGACGCTGCACCGCTGTCGGTGACCCTTCCCAAGACGGCCAGATCACCGGCCGATGTCCATGTGAACCCCGTCAACGTCCATGCGTGCCGTTTGCCGACGATCTGCGCGAACTGAGACAGGGCGATCGATCAGCGCAGCTGCCGGCGTATCCATCCGGGGTCACACGCCACGAAAAGAAAGGGCAGCATCCACCGGCGCGTCATTGGCGCACGCTATCCGCGCCCGACCGATTGATCAACCGGTCGGGACACACGACTACGACGCGGGCGGCGCCATGGCCACGGCCCCGTCCCGCGTACGGTCGGCTTCGCGTTTCCATCCGCCGCGCTCTCGGGCAGGTAGGGCAGGATGACCGCTATGGAAGACATGATGCCGCTGATGAGGAGCGCCACCGAACGTACCGCGGGCTTGGTACGCGCGGTGCGGCAGGAGCAACTCGGGCTCCCGACGCCGTGTGCGAAGTTCGACGTCAAGGACCTGATCAACCACCTCGAGTGGGTGGCGGAGCTGTTCGAGTCGCTGGCTCGCAAGGGGCCGATGATCGAGCAGGGGCCTTACGCCGGTGACTTTCCCGAGCGAGCGGAGCGTACGCTGGCCGCCTGGTCGCGGCCGGAGCCATGGGAGGGGACCAGTCCCGCCATGGGCATGCCGATGACCATGGTGGCCCGGATGTACCTCGTCGACGTGATCGTGCACGGCTGGGACCTGGCCAGAGCCACGGGTCAGGAGTACGAGCCGGACCCCGAGGAGGTCTCGCAGGTGCAGCGTTTCACCGACTCCATGGCGGAGACGGGCAGACAGCACGGGGCCTTCGGGCCGCCGGTGGCGATCTCGGACGACGCCCCGCTGTTCGACCGCCTGCTCGGTGTCATCGGCCGGGATCCGGCCTGGACACCGTGACCTGATTCAGCACCGTCGCGCCCCATGGGTGCGGACCGGACGCCCGGGCCGAGCGTGGTTCGGATCGGCTGCGCGCCCGTCCCCCCCGGCGTTCGGCCGCCGGACCCCGGTGCTTCCGGCCGCGCCGGGAAATGTCACTGCCGACGGCTAGGGTCGCGTCGCGAGATGGTGATCAGAAGGGAACCGGAGGTTTCGATGACCGAGCCCAAGACCCACACCCTTGAGGTGCCCGGTGGGATTCTCCACTACGACGTGCGGGAGGCGGAGGGAAGCAGCGCACCGACGCTGTTGATGATCGGATCGCCGATGGGCGCCGACGGGTTCGCCTGCCTGGCCGGGCACTTCCGGGATCGTACGGTCGTGACGTACGACCCACGCGGGATCGGGCGGAGTGAGCGGACCGACGGCGCCGGAGAGTCGACGCCCGAGATGCACGCCGACGACCTGCATCGGCTGATCACGGCGCTCGGCGGCGGCCCGGTGGACATCTTCGCCAGCAGCGGAGGCGCGGTCAACGGCCTGGTGCTGGTGGCCCACCATCCGGAGCAGGTTCGTACGCTCGTGGCGCACGAACCCCCGGCCGCCCAGGCACTGCCGGACCGGGAGCAGGCGCTCGCCGCGGTGGCCGACATCCGCCGTACGTACGAGCGGGACGGGTTGGGACCGGCGATGGTGAAGTTCATCGCCGTCAGCAGCCTGCGGGGCGAGATCCCGGCGGATTTCGCCGATCGGCCGGTGCAGAGCCCGGCCGAGTTCGGACTGCCGACGGAGGACGACGGTTCCCGTGACGACCCGATGTTCGCGCAGAACCTCAGATCCTGTACGCACCACGTGCACGACTTCGAGGCGCTGCGCGCGGCGTCGACCCGCATCGTCATCGGCGTCGGGGCCGAGTCGGAGGGGGAGATGGCCCACCGCGCGGGCGTGGCGGTCGCCGAACGGCTCGGCACGAAGCCCGTGACCTTTCCCAGCCATCACGGCGGGTTCCTCGACGGCGAGTTCGGCATGAAGGGCGACCCGGACGCCTTCGCCGTCACGCTGCGCCAGATCCTGACCGAGTAGGTCCCAGGACGAGTGAGCCGGTGGCCGGCCCGGCAAAGGGCATCCGGTGGGGACCGCTCCGGCGTCCTCCTTCCCCCGGGCGGGGGCCGCTCAGATCTGGTGGGTCTGCTCGCCCGGACCACGTCCGCTGGTCCGGACCACGTCCGCGGCAGCCCACCAGATCGAGCGCGGGCGCGTCAGCCTCGCTTGTTCACCCAGATCCGCTCGACGCCCCAGGCGGTGATCCGCGCCGACGAGGTTCCGCCGACCGGCGCCCAGTTGCCGGTGACGAGGACCGGTCCACCGGCGTACGGGCTGTACGCGTAGATCGCGACGCTGTGCTCGCCCGTGCCGCCCGTGCACTTGCTGTAGGCGTAGCCGCCGGACATCCACGTGGTGCAGTCGGTGGGCGCCGCCATGGCGGGCGAGGGCGCGAGGATCGTCGCACCGAGACAGAGGGCGGCGGATCCGGCCAGGACAGAGAAGTAGCGGCGAAGACTCATGCGAGTTCTCCTCGAGATGTCGGGGGGTGAACGAAAGCTCTCTTTTAGGAAACTTTCTTAAGAGAAGGATTGATCACGTGTTGTCGCCGCGTCAAGAGACGATCTCCGTGACGGAGGCGCGACAGATCGTGAGGACGCGCCGACATAACGTCGACATGAAGGTTGTCGGGACTGCCGGGCTCGCCATGCCGGCGCCCATCGCGTCGACGGCCCGCCCGCGTCCGCTCGACCCGGCCGGACATCGGTACGGCACAGCCGGCGAAGCGTTCGTCCTCGCCAGCCGATCACGCCGTAGAGGTTGACCGCCACCCCACCTACGGGGTGGACCCGGGGCATCCACTTCTCGTGCAGGCCTGGCCCCGCTCGCCTCGGTGACGATCGACCGGTTGTCGCGAGAACGCCTGACCCGCCATCGACGCCGGATGCGCAACGTACGCACGGCTTCTTCGGGGGATCGGGTGAGTCCGACAGTTCAATGTCACGAAGAGCGCTCTCGTGGGGTGGTACGGCCTGTGGATTCACTGGCGGTCCCTGCTGAGGTGGCGTCACCCCTCAATGCGCATTTGCCGTGACCATGCTATTTTGCCCCAATTTACATGTAAGGGTGTAGCCCGGTGGTCTGCTGACCTTCTACTCTCGCGGAGTTCTCCGGAAGCACTTGTGGGAAACCCGGGGCGATGACGAGATCACAGCCGGGTAGGCACCGGGCGACCGGAGAAAACGTCACCGCGGAAAACCGGTGAACGCCGATCTTAAGTGAGAAGTGTCACCGTTTTCCGTCGCCTGTGAAGTGGAAACGGGAAACATCGTTATCGGCCTTGTCTGGATGGCCGCGGCTGTCGCAGTCTTGCTGTGGCTGTTCGGCCAGAAAGTGACGGAGGTTCACGTGGTGCAGCGGCAGCCGTTCCATTTCGGACAGGAGCTTCGGAGGCTGCGGACTGCCTCCAACCTCACACTGACCGATTTGGCCAGGAGGGTCCATTACAGCAAGGGTCAGCTCAGCAAGGTGGAACGAGGGATCAAGGCGCCGAGCAGGGAATTGGCCCGGCTTTGTGACGCGGCCCTCGATGCCGGCGGCGCTCTGGTCCGCCTCGTGCCCGGGGCGCCTGCTGAGACGACCGAGTCGCGAGAGCCACCGGACGGTACCGGCGAGGAGGTGTGGCTGATGCAATTATCCGCGGACGGCGACAGTTGGTTCCAGCCAGTAGGCCGGCGGCAGGTTCTCGCGGTCGGAGCCGTGTCCATAACCGGCGTGAGCATCGGCGGCATCCAGGCGCTCCCGAGCGCTGTGGCCGCTTCGGGTGCCGAAAGCGCGAGCACGCTAGCGGCTTCCCGGACGCTGTTCGATCAGTTCCGGCAGTTCGGTCAGGCCACCAACCCCGCGATCGTACTTCCCGCGCTCATCGCGCACACGCACACGCTGAGAGAGGTCGCCGCCGCTTCCACCGATGTTCGCATCCGTCAGCGCCTGTTCAGACTGGGCTCACGGTACGCGGAATACGTGGGCTGGCTGGTCCAGGAGACCGGAAACGATCAGGGTGCGCTGTGGTGGACGCGCCGAGCCGTCGAACTGGCCGAAGCCGGGGGTGATCGGCACCTTGCTGCATACGGATTGGTCCGCAGGGCGTTGATCACTCTCTATCGGGAGGACGCCACGCAGACCGTCGATCTGGCTCGGCGGGCGCAGGCGGATGCGGCGGTACCGTCGCGAATCCGCGGGTTGGCGGCTCAGCGAGAGGCCCAGGGCCATGCGATCGCCGGTGACTACGACGCCTGCATGCGCGCCCTCGATCGTTCCCGGGTATTGCTCGCACACCGGTCACCCGCGCCGGACGGCCCGGTCATCGGTACGACGAACCTTTCCGACCCAGTCACGATGATCACGGGATGGTGCCTGTACGATCTGGGCCGTCCGCATGAGGCCGCCGAACTGCTGGATCGGGAACTGGGCCGGGTCCCCGCCCAGGCCGTACGAACCCGGGCTCGGTTCGGGACGCGCCGGGCTCTCGCCCATGCCGTCGCAGGCGAGGTGGACCACGCCTGCGACCTCGCCGCTGAGCTGCTTGACAGCGCCGTGGCCATCGGCTCCGCCACCATCGCCGTTGACATGCGAGCACTCGCCCGCGTTCTTGGCCGCCACCAGCGAAACCCGAAGGTACGCGCCCTGTCGCCCGAACTCGGCACGGCACTGCGCATCCTTCCCAGCAGCGCATCGTCATCCTGAAGGGAGCACTCCCCGTGCCCGATGTATTCGTCAACTACCGCACCGGCGACGGCGACAAGACCGCGGCGCTGATCGCGAGAGATCTGTCGCATCGCTTCGGGGATGAGCCGATCTTTCGGGCGTCCGAGTCCATCAAGCCTGGAATGTGCTATCCGGAGGAGTTGCTGAACAACGTCCGCCGCAGCGACGTCCTACTCGCTGTGATCGGGCCGGACTGGACCCGTTTCCCCGCGTTGCACGACGAAAACGACTGGGTCCGCAGGGAGATCCTCGAGGCCCTCGCCTGCGGCATACCCGTCATCCCCGTTCTCGAGGGCCGCAGGACCGAACGGCTCACCGCGTCGGACCTCCCGGCGGAACTCCAACCGCTCGCGGACCGTCAGTCCGAACGGCTGGACCTCCACCAGGTTGAATCCGGCCTGGACAGGATCGCCAAGCGGCTGATCGAACTCGTGCCAACCCTCCGTGACCGCACCGCGGCCGAAACCATGGATTCGGGTTCGACGCACAACCATGTGGGGGATGTGCGGGGTGGCACCATCGTCCAGAGCCGTGACATCACCGGCGACGTCGGCACAGTTATCAAGGGCGACCACGGCCAGTTTCACCTGGGCAAGGGAAACCAGTACAACCAGCACTTCTCCGGACCCGGGGCCACGTACGTGCAAGGAAACAACGAGGGAGGAATCCGGCACCACTTCGACAGCTCCGGCAAAGATGAAGAGGACGACCGGTGAGCGAGCAGATCTCCTCTTCCGTCTTCAGCCGTTACACCCAAGTGCATTCGGGTCCGGGGCCGCAGTACAACACCATCATTACTCAGTCGCTCGCTGACACCGAGGGTAAGCCGTTCAGAACCATCGCCGCGGACCAGTTGCTGTGGCTGAGGCGGCGTTTCGTTCATCCCTCCGGTTTCGGTGATGCAAGGGACATGCTCATTTCCCAGCGGACCGTCCTCCTCGACGGGAAGCCGGGCAGCGGCAGGCTGGCGGCCGCACAGATGCTCCTGCATGAACTGCGTGTGGGGGATGAGACATTCAAGGAGATCCCGCTCGACAACGAGAACGACGAGGCCAAGCCCCTCATCAGCTGCGACGGCATCGCCGACGGCGACCTGTTGCTACTCGATCTGTCAGAAATCGAGGGCAAGCTCTGGGCACGGGCCCATCGTGAGCTGCATTCTCTGCGGGCCAAGGTGCACAAGTGCCGTGCCCATCTCGTCGTCGTGCTGGCTCAGGCCAATGCAGAACGGCTGGAACCGGGACTCCGTCAGTATCATGTGAGGCTCGCCCCTCCGCCGGGACCTCAGGTTTTGCAGTGTTACCTGCGTCAGGACGGCCTCAGCTGGGATGAAATGAGCTGCCCAAGCCCTGCTGTCACTGAGTTTCTGGGCGGGGAACCGTCGATGCAGGATGTCGCACGCTTCGCCGGGCTTGTTGCCGAGGCCCGGGCGACGTCCGGGGGCACGAGCGATTTCGTCGCATGGTGTAAAGAGGCCAATGCAGCACTCTCCGATAGGCAGATTCAGTTAACCGACCAACTGTCCCGATTACGGGACGGCCGGCAACGCGCACTGCTGCTCGCCACCGCGATGCTGCACGGAGAGCACGCCGATGCCGTACACGAGGCGGCCGCCTCATTGCTCAAGGAAGTGAAGCACCCGGAGGAAGATCTTCCGCTGCTGGAGCATGCGGACCTCGCCCAGCGGTTCTGTGAGATCGACGCGGAGCGCGATGCCCAAGACAGGGTGCGGTTCAAGGAACTCGGGTACGCCGCGGCGGTCCGCCGCCACTTCTGGAGGCACGTGCCAGAGTTACGGCAAAGCCTGGGCACATGGGTGGGCCGTACCGCCGTCTCCACGAGTCTGGACCAGGACGGGCGAGACAAGTTGGTCAGGCGGTTCGCTGAACTGTGCCTCCACGACCGCTACCGGGGCATGCTTTCCACCCTCGTGGAGGCGTGGACGGCGAAGGCGATGAACGGCACCGGCAGACGGGCGGCGGCGCAGGCGCTCACCAAGGGGCTCCAAGACCGGCGGCAGGGCCGGTACTTCCGGCGCCAGATCTACGAGTGGGCGACGACGAATCAAGGGCTGCCCGGCACTCTCGCCGAAGTGATCGTCGCCACGTGCACCGAAGTGATGGTGGTGCATCACCCGTACGAGGCCGTGGTCCGCCTCCATCATCTGGCCAGGCGTGAGCGGGAGACGACGCGTGCTCGTGACGCGCTCATTCGCCTCGTACGTGCGGATCGACGACTGCTCCGGCTGATGTTCGATCGGCTCAATCGTCAGTTTTCCGAGAACAGAGGATGGAAGGGCACCGACGCCGACCTGTTTCTGGAGCTGGCCGATCCGGAACTCCTGGCCGCCGCTGCGGCGGGTGCCCGGCCCCTCCTCGCCTCTGACGTCGTCCGGGATCAGGTCGCTCTCGGCTGGAGCGTGGTCTACGAGCGCGGGCCGGACGACGCGTGGGACGAACTGGCACGACGTTGGCTGCTCGCCGCCGGGGAGGCCGGGTCGCGTCACGATGTGCTGCTCGACGTACTCGTGGAGGGTGGCCGGCAGCGTACGGACGTCCTGTCCCGATTGTACGGCATGGCCGGCGAACTGGAGCGTGTCCATCCCACGCCGACGGAACACGACATGCGTCTGCGTGACCGCCTACTCAACAAGATCAATATCGCTCTGGGCATCCAGGTCGGGTGAGCCGGCCGCTGTGACCTGACAACAGGAAGGCCCTTCCATGAGTTCTGGCCGTACGACGGTGACGATCTACCTTGTCGTCTTCTGCGGGTTGATCCTCGTCGCTCTCATCCTCTTCGCTCCCCGGCCCCTGTGGCTCGGATTCCTCCTGGTCGTTCTGCTCACGGCCGGCGGGTTGGGTCTGATGAAGGGGAGGCATCGATGGGAGGAGCCCTATGCGCATCCCGCCCCGCAGCCGCCGGTCATGCCGGTCGAGCACCGGGCACATCGCCTCGCCGCTGTCGCTCTACCGAGTAACTGGGAGGACTACGACTTCGTATTCTCCGCCACCGTGCGATGGCTGCCAAGTGATGCTCGGGTGGACGAGTCCCACGTCAATCTCGAGGCCATGGCGGTCAACGCTATCCTCGAACGCGCCCGCAAGATCACAAAGGAGAGACCGCCCGGCCGCACGTCACTCGTCCAGCACGAGTTGAGCGGCGCACTGGGCCGGATGGAGCCAGACGGGACGGGGTGTCTGCGGGCGATGGCCGAGTCGGTCACGCTCACCCTCTCGGAGGAGGACCGGAATCGGCTTGCCAGGCTCATGTCGGCGCGCAAGGACAACACGCTGTGGGAACACGAGAGGAGATACGAGCAGCGCAGGCGTGAGTACCTCAGCGAGCACGTGCTGAAGGACACCGGCAGCGCCGTGGTCTGGTGGCTGGCGAAGAACGACGACCAGGTCGAAAAGACAGTGAAGGACATCGGCCTGCTCGCTCAGCTCTCCTCCGCCGCCAACAACACACACGTGACGGAGCCGTTCCGGCACCTTGTGCCCGGGCCGGACATCGAGGCGGGGGAGTTCATCTCGGCAGCCGACATCAGTAGGGGCGAATCAGCCTCGGAGTCCCGGACCCCCGCCGACCACTTCGACGGATTCCTGACGACAATGGGCCTCGACGCCGGGAACTCCCAACGGACCCTGCTCGCCCGGCACGTGGTCGATGTCCTGCGCAAACATGGCAGGGAGGACGTGGCCGACGAACTCGTGCGTCGGTTCGACCCCGACTCGTCCGGCCCTTCCCTCTTCGAGGACTTCGATCCCGCCTCCGCGCCGCCGGACGACGACGAACCGGACCGGTGAACGCCGGAAGCCCCGGCGATGGAGAACGAGGGAGAACGAGTATGGAACCTGAACTGATGGCACTGGCGAGTTCGGGAGCGGCGACGCTGGTCGGACTGATGGTCTCCGACTCCTGGGAGCGGGTGAAGGAGGTGGTCGCGCGGATGCTCGCTCGACGGGGCGGTGTGCAGAGCGCGCTGCGGGATCTCGACGCCTCCCGAGCAGGCCTGCTGGCCGGTGACGAATCGTCCGTCATCGGCGTCGAGAGCGAGTGGCGCGCCCGACTGTGCCACTTGATCGAAACCGACCCCGATTTCGCCGTTGACCTCCGGCATCTGCTGAACGTCACAGGCGCGCTGCCACCCGAAGCGCCGACGGGAGACGTGCGCAACGTCATCAGCGGAGGCGTACAGCACGGGCCGGTGATACAGGCGGGTCGGATATCCGGCCAGGTTCTCCGTCTCCCTCGGCACCCGCCGGCATCGGGTGGAGGCGACGGCTGAGGACTGCGACCCGGAGAACGCCGGACCGAGGAGGGGCAAGTCCCCACAAGCGCGGTCATCCCAGTCAAGATCGGCCTGACTCCACCTCCTATCATTCGAGTTGGGCCACCCGGGACGCGCGGAACTCCGACCTTTCTGGAGAACGCGGTGAGGCGCCGCCTGGGCCGCGCAACCTCTGGGGGAGGCGGACATGCCCGCTCGACCACTACCGCTCGCCACGCATGAGAGGTTCCGTACGCGTGACCTCGACGAGGCTCGTGTGCGGGTCGCGGACGCCTTCTTCCCCCATGAACTGAGCCTCGCGAAGCGTGAGAAGCGGATCGACGCACGGATGAACGGGGCGGCCTTCGACCGTACCGGTCTGTACTGCATGGACTACGGAGGGGAGGTGTTGATCGAGGCCGACGAGTGGGAGAGCTGTTTCGTCGTACCGATACCGCTGGCCGGTGCCGCGCAGGTGTCCCACCGCGGCGAGCGGATCGTGACGACACCCGAGCTCGGCTTCGTGCTGTCTCCGACAGAGGGCGTGACCATGCATTGGGAGGCCGGGACGCCGCACCTCGTCGCGTGGTTCGACCGTGCCGCGCTCGAAGCCCACCTCGGCGGCCTGCTGGGATGGGAACCGCGCAGTCCGCTCGTTTTCTCACTGGGGATGGACCTGACGCGACCCCTCGCCCGGTCCTGGCTGTCGGTCGTCGACATGATCCGCCGAGAGGCGGAGAACGACGGCGACCTGCTGCGCCGGCCGCCGGCGCTCAAACAGGTGGAGGGGCTGCTCATGACGCAGCTGCTGCTGACGCAGGCCAACAACTACACTCCCGCCCTGGCCGGCGAACCGCCGCGTGCGGCGCCGGCCGCAGTGAAGCGGGCCGTTGAGCTGATCGAGGCGTACGCGGCCCAGCCCGTCACAGTGGCGGACATCGCCGGAGCCGCCGGCGTGGGCGCCCGGGCGCTGCGGGACGGGTTCCGGCGCCACCTGGACACGACCCCCACGGCCTACCTGCGAGAGGTGCGCCTGGAACGCGCGCGTGCCGAACTGCGCGCCCATGGTCCGGATACGACGACGGTCGCCGACGTCGCGCGCCGCTGGGGGTTCGTCGACCCCGGCCGGTTCTCCCGCGCCTACCGGCGGCACTTCGGCGAGTCCCCCTCGCGGACGCTGCGCCGCTGAGGTCTCACAGGTGCATATCAGCCAACGGATCCCTCCTACCGTGCGAATCGCGACATGGTCGGTTCCGCTCGGGTCTGTCCGGAGCGCGCAACCTGACGGAGGTGGACATGAGCGCTCGGCCGCTACCGCTCGCCGCGTATGAACGGTTCCGCACGCATGACCTCGACGAGGCCCGTGCGGAGGTCGGGGAGGCATTCTGTCCCCATGGACTGCGCCTGGCGGATCACGGGGCCCGGCTCGACAGCCGGATGAACGCGGCGGTGTTCGACCGGACCGGCCTTTACTGCCTCGACTACGGGGCGGACGTGGTGATCACGCCGGGTGCGCTGGAGAGCTTCTTCCTGGTCCAGATCCCGCTGGCGGGTGTCGCCGAGGTGACCCAGGGCCGGGAACGGGTCGTCTCCACGACGGAGCTCGCCACCGTGCTGTCGGCGACGGAGCGGCTGTCCATGCGGTGGAGGGCCGGGGCGCCGCACCTCGTCGCGTGGTTCGACCGTGCCGCGCTCGAGGCCCGCCTCGGCGGCCTGCTGGGCCGGGAACCGCACAGGCCGCTTGTCTTCTCGCTGGGAATGGACCTGACCCAGCCGTCCTCCCGGTCCTGGCTGTCGATCGTCGACATGATCCGCCGGGACGCGGAGACCGACGGCGACCTGCTGCGCCGGCCGCCGGTGCTCAAACAGGTGGAGGGGCTGCTGATGACGCAGCTGCTGCTGGCACAGCCCAGCAACTACACTCCGGCACTGACGAGCGCGCAGCCACGGGTCGCGCCGCGTGCGGTGAAACGGGCCATGGAGCTGATCGAGGCACACCCGGCCGAACCCCTCACCACGGGCGACGTCGCCGCGGCCGTCGGCGTGGGCGAGCGGGCGCTGTACGAGGGATTCCGCCGCCACCTGAACACCACCCCCATGAGCTATCTCAGGGACGTACGCCTGGACCGAGCCCACGCCGAGTTGACCGCGTGCGGCCCGGACGCCACGTCGGTCACCGACGTGGCCTTCCAATGGGGGTTCGTCCATCTCGGCAGGTTCGCCCGCGCCTATCGGGAGCGTTTCGGAGAGAACCCCTCGGCGACGCTACGCCGGTGACCCCGCCTCCACTGTGGCGTGACCGGCCGGATGCCGCCGCCTCGACCACCGGTACGATTCGGCTTGTGGAGACCAGGGAAACCCAGATGAGCGGCGAGCGGCTGCTCAGCGCCGACCTTCTCGCCGCGGCGCTGCCGGATGACGAGCCGTCCGACGCGGAGCCGCGCACCGTCACCACGCCGGTGACCGCGTTCAAGGACATCGCGATCGGGGTCTGGGACATCGCCAGGGGGACGGCGACCGACACCGAGGTCGATGAGATCTTCCTGGTCCTGGCGGGTGCCGGCCGCGTCACCTTCGAGGACGGCTCGTCCATCGACCTCCGCCCGGGAGTTCTCGTACGGCTCATGGCCGGAGATCGGACGACCTGGGTGATCGACGAACCCCTCCGCAAGCTCTACCTCGCCTGACGCCGGGAGAGGCCGACAACCCCGGATCCGGCCTCGCCTCCTGCTCGCTCCTGCCGAACGGAAGCGGGGTGCGTGAAGGAGGATCAGGGGGTGGTGGGGAGCCAGGTGACCACCCAGTAGGCCACGCCGAAGGGGGCGTCGCCGTAGAGGGTGTGCCCCGTCCACGATCTCGCCCGGGCGGCCGCCGCCATGACCTGCCAGGCGGCGCGTCCCCGGATCAGCAGGTCGTCGCACAGGCCGGGGTCCAGGGCGGCCAAGGCGGAGAGATCGGCCCGCGTCAGTGCTTCGCCGATCGACGCGTCGACGTCCAGCGCACGGGGATCGACGTACCCCGGGGCCTTCTCCCCGCGGCGTGCGCCGCCGTCGCCGACGACCACCAGCCCGGTCCGGCCGGGCCGCGCCCCGATCTCGAGGCCCAGGTCGCGGCCGTCCCCCGGAGACGCGTGCTCGTCGACCCCCTGCAAGATCAGGGGCACCGGGTGTCCGGACAGGAGGGACCGGCCGACGGCCAGCGGCACCGGCAGCGCTCCCGGCTGCGGCGGCCGTCCCGGGGCGGGGGCCAGCCGTCCGGCCGGCGTCGGCGCGTCCGACGGGTACGGCCGGGTGTGCGGTGCCCCGCCCACCACGACGATCTCGTCGACGCCCCGGCCCACGACGGTCTCCACGGCGGTGAGCGCCGCCGCGCGCAGTTCCTCGACCTCGGGGACGGGCCCACCGGTCAGGCCGGGCAGCAGCAGCGGGGCCTGCGGGACGCAGCAGGCGGCGACGATCACGCCAGACCTCGCACGGTTCGTACGGGTTCCCGTACACCTCGTGTCACCGCGACCATGTCCAGCACCTGCCGGGTCGGCGCGACATTGTGCGCGCGGAACACCCGCGCCCCCTGCCAGGCGCACACCGCGGTCACCGCCAGGGTGCCGACCACCCGCTGGTCGACCGGCACGCCCAGGGCCTCGCCGACGAAGTCCTTGTTGGACAGCGACACCAGCACCGGCCAGCCGGTGGCCACCATCTCCTCCAGTCGGCGCGTCACCTCCAGCGAGTGCCAGGTGTTCTTGCCGAAGTCGTGGCCCGGATCGATCAGGATGCGCTCGGGGTCGACCCCGACGCTCACCGCGCGCCGGGCCAGCGCGGTGGTGCCGGCGATCACGTCGGCCACCACGTCGTCGTACTCGATCCGATGCGGGCGGGTACGCGGCGGCAGCCCGCCCGCGTGCGTGCAGACCAGGCCGACGCCGAACTCCGCGGCGACTTCGGCGAGTTCGGGGTCCGCGCCGCCCCAGGCGTCGTTGAGCAGGTCTGCGCCGGCACGGCAGGCCTCGCGGCCCACCTCACCCCGCCAGGTGTCCACACTGATGATCAGATCGGGATATCGCTCCCGGACCTCGGCGACGAACGAGGCCGTGCGGTCGATCTCCTCCCGCGCGTCGACCTCGCTTCCCGGCGCCGCCTTGACGCCCCCGATGTCGACGATGTCGGCGCCCTCGGCCACGACCTCGTCGACCCGGCGCAGCGCCTCCTCCCGGGCGAAGGTCGCGCCCCTGTCATAGAAGGAGTCAGGGGTGCGGTTGACGATCGCCATGATCAACAGGTCCTCGCCCACGGCACGTCGACCCAGTCTCAGCATGGACCCAGCCTCAGCATGCCGTGATCGCCCCTCCTGTTCACCGCCCGAAGGCCGGGTAAACCTTATCAAAGCTCCTGGTGCCGGCGTTGATCGCCGGGTAAAGGCGAAATCTCAGCGCAGGGCACGTGAGGCGTACTGCGGGACCGTCGCCATCGCGGGCCGCTCGGCGACCGCGATCTCACGTTCCACCGGCCGGTGGCCGTCCGGTCCGCGTTCGAACTGGACCAGCCGGAGCGAGGGCGCGTCCATTGGGATGATCTTGTTCTGGCGTTCCAGCCGGGACCAGGCCGTGTGCATGATCTGCCCGGCCATGCGGCCGAGCGCCTCGGTCGTCTGGTGCGAGTGCACCCGGCGGCCCAGGTCGACCTGGGCGAGCGCGTCGAGTCCGACGAGGTCGAGCAGGTCGATGAGCAGCGCCAGCTCCACGCCGTACCCGGTGACGAACGGCACCCGCTCCAGCACGTCGCGCCGGCCGGCGTACTCGCCCGCGAGCGGCTGCACGAACCCGGCGAGCAGCGGCCAGTGCAGGTTGAGCAGCGGCCGCGCGACCAGCTCGGTCACCCGCCCGCCCGTGCGGGACTCCTGTTCGTCTGCCCCGACGAACGGCCGGTCGTAGCAGCCCTTCACGTACGCGACCGAGGGGTCGGCCAGCAGCGGCCCCAGCAGACCGGTCACGAACGAGGTGCTGAACTCCCGCAGATCGGCGTCGACGAACACCACCAGGTCGCCCGACGTGACGGCGAGCGACTTCCAGAGCGCCTCGCCCTTTCCGTCGTAGTCGGGACCGTCCAGCTCGGGGAGGATCTCGTCCTGTGCGATGACCTTGGCCCCGGCCCGTACGGCCTGGTCGGCCGTGTCGTCGGTGGACCGGGAGTCGATCACGATGAGCTCGTCCACGAGCGGGGCGGCCTCGACGAGGTCGCGGCGGATGGCCGACACGATCTCCCCGACGGTGCCGGCCTCGTCGCGGGCCGGGAGGACCACGCTGACCGTGGTGCTTCCCTTCGCTGCCATCAGGGTGTCCACCGGCCAGTCGCCCGCCGACGACGTACGGCCGGCCAGCCATGCCTCCACCTCAGGTAGCACGCAGCTCTCCCCATGTGTCCGCCGAAATCCCCGCCATCACCTCACAGAGTAGGCCGTCGCCGGCGTGTGGAACCGGCGAGGTGATCCGGAATCGGGAGCCGCCGGCCGGTCCGCATATGGAGCGTGAGAGGCGGACCTGCCCGGGCGCGGGCACGGCCGGGCGGGGGAGGGTCAAAGCCTCATGCATGGGGACGCCGATCGGGGCGGCCGTGACGCCCGGCCGGAGGGCCTGGCCTTTGCCGGTCGTCGCTCCTGAATCGCTCCTGAATCGCTCCTGAATCGCTCCTATGTCGCTCCTAATGGGCGACGGTGGCCAGGTCGGCAGGGGTGCCGTCACCATGCCGGGAACGGGCGGCCGACCGAGAGCACGATAGCCGTCGGGAATGGTCCGTACGACCCGCTCGGACGAGCCGGATCGGGCCGATATTCCGTGCCGTGGAAGGCGCCCGGAAAGCTCTTGACAGGGGGTCTCCGTGACCTCAATCTGTTGCGTATAACGCTTCGCGTTTCTCTTTACACAACTGGGGATGGTCGATGATTCCTGCGTGCCCGCTTCGTTCGCTGCCGCGCGGCGAAGCGTTCCGGCTCGATGCAGAGCCGCCGATCGCGGTCTTCCACACAGAGGACGGTCAGATCTACGCGATCGATGACACCTGCACCCACCAGGACGCGTCCCTGGCCGACGGATGGCTGGAGGGCTGCGAGGTGGAGTGCCCCCTGCACGCCTCGAAATTCGATCTGCGGACCGGCCAGGTGGACGCCCCTCCGGCGAAGCTCCCCGTGCGCACCCACCGGGTCGTGGTCGAGGACGGCACGATCTTCGTCATCCCCTCAGAAGCCCCCGCCAACCTGCCACCGGGGGTCGGCGTACGTCCCCAGGGCGCCGCGTGAGAACCGTCGCGGTGGTGGGCGCCTCGCTGGCCGGCCTGTCGGCCGCGCGGGCGCTGCGCGACCAGGGATACGACGGGCGCCTGGTGCTGATCGGCGACGAGCCGCATCGCCCCTATGATCGCCCCCCGCTGTCGAAGGAGTTCCTCGCCGGCCGGATGGACGAGGCCGACCTCGCGCTGGAGACCGAGACCGACGACCTGGACGCCACCTGGATCCTCGGGACGGCGGCCGCCGCGCTCGATCCGGGCGAGCGGGCCGTACGGCTCGGCGACGGAAGGACGGTGCGCACCGACGCGGTCGTGATCGCCACGGGGGCGGCCGCCCGGACCCTTCCCGGGACGGAGCGCCTTTCCGGCGTGCACACGCTGCGCACCCTGGACGACGCCAGGGCGCTGCGGGCCGACCTCGCCGGGGCCGAGCGGCTCGTCGTCGTCGGCGCCGGCTTCATCGGGGCCGAGATCGCCTCGACCGCCCGGGCCCTGGGACTGCACGTCACCCTGGTCGAACCGGCGCCCGCCCCGTTGGCGGCCGCCATCGGCGCCGAGATGGGCGCCGTGGTGGCCGGGCTCCAGGCCGGACAGGGCGTCGAGGTGCTGTGCGGCACCGGCGTCCGCGAGGTGACCGGCACCACACGGGCCGATGGAGTGATCTTGACCGACGGGCGGCGCGTCCCGGCGGACGTGGTCGTCGTCGGGATCGGCGCACGGCCCAACGTGGCCTGGCTGGCCGGATCGGGCGTGGAGATCGCGGACGGCGTGCTGTGCGACGCGACCGGGGCCACCGGCGTGCCCGGTGTGGTGGCCGTCGGTGACTGCGCCGCGTGGTTCGACCCCGCCGGCGGGGCCCACCGCAGGGTCGAGCACTGGACCGGGGCCGCACGCCGCCCGGCCGTCGCCGTACGCGCGCTGCTCGCGGGTGCCTCCGCGACCTCGGGGTGTTCCGGGAGCGACGTCCGGCCGCCGGAGCCGCCGTACTTCTGGTCCGACCAGTGCGGTGTGCGGATCCAGTTCGCCGGGCGCACCGGACCGGGCGACGAGATCACGGTCGAGGAGGGTAGCCTCGCTGACCGGAGCTTCGTGGCGGTCTACCGGCGCGGGGACCGTCCGGTCGCGGTGCTCGGGATCGATCTGCCGCGGCCCTTCACCCGCTGGCGCAAACGGCTGGCGGCCGAGGCGCTCCAGAGCGCCGCGCCCTGATTCCTGAGACCCTGAGAGCAGGCCGGATGAGGCCTGCAGCACCCGCCGATCGAGAAATCGTGGAGGAGACAACCATGGCGCATGAGGTTCGCGGCGTCGTCGCGCTCGCCAAGGGGCAGCCGGTCAGCCTGGAGACCATCATCGTGCCCGACCCCGGTCCAGGCGAGGCCCTCGTCAAGATCCAGGCCTGCGGGGTGTGCCACACCGACCTGCACTACCGGGAGGGCGGCATCTCCGACGACTTCCCGTTCTTCCTGGGCCATGAGGCGGCCGGCGTCGTGGAGGCCGTCGGCGAGGGCGTGACCGACGTCGCCCCCGGCGACTTCGTCGTGCTCAACTGGCGGGCCGTCTGCGGCGCGTGCCGCGCCTGCCTGCGTGGCCGTCCGCAGTACTGCTTCGCCACCCACAACGCCAAGCAGAAGATGACGCTCGCCGACGGGACCGTACTGTCGCCGGCCCTCGGCATCGGCGCGTTCGCCGAGAAGACGCTGGTGGCGGCCGGTCAGTGCACCAAGGTCGACCCCGCCGCCTCGCCCGCGGCCGTCGGCCTGCTCGGCTGCGGCGTGATGGCCGGCCTCGGCGCCGCCATGAACACCGGCGGCGTGACCCGCGGCGACTCGGTCGCCGTCATCGGCTGCGGCGGCGTCGGCGACGCCGCGATCGCCGGGGCCGACCTCGCCGGAGCGACCACGATCATCGCGGTCGACGTCGACGACCGGAAGCTGGAGTGGGCCCGCCGCTTCGGCGCCACGCACACGGTCAACTCCAGAGAGACCGACCCCGTCGAGGCCATCCGCGACCTGACCGGCGGCTTCGGCGCCGACGTCGTCATCGACGCGGTGGGCCGGCCCGAGACCTACCGCCAGGCGTTCTACGCGCGCGACCTGGCCGGGACCGTCGTGCTGGTCGGCGTGCCCACCCCCGAGATGACGCTGGAGCTGCCCCTGCTCGACGTGTTCGGCCGCGGCGGCGCGCTCAAGTCCAGCTGGTACGGCGACTGCCTGCCCAGCCGCGACTTCCCCATGCTGGTCTCGCTCTACCGGCAGGGACGGCTCGACCTGGACGCCTTCGTCTCCGAGACGATCGCGCTCGACGAGGTCGAGGCCGCGTTCGACAAGATGCACCGCGGTGAGGTGCTCCGTTCGGTGGTGGTGTTGTGATGCGGATCGAGAAGGTCGTCACCTCCGGGACGTTCAGCCTCGACGGCGGGACCTGGGAGGTCGACAACAACGTCTGGCTGCTCGGCGACGACGACGAGGTGATGGTCGTCGACGCCGCGCACGACGCCGACGCGATCGCGGCGGCCGTCGGTGATCGGCGGGTCACCGCGATCGTCTGCACCCACGCCCACAACGACCACGTGAACGCCGCGCCCGCCCTCGCCGAGAGGACCGGCGCGCCGATCCTGTTGCATCCCGACGACGAGGTGCTGTGGAACCTGGCTCACGCGGAGGCCAAGCCGGACGGCCCGCTGGCCGACGGGCAGACGCTGCGGGTGGCGGGCGTGGACGTGCGGGTGCTGCACACGCCGGGTCACGCGCCCGGCGCGGTCTGCCTGCACGTCCCCGAACTCGGCGTGGTGTTCACGGGAGACACGCTCTTCCAGGGCGGGCCGGGCGCGACGGGACGTTCCCACAGCGACTTCCCGACCATCATCTCCTCCATTCGCGAGGTGCTGCTGCCCCTGCCGCCGGAGACGGTGGTGCACACCGGGCACGGCGCCGACACCACCATCGGCGCTGAGGCGCCGCACCTGGACGACTGGATCCGCCGCGGCCACTGAGCCGCGAGCCGCAACCCCCTACCGCGCACGACCAGCAGGAGCGAACCAGTGAGCACCACCAGCCTGCCCTCAGGTCCCCAGCAGAGCCTGCCCCCCAGCCTGATGTCCACTCTGCCCGGCGCTTACTACACGGACCCGGACGTTTTCGCCCTGGAACAGCGGCGCATCTTCGAGTCGATGTGGTTCTGCGCGGTTCGGGCCGCCGACCTGCCCCGTCCCGGGGCGTTCAAGACGGTGCAGGTCGGCTCCGAGAGCATCCTGATCACGCGGGCGCGGGACAACTCGATCCGCGCCTTCTACAACGTCTGCCGGCACCGGGGGGCGCGGATCAGCACCGAGGAGTCGGGGGAGGTCAAGCGCGCCTTCCAGTGCCCCTACCACGCCTGGACGTACGACCTGGACGGCCGGCTGGTCGCCGCGCCCAACCTCACCAAGATGCCCGACATCGACCGGGTCGCGTACGGCCTGGTGAACGTGGCCGTGCGGGAGTGGCTGGGGTACGTGTGGATCTGCCTGGCCGACGAGCCGCCCTCGTTCGAGGAGGACGTCATGGGGGAGGTGCGCACCCGGCTCGGCGACGTCGCCCACATCGACAACTACGATGTCGCGGGCCTCAAGGTGGGCAGGCGTATCGTCTATGACGTCAAGGCCAACTGGAAGCTGATCGTCGAGAACTTCATGGAGTGCTACCACTGCGCGACCATCCATCCGGAGCTCACCGAGGTGCTTCCGGAGTTCGCCGACGGTTACGCGGCGCAGTACTACGTGGGGCACGGCGCGGAGTTCGGGGCGGAGATCCAGGGTTTCACCGTGGACGGCTCCAGCGGCCTCGACCGCATCCCGACGGTCAGCCAGGAGCAGGACCGGCGCTACTACGCGATCACGATCAAGCCGCAGGTCTTCGTCAACCTCGTGCCCGACCACGTGATCTGGCACCGGATGTTCCCGCTGGCGGCGGATCGTACGGTGGTGGAGTGCGACTGGCTGTACCTCCCCGAGGTCGTGGACGGCGGCGTGGACATCGACAGGTCCGTGGAGCTGTTCCACCGGGTCAACACGCAGGACTTCGACGCGTGCGAGCGGTGCCAGCCCGCGATGGGCTCGCGCACGTACGCCGACGGCGGGGTCCTGGTGCCCAGCGAGCACCACATCGGCCTGTTCCACGACTGGCTACGCGGCCGGTTGTCGGATTGAGCAACAGCACGGAAGGGCGTTCATCAGATGACGCGCAAGGCACCTCGTGACGACGTCGGCGACGAACGCCTGGAGATCCGTCCGCCCAAGGACTGGGCGGGCGGGATCCCCGCGGTCGGCCACGCGCTCGGTACGGCGTACCGCCAGATGGGCGCGGGCCGTACGGCGCTGACCCTGCTGCGGGTCAACCAGAAGCACGGGTTCGACTGCCCGGGCTGCGCCTGGCCCGAGGGGGATCATCGCAGCCCCGCCGAGTTCTGCGAGAACGGCGCCAAGGCGGTCGCCGAGGAGGCGACCGTCCGCAGGATCACCCCGGAGTTCTTCGCCGCGCACCCGGTGAGCGAGCTGGCCGGGCGCAGCGACTACTGGCTGGGCCAGCAGGGCAGGCTGACCGAGCCGATGCACAAACCGGCCGGCGCCGACCACTACGAGCCGGTGTCGTGGGAACGCGCCTTCGCGATCATCGCCCGCGAGCTGAAGGCGCTGGCGAGCGCCGACGAGGCCGTCTTCTACACCTCGGGCCGCACCTCCAACGAGGCGGCCTTCGCCTACCAGCTCTTCGTCCGCCGGTTCGGCACGAACAACCTGCCGGACTGCTCGAACATGTGCCACGAGTCCAGCGGGTCGGCGCTGACCGAGACGCTCGGCATCGGCAAGGGCACGGTGCTGCTCGACGACCTCTACCAGGCCGAGCTCATCTTCGTGGTGGGCCAGAACCCCGGCACCAACCACCCGCGCATGCTCAGCGCGCTGGAGAAGGCCAAGCGGAACGGCGCACGCATCGTGGCCGTCAACCCGCTGCCCGAGGCGGGGCTGCTGCGGTTCAAGAACCCGCAGCGGGCCTCCGGCGTCGCCGGCGGCGGCACCACGCTGTCCGACCGGTTCCTGCAGATCCGGCTCGGCGGCGACTGCGCGCTCTTCCAGGCGCTGTCGTCGCTGCTGCTGGCGGCCGAGGACGCCGCCCCCGGCACGGTGGTCGACCGCGAGTTCGTCGACGAGCACACCCACGGGTTCGACGAGTGGGCGGCGCACGTGCGCGACCTGGACTGGGCGGAGGTGCTGGAGGCCACGGGGCTGACCCGGGCGGAGATCGAGGCGACGGCCCAGGACGTGCTGGCCGCCCGATCGGTCGTGGTGTGCTGGGCGATGGGACTCACCCAGCACAAGAAGTCGGTCCCCACGATCAGGGAGATCGTCAACTTCCTGCTGCTGCGCGGCAACGTCGGTCGGCCCGGCGCCGGCGTCTGCCCGGTGCGGGGCCACTCCAACGTGCAGGGCGACCGGACGATGGGCATCTACGAGAAGCCGCCGGCGGCGTTCCTGGACGCGCTGCGCGACGAGTTCGGATTCGAGCCGCCGCGCCGCCACGGCCTGGACACGGTGGACGCGATCCGGGCCATGCGCGACGGCGCGGCCAAGGTGT
The DNA here is from genome assembly GCF_001417795.1 of Sphaerimonospora mesophila. Classification (NCBI taxonomy): domain Bacteria; kingdom Bacillati; phylum Actinomycetota; class Actinomycetes; order Streptosporangiales; family Streptosporangiaceae; genus Sphaerimonospora; species Sphaerimonospora mesophila. The sequence goes on along the minus strand of NZ_BCBX01000031.1, from coordinate 679,131 downwards.
TCTTCGCCATGGGCGGCAACTTCGTGGCCGCGACCCCCGACACGGCCGCCACCGAGGCGGCCATGCGCCGCTGCAAGCTCACCGTGCAGGTGTCGACCAAGCTGAACCGGTCGCACGCGGTGTGCGGCGAGGAGGCGCTGATCCTGCCCACGCTGGGCCGTACCGAGCGGGACGTGCAGCGCGGGGGAGAGCAGTTCGTCACGGTCGAGGACTCGATGGGCATGGTGCACGGCTCCAGGGGCAGGCTGCGGCCGGCCTCGGCCGCCCTGCTCTCGGAGGTCGCGATCGTGTCCCGCCTGGCCCGCGAGGTCTTCGGCGACGACGATCCGCACGTCCCCTGGGCGGAGTTCGAGGCGGACTACGACGCGATCAGGGACCGGATCGCCCGGGTGGTGCCGGGCTTCGCCGACTACAACGAGAAGGCCCGCCGCCCCGGCGGTTTCACGCTGCCGAACGCGCCGCGTGACGAGCGCCGTTTCCCGACGGCGACCGGCAGGGCGAACTTCACCGTCAATCCACTGGAGGTGCTGCGCGTCCCGGCCGGCCGGCTGCTGCTGCAGACCATCCGCAGCCACGACCAGTACAACACCACGATCTACGGTCTGGACGACCGCTACCGGGGCGTACGGAACGGCCGCCGGGTGGTGTTCGTCCATCCGGACGATCTCGCCGAGCGCGGCCTCGCCGACGGCGACATGGTCGACCTGGTCAGCGAGTGGCCCGACGGGGAGCGGGTGGCCCCGGGATTCCGCGTGGTCGCCTACTCGACGGCGCGCGGCTGCTGCGCGGCCTACTTCCCGGAGACCAACGTGCTCGTGCCGCTGGACTCGGTCGCCGAGACCTCCAACACACCCACGTCCAAGAGCGTCGTCGTCTCCCTCCGCCCGGCCTCCGGCTGAGGCCCCCCGACCCGCCCCCCCGGGGGGACCCACCCCCCCCCGGGGAACCCATCCCCCCGGGGAACCCATCCCCGTGGACTCACCCCCCGTGATCTTGCAGTTGCGGGCACAGATGCCCCATCACCTGCGAAATCTCTATCCGTGATCTTGCAAAAGCTCGCACACATGACCGTTCACCAGCGGAGACACCTTCGGTGATCTTGCAGTGCAAGATCACGTACGGCGAAATCGCAGGTGGGACGCACTGCCTGCGAGTTTCTGCAAGATCACGAAGGGGGCATTCCCAGGTCAATGGCCACTGCTGCGAGAAACTGCAGGATCACGGGGGTGGGGTTGGGAGGGGGGTCAGCCGCCGAGGTGGTGGCTGATCTCGGCGGCGCCGGCCATGAGGACGGGGGCCAGCTCGTGCATGCGCCGCTCGCTGAAGCGGTAGGCCGGGCCGGAGGCGCTCACCGCCGCGACCACCTCGCCCTGGAAGGACCGGACGGGGGCGGCCATCGCGTTGAGGCCGATCTCGAGTTCCTCGAGCGTGATGGAGTAGCCGCGCTCCAGCACCCCGGCCAGCTCACGCTCCAGGGCCTCGCGCGAGGTCACGGTGTTGGGGGTGAAGGCCTCCAGGCCGGTGGCCCGCAGCAGCTCGGCCCGGCGCGCCGCGTCGAGGTGGGCCAGCAGCACCTTGCCGCTCGACGTCGCATGCAGCGGGGTGAGCTGGCCCACCCAGTTGTGCGCGGTCACCGCGGACGGTCCGCGCACCTGGTCCAGGTTGACGGCGTAGTGCGAGCGCAGCACGGCGATGTTGACCGTCTCGCCGATCTCCTCGGCGAGCCGCCGGCAGATCGGCCTGCCCTCCCGGGTGACGTCCATCCGGGCGGCGACGCTCCCGGCGAGGCGGACGACGCCGAAGCCGAGACGATACTTGCCGCGTTCCTCCGTCTGCTCGACCAGGCCGCGCGCCTCGAGCGCGCCGAGCAGCCGGAACGCGGTCGACTTGTGGACGTCGATCTCCGTGGCGAGCTCGGTGACCCCCGCCTCCCCACGCCGGGAGAGGATCTCCATGATGCTGATGGCGCGGTCGACCGACTGCACGCCACCCCCGTTGCCCGCGCCGGCGTCGTTGCTCACAGCGCAACTGTAGGCGCGTCGACAACCCCGGTCCACTTGATCCACACAACCCGTTGATATTTCCTGTTGCGGGTAGTGCAACACGATGCACGATTCGATACGCTTTTCGGTCAGACAATCGTCGCGCGAGCGAGACGAGGGCAGATTGAGCGCACAACAGTACGACTTCGTCATCGTCGGCGGCGGTTCGGCGGGAAGCGCTCTCGCGAACCGGCTGTCGGCGGACCCCTCCACCCGGGTGCTGGTGCTGGAGGCCGGCCGGTCGGACTTCCGCTGGGACGTCTTCATCCACATGCCGGCGGCGCTGACGTTCCCCATCGGCAGCCGGTTCTACGACTGGCGGTACGAGTCGGAGCCGGAGCCGCACATGCACGGCCGCCGGATCTACCACGCCCGCGGCAAGGTGCTCGGCGGTTCCAGCAGCATCAACGGCATGATCTTCCAGCGCGGCAACCCGCTGGACTACGAGCGCTGGGCCGCCGATCCCGGGATGAAGAACTGGGACTACGCGCACTGCCTGCCGTACTTCAGGCGCATGGAGAACTGCCTGGCCGCCGATGACGGGGATGTCTGGCGTGGCCACGACGGCCCGCTCGCGCTGGAGCGCGGCCCGGCGTCGAGCCCGCTGTTCGGCGCGTTCTTCCAGGCCGTGCAGCAGGCGGGATACAACCTGACCGACGACGTCAACGGCTACCGTCAGGAGGGCTTCGCCCCCTTCGACCGCAATATCCGCTCCGGCCGCCGGCTGTCCGCCGCCCGCGCCTACCTCCATCCCGTGATGAACCGGCCCAATCTGAAGGTCGTGACCCGTGCCTTCGTGACGAAGGTCGTCTTCGAGGGCGGGCGGGCCGTCGGCGTGGACTTCTCCTTGCGGGGCGGGCCGGTGCGCCGGGTGCGGGCCGGTGAGGTCGTCCTGTGCGGCGGCTCCATCAACACGCCCCAGCTCCTCCAGCTGTCCGGCCTGGGCGACGCCGCCGAGCTGGAGGCCCTCGGCGTCGACGTGGTGCACCACCTGCCCGGGGTGGGGGAGAACCTCCAGGACCATCTCGAGGTCTACGTCCAGTACGGCTGCAAGCGGCCGGTGTCCATGCAGCCCTACCTCAAGCGGCGGCACCGCCCGTGGATCGGGGCGCAGTGGCTGTTCCTGCGCGGCGGCCCCGCCGCGACCAACCACTTCGAGGCCGGCGGCTTCGTACGGAGCAACGACGACGTCGACTACCCGAACCTGATGTTCCACTTCCTGCCGATCGCGGTGCGGTACGACGGCTCGTCCCCGTCGGGCGGGCACGGCTACCAGGTGCACGTCGGGCCGATGTACTCCGACGCCCGGGGCACGGTGAAGATCAAGAGCAGGGACCCCCGGGTGCATCCCGCGCTGCGCTTCAACTACCTGTCCACCGACCAGGACCGGCGGGAATGGGTGGAGGCCGTCCGCGTCTCCCGGAACATCCTGAGTCAGCCGGCCTTCGACGAGTTCAACGCGGGCGAGCTGTCTCCCGGGCTGTCGGTGCAGAGCGACGAGGAGATCCTCGACTGGGTGGCCAGGGACGGCGAGACCGCGCTGCATCCCTCCTGCACCGCGAAGATGGGCGTCGACGACATGTCGGTCGTCGACCCCGACAGCATGCGGGTGCACGGCGTCGAGGGGCTGCGGATCGTCGACGCGTCGGTCATGCCGTACGTGACGAACGGCAACATCTACGCGCCGGTGATGATGGTGGCGGAGAAGGCGGCCGACCTGATCCTCGGCAACACCCCGCTGCCACCCGTCGAGGCGGCGTTCTACCGGCACCAAAGATGACCGTCGCGGATGGGTAACGCGCCGGGGGAGAGCGCGGTCCAGTCGGTGGACCGCGCGCTCACCATTCTCAAGCTGCTCGCCCGCGACGGAGAGCTCGGGATCAGTGAGATCGCCGTCGAGCTGGGCGTCCACCGCTCCACCGCCTTCCGCCTGGTGGCGACGCTGGAGAGCCACGATCTCGTCGAGCAGGACAGCGAGCGGGGCAGGTACCGCCTCGGCGTGGGCGTCGTACGGCTGGCCGGGTCGGCCAGCGCCCGCCTCGACCTGGTGCGGGAGAGCCGCTTCGTCACGCCCCGCCTGGCCGCCGACGTCGGCGAGACCGTCAACGTGGCCGTCCTCGTCGGGCGTGAGGCGCTGTATGTCGACCAGACGGCCGGGCCGTCGGCGCTCCAGCTGCACAACTGGGTGGGGCAGCGGATCCCGCTGCACGCCACGTCCAACGGCAAGGTGCTGCTCGCGTACGGGCCCGGCGACCTCGCCGAGGAGGTGGCGGCCGGGCCGCTGAGCCGGTTCACCGCCGCGACGATCACCGATCCCGTACGGCTCGGGGCCGCGCTGGCGGAGGTGCGCGAGCGCGGCTACGCCACCGCCGTCGACGAGCTGGAGGAGGGGCTCACCGCGGTCGCGGCGCCCGTCAGGGGAGCGGACGGCACGGTCATCGCCTCAGTGAGCGCCTCGGGACCGACGTTTCGGATGCCCGAAACCACCCTCGCCGAGGTGGCCGGGCAGGTCATCGCGGCAGCTCGGGAGATCTCGCAACGCATGGGTTGTTACTCGACAGTGTCCGTAAAAAACCGGACATCGACTTGACTAAAGCCGACGAGGGGTCAATTCTGTTTCTCCATAAGCAAACAGGTGCGTATTGCGCAACTGAGTGACGACGCGGAGCGCGCCTGTGACCCCAACCGGAAGGCACGCTGCCCGTGGCAGACCTCTTCATCGACGGCGCCTGGACAGATCCAGTCGAGGGCGGACGCCGTACGATCCACTGCCCCGCTGACGGATCCCTCGTCGCGACCGTCTCGGAGGGCACGCGGGCGGACACGGAGGCCGCGATCGCGGCGGCCCGCCGGGCCTTCGACGAGGGCCCCTGGCCGCTGACCCCGGCCCGCGAGCGCGGGCGACTGCTGCTCCGCGTCGCCGACCTGCTGGCCAGGGACAAGAAGGAGTTCGCCCGGGCCGAGTCGCTGGACACCGGCAAGCGGCTCGTCGAGAGCGAGTACGACCTCGACGACGTGATCGCCTGCTTCCGCTACTTCGGCGGGATCGCCGGCACCGACGCGGGCCGGGTCGTCGACACCGGCCGCGACGACGCCGTGAGCCAGATCGTGTACGAACCGCTCGGCGTGTGCGGCCTCATCACCCCCTGGAACTACCCGCTGCTGCAGACCTCGTGGAAGGTCGCCCCCGCGCTCGCGGCGGGCAACACGTTCGTGCTCAAGCCGAGCGAGCTCACCCCGAGCACCGCGATCATTCTGATGCGGACGCTGGATGAGGCGGGTCTGCCCGCCGGTGTCGCCAACCTGGTGCTCGGCGCCGGGCCGCAGGCGGGGGCGCCGCTCGCCGAGCATCCCGCCGTGGACATGGTGTCGTTCACCGGGGGCCTGGCGACCGGCCGGCGCGTCATGGCCGCCGCTGCCGCGACCGTCAAGCGGGTCGCGCTCGAACTTGGCGGCAAGAACCCCAACATCGTCTTCGCCGACGCCGACTTCGAGACCGCGGTCGACTTCGCGCTCACCGCGGTCTTCCTGCACTCCGGCCAGGTCTGCTCGGCCGGGGCGCGGCTGCTCGTCGAGGACTCCCTGCACGACGCCTTCGTCGACGAGGTGGTGCGGCGGGCCGAGCGGATCCGACTCGGCGGGCCGTTCGACCCCGAGGCGCAGACCGGGCCGCTGATCTCCGCTGAGCACCTGGCCAAGGTCGAGGACTACGTCGCAGCGGGCCTCGCCGAGGGCGCGGTGCTGCGCTGCGGCGGCGGCCGGCCGGACGCCCCGGACCTGGCCGGCGGTCACTACTACCGGCCGACCGTGCTGGACGGGTGCCGCCGCGACATGCGGGTGGTCCGCGAGGAGTCCTTCGGGCCGGTCCTCACTGTCGAGCGCTTCAGCGGCGAGGACGAGGCGGTCGAGCTGGGCAACGACACCGACTACGGCCTGGCCGGCGCGGTGTGGACCACCGACGCGGGCAGGGCCCGGCGGGTCGCCGCCCGGCTCAGGCACGGCACGGTCTGGATCAACGACTACCACCCCTACGTCCCGCAGGCGGAGTGGGGCGGATTCAAGCAGTCGGGCATCGGCCGCGAGCTCGGCCCCACGGGCCTCGACGAGTACCGAGAGATCAAGCACATCTGGCAGAACATCCGCCCCCGGCCCCAGCGGTGGTTCCCGGATTTCCCTCACTAGCCGAAGGGTGGCCATGGCCGCACCGTCACTGACCGCGAAGTCCTCCCCGCCGGCCACCGCGCCCGGCGCCGACGACCCCCCGATCCTCGACGTCCGCGGACTGTGGAAGGTCTTCGGCCCGCGCGCGGATCGCGTCGTCGGCACCCCGCTGGCCGAGCTGTCCCGCGCGGAGCTCAAACAGCGGACGGGATGCGTGGCCGCGGTCCGGGACGTCTCCTTCTCGGTACGGCGTGGCGAGGTGTTCGTCGTCATGGGCCTGTCCGGATCGGGCAAGTCGACGCTGGTGCGCTGCCTCACCCGGCTGGTCGAGCCGACCGCCGGGCAGGTGCGGCTCGACGACGAGGACGTGCTCGGCTGCGGGGAGCGCAGACTACGCGAGCTGCGCCGGCACCGCTTCGGCATGGTGTTCCAGCACTTCGGCCTGCTGCCGCATCGGCGGGTGCTGGACAACGTCGCGTACGGCCTGGAGATCCGCGGCACGAAGAAGGACGACCGCTACGAGCGGGCCAGGGAGGTCCTGGAGCTGGTGGGGCTCGCCGGGTTCGAGGGGTCCTTTCCCGACCAGCTCTCCGGCGGCATGCAGCAGCGCGTCGGCCTGGCCCGGGCGCTCGCCGTCGACCCCGAGGTGCTCTTCTTCGACGAGCCGTTCTCCGCGCTCGACCCGCTGATCCGCCGCGAGATGCAGAACGAGGTCATCCGCCTGCACCGCGAGGTCGGCAAGACCATGATCTTCATCACCCACGACCTGAGTGAGGCGCTCAAGCTGGGCGACCGCATCCTCATCATGCGCGACGGCGCGCTCGTCCAGATGGGCACCCCCGACCAGGTGGTCGGCGCGCCGGCGGACGACTACGTGCGGGACTTCGTCAGCGACGTGCCCAGGTCCGACGTGCTGACGCTGCCGTGGATCATGCGGGATCCCCGTCCCGGTGAGCCGCTCGACGGGCCGGAGCTCGCCCCCGACACGGTGATCCGCGACGCGGCCAGGACCGTCCTGTCCGCCGGCCGCCCGGTCAAGGTCGTCTCCGGCGGAGCCCTGCTCGGCGTGGTCACCACGGCGGAGATCCTCGAGGTGATCGCCGGCCCGGACCCGGACACCACCCAGGACACCACCCCGGATGCCGCCTCGGATCCGGACCCGGACCCGGACGGCCCGGATCCTGTCGCCACGGACCGGGACGAGGACGGGCGGTCCTGATGGCGGCAGTGCCCACCACCGCGACCGCCGCCACCGGCGCGGCCGCTCCCGGCCGCGCGGGGTGGCTGCGCGGGCGCTACCTGACCGTCATCGTTCTCGCGGCCTGGGTGGCGCTGTGGGCCCTGCTCAGGGGCCGCGACACGCTCGCGCTCGGCGGCGCGGAGCTCACTCCGCTGCACACCCGGCTCAGCGAGGGCATGGACGCGATCGACGCCGGGCGGAACAGCAACCCGCTGTTCCTGTACTTCATCAACTACATCCGGCTGTTCATCGACGAGTCGGTCACCTTCGTACAGGCGCTGATCAGCCGGCCGTCGTTCGGACGGCCGGTCCCGGTCATCGGCTGGCTCGGCGTGACCGGCATCGCCACGGCCGTCGCGCTGCTGTACGGCAACCGCCGTACGGCCCTGCTGACCGCCGCCGGGTTCGCGTCGTTCGGCCTGCTCGGTCTGTGGGAGGAGAGCATGGACACGCTCGCCCTCACGCTGACCGCAGTCGTGCTGGCCCTCGCCGTCGGCATCCCCCTCGGCGTCTGGGCGGGTCTCAGCGACCGGGTCAACCGGTTTCTCACGCCGGTGCTGGACTTCATGCAGACGATGCCGACCTTCGTCTACCTGGCCCCGCTCACGCTGTTCTTCCTGATCGGCCCGGCCAGCGGCACCGTCGCGACGATGATCTACGCGACCCCGCCGGTGATCCGCATCACCGCGCACGGCATCCGGGAGATCCCGGTCAGCACGCTGGAGGCGAGCACCTCGCTCGGCTCGACCCGCGCGCAGGCGCTGCGCAAGGTACGGCTCCCGCTGGCCAAGCGGACGATCATCGTGGGGGCCAACCAGACCATCATGGCCGCCCTGTCCATGGTCACGATCGCCGCCCTGATCGACGCGCCCGGCCTGGGCAAGACCGTGCTGAAGGCACTGCAGACCCTCGACGTGGGCACCGCGTTCAACGCCGGGCTGGCCATCGTGATCATGGCGATCGTGCTCGACCGCGTCACCTCGGCCGCCGGCCGGCGGGTCGAGGCCGAGCGCAGGTCGGGCAGGGCACGCGGCACGCGGGCGCGGCGGATCGAGGCGGGCCTGGTCCTCGCCGCCACCGCCGTGCTGGTCTACCTCTCGCACGTCTACGTCTGGGCGGCCGAGTTCCCCGGCGGGGCCGGCCTGGGCTCGTACGTGAAACAGGGCGCGGGGGCGGCGAGCCAGTGGGCGCAGGACACGCTCGTCACGTACACGGACGCGCTGAAGAACCTGATCACCTACGGGCTGCTCAACCCGTTCCAGTCGCTGCTGGCCGGCTCGCCGTGGTGGCTGGTGGCCCTGGTCGTTGTCGCGCTCGCGCTGCTGCTGGCCGGAGCGCGGGCCGCCATCGTCGCCGGGGTGTCGCTCGTGCTGCTGGTGCTGCTCGGCCTGTGGCACGACAGCATGGTGACGCTGGCCACCACGCTGGTGGCCACCCTGATCGTGATGGTCCTCGGCGTGGTGGCCGGGGTGTGGATGGGACGCAGCGCCCGGGTCGACCAGGTGCTGCGCCCGGTGCTCGACGCGGGTCAGACCATGCCGGCCTTCGTCTATCTCGTCCCGATCCTGGGGCTGTTCGGCGCGACCCGGTTCACGGCCATCATCGCCGCCGTGGCGTTCGCGGCGCCGGTGTCGATCAAGCTGGTGGCCGAGGCCGTACGCGGCGTGTCGCCGACAGCGGTGGAGGCGGCGACGGCGGGCGGGTCCAGCACCTGGCAGCTCATCGCCAAGGTCCAGCTCCCCATGGCCCGCGCCGGGATCACGCTCGCGGCCAGCCAGGGCCTGATCTACGTGCTGTCGATGGTCGTCATCGGCGGCCTCGTCGGGGCCGGCGCGCTCGGATACGACGTGGTGGCCGGGTTCTCGCAGTACCAGTTGCGGGGCAAGGGGCTGGCCGCCGGGCTGGCGATCGTCGTGCTCGGCATCATGCTCGACCGGATCATGCGGGCGGCGGCGCAGCGCGCGGCCGCGCGTCCGGCACCTCACTGAATGAAATCAACGGGTCTGGAGGACCTCATGGCAGTTTCCTGGATCGCCGGCCTGCGCGCGTGCGCGGTCGTGGCCGGCGCCGCCCTCCTGCTCTCCGGGTGCGGGGGAGCGAAGGTGGGCGAGGACACCGGCGCCCAGGCCTCGGGCGACGGCGGCGGCAAGTCGGCGTGCGGCACGTTCAACCTGGCGGTCAACCCGTGGGTCGGCTATGAGGCGAACGCCGCGGTGATCGCCCACGTCGCCGAGAAGGAGCTCGGCTGCAACGTCGTCAAGAAGGACCTCAAGGAGGAGGTGGCCTGGCAGGGGTTCGCCACCGGAGAGGTGGACGCGATCGTCGAGAACTGGGGCCACGAAGACCTCAAGAAGAAGTACATCGACGAGCAGAAGGTCGCGGTGGCGGTCGGCCCGACCGGCAACAAGGGCGTCATCGGCTGGTTCGTGCCGCCGTGGATGGCCGAGAAGTACCCCGACATCACCGACTGGAAGAACCTCAACAAGTACGCCGACCTGTTCAAGACGTCGGAGTCGGGCGGCAAGGGCCAGCTGCTGGACGGCGACCCGTCGTTCGTGACCAACGACGAGGCGCTGGTCAAGAACCTGAAGCTGGACTTCAAGGTGGTCTACGCCGGCAGCGAGGCGGCTCTGATCACGGCGTTCCGCCAGGCGGAGAAGCAGAAGACCCCGCTCATCGGCTACTTCTACGACCCGCAGTGGTTCATGTCCGAGGTGAAGCTGGTGAAGGTCGACCTGCCCGAGTGGACCGAGGGCTGCGATGCCGACGCCGCCAAGGTGGCCTGCGACTACCCCGTGTACGACCTCGACAAGATCGTCAGCAAGAAGTTCGCCGACTCGGGCAGCCCCGCCTACGAGCTCGTCAAGAACTTCAACTGGACCAACGACGACCAGAACGTCGTGTCCAAGTACATCTCCGAGGACGGCATGACGGCCGAGCAGGCGGCCGAGAAGTGGGTCGCCGACAACCCCGACAAGATCAAGGCCTGGCTGCCCGCCGCGGCCGGCTGAGCTCGAGCCGCCCTCCCTCCGCGGCTCGACGCGCCCGGGGCCGGTCGTTTCGCCGACCGGCCCCGGGCACTACTTTTTAGGACGCCGCATCTGCTGTCGATCGGTCCCTATGAACGGCTGGGGGAGTTGTTCACCGTCGCCGCCGGCGTACGCGACGTGGCCGCCGGGCGTCTGCGTCCTACACCGCTGTCGAGATCGGTTCGCTCCCCAAAATGATCACGGCCTCGATGATCGCCCCTATGCGGCCACCCTCCCGGCCGCCCACTCCACGGAGATCACGACCTTCGGCCGTCGTGACGGAGCAGGGCTTTCCCATTACTAAAAATGATCTTTACTTTTATAGCTTCCTTATGTCATGATCACTCCGGTCCGCTGCAGGCGTCAACGGCGCCTGGACCACCTGGCACACCGCCACGATCAATACCGCCGGTGGAGGCCAGCCCATTCCCAGCGGCGAGCGGGCGACCCAGTCCACTGTTGCTGCCGCGGACAGTTTCGATCTGGAGCACATCTCGACAGAGACCTGCCGGGACGAAGGCTGGAAGGGTTTCCCACCCCAACCCATTCTCCACGACCAATATCGGCCCTTCACGTGGTGCTACACCTGGACCTACGGGGTCGTCCTCTTTCACAAGGTCATCGTCGATGGCGTGAAGGTGAAAATCCCTGCGGGATTCACGCAGTTCACCGCCACCACGGTGATTCTCACTCGCATCGGCAACTACTTAACCCAGGCCTGGGATGACCCCAGCAGACACAGCCGCGACATCGACGTCTGGTACAAGATCGAACCCGAGGGTCTCAGCATCAACGACAACGGCATCATGCTGAACGCCAACATCACGACGGCGGGCGACCCCGGTCCTGGCGTCTGTGCCGTCGACGGGCCCTCTTCCAGAAATGCGTCGCGCGCGGCCTGGAAGTTGAACCCCTACGCACACTTCAAAATCAAGTCCCGTACCACCGACAGCAGCGGACCCGACCGGGTCGGCACCTGCAAGATAGGCCCGTACATCGAAGTCGGGGGATATCTCAACGGCAAGCGCCTGAAGGATGAGGACGTCAAGAACTTTTGCAAGGAGCCGGAGGTGATGTGCGACACCTCGCCCAGGTATCGGACCCATTACGGGGGCTGCATTTTAGGCAAGGGGAACAGGTTCATCACCTACTACGAAAAGAGCGTGAAACACGGGGAGGTCGCTGGTCACATCAAAAGCGCCTTCGCCAACACCAACAAGGTGATCCCGGGAGACTTCCTGGAGTACATCGTAAGCGGTGTCAGGGGCCGCGGCGCTCCGCTGCACAGGATCTGGGATGAAGACAACAACCCTCTCTACGCGGAGAACACCAGGGAGAAGGATAGGGCGTGTGCGCTGATCACGAGGCCAGCCGGGTACCAATGCGATGAGCACCCCTTCGCCAGTGCCTACGAAGGAGCCGGAAGGGACTACGCCGGGAAGCTCACGGCGAATATCAGCTACAAGTACGTGTCGCAGCCGCACAACGGCAGTGCGGGCACGTCCTTGAGATGGTTCTACCAGCGATACAGGCTTCTTGAGGAAGACCCCTTTTGGGTTCTCATCTCCCCAGGTGCGGAGCCTACGTCGTAGGCTGACACCGCTTTTCCAGAACGGGCGTCGCCGGCTTCATCGGTGGCATGGAGCTGGCGACGCGAGCCTCAGCTCTGCGACGGGCGGCCCATGAAGTGGGCGAACTCGGCATCGCTCATAGCTGGTAACGGGCTGGCGATGGTGAATCCCGCATCGGGCGAATCCGGCCTTTCGACATCCGCTGGAAAGGTGGCGCCCGAAATGCGTTCCATGAGAGTGACGCAGGCGTACTTGTGCCGGGGAATGGTGCGCCGACCCGACCTCGAACCCCTCCCGGACTGCTGTGTCGCGACCGTAAGAGGGCTGAAGTCCAGGTCGTGCAGGTACGGGTCGACCGCCCCGGTATTCCAGCCGCAGCGGGCGGACGGGTCGGCTCTGTTGAAGTCATAAGGGTCGAACCCGACGTCCAGTCTCCCGTTCGCGGCGTAGGCGAAGTAGGTCAGCGATGCACCCGCAGCGTGCCATGGGTCCATCCTGGAGTAGGTCTTCGCCCACGGGAGGAGCGAGATTCCCCACACCACACAGACGGCCAGATGGCCATGGCGTGACAGGGCGCTCATGACCTCTTGGCGGGCACATTCGTACCCGTAGTAGGGCTGTGCGATCAGGATCCCGTCGCCCCAGCGGATGATGGTGGCGGTGCTCGGGCTGAGAGCCTCTGGGGAACGGTAGTCCACCGCTAAAGGGACTCCGCCGATCAGCGACGCGACAGTCTCAACGTCGTCGTGGGTTGTGAACGTGGTGCAGAAATCCGCAACGACGGAGAGATCCAGTGTCACGCGTTCCACTCCCTGGGCCCTATCGTCGCGCTCCATCATGATATCCACCGCAGGTCTGGAAATTGGGGGCTATCTCGCCCAAACGCGCCGACCGAGTCCCTTGTCACCTACCTCACGCCACTGACGGCAGGCAGGTCCTCAGAATATTCAATCAGAGGAAAATCCGTGGAGCCGGACGAGAGCATTAGTTAGTTCGGCATTGGCGCTGATCGGACGGATCACAGTAACAGCCGTGGCCGCCGACTGGCTCGAGGCGTTGCACTCTCGCATCAGACCTACCTCTTGAGCCGCGCGCAGGTGATCGTCTCGCCCTGGTCGTGGACCGCCACTTCCTTGGCTTCCTGCTCGCCGCTGGCGGGCGGAATCTCGTTCTTGACACTCGGCGGGCTGCGCGTCACGCTTGTTGCGTTGGGCGCATGATGTTGCATTATGCGCAACCTCTCGCCTGGAGGTGGGAATGACGGGCCCCCGCGTCGTCATCATCGGAGCCGGTGTCGTCGGGGCAGCGCTCGCCGACGAGCTGTCCGCCCGTGGCTGGTCGGACATCACCGTCGTCGACCAGGGCCCCGTGCCCGCGACCGGGGGATCCTCGTCCCACGCCCCCGGGCTGGTCTTCCAGATCAACGCGTCGAAGACCATGGCCGAGTTCGCCCGCTACACCGTCGAGAAGCTCGGCGCGCTCGACCTGGACGGCGAGCCCTGCTTCCGCCAGGTCGGCGGACTGGAGGTGGCGACCACCCCCGAGCGGCTCGCCGAGCTGCACCGCCGCCACGGCTGGGCCACGGCCTGGGGGATCGAGTCCCGGCTGCTGACCCCGGAGGAGTGCGCCGAGCGCCATCCCCTCGTCGACCCCGACGTGGTGCTCGGCGGCCTGCTCATCCCCACCGACGGCCTGGCCAGGGCCGTACACGCGGTCGAGGCCCAGCTCCGGGCGGCCCGCTCCCGCGGCGTGCGGGTCCTGGAACGGCACGAGGTGCTGGACGTGCGGACCGAGGACGGCCGCGTGACCGGGGTGGTGACCGACCACGGCGAGCTCGCCGCCGACATCGTGGTGTGCTGCGCCGGCATCTGGGGGCCGCGGATCGCCCGCATGGTCGGGCTGCCCCTGCCGCTCACCCCGCTCGCCCACCAGCTCGCCTGGACCGGCCCCGTGCCGGCCCTGGCCGGACGTACGGACGAGGCGACGCTGCCGATCCTGCGGCACCAGGACGCCGACCTCTACTACCGGCAGCGCTTCGACGGCCTCGGCATCGGCTACTACGGGCACCGGCCCATGCCGGTCGACCCCGACGACATCGTCTCCGTGGACAAGGCCGAGGTCATGCCGTCGGTGCTCACCTTCACCCCCGGCGACTTCGCCCCCGCCTGGGCCGAGACGCACCGGCTGCTGCCCGCCACCGCGGCCGCCGAGATCACCGAGGGCATCAACGGGCTGTTCTCGTTCACCACCGACCAGATGCCGCTGATGGGGGAGGCCCCGGACGTCAAGGGCTTCTGGGTCGCCGAGGCGGTGTGGGTCACCCACTCGGCGGGCGTCGGCCGGGCGATGGCCGAGTGGCTGGTCGACGGCCACTGCTCGTCCTTCGACCTGCACGAGTGCGACCTGAGCCGCTTCGAGCCCCACCAGCTCGCGCCCGACTACGTGCTGGCCCGCGACTGCCAGAACTACGTCGAGGTCTACGACATCCTCCACCCGCTCCAGCCGATGGAGGAGCCCCGGCCGCTGCGCCTGAGCCCGTTCCACTCGCGCCAGCGGGAGCTGGACGCCTTCTTCCTCGAGGCGTCCGGCTGGGAGCGCCCGCAGTGGTACGGCGCCAACGCCCGCCTGCTGGACGGGCGGGACATCCCGGTGCCGAACGACTGGGCGGCCCGCTACTGGTCGCCGATCGTCGGCGCGGAGGCCCTGGCCTCCCGCGAGTCCGTGGCCCTCTACGACATGACCGCGCTGAAGCGGATCGAGGTCTCCGGCCCCGGCGCGGTGGCCTTCCTCCAGCGCCTGACCACCGGCGACGTGGACAAGTCGGTCGGCTCTGTGACGTACTGCCTGCTGCTCGACGTCGACGGCGGCATCCGCAGCGACATCACCGTGGCCAGGCTCGGCCGCGACCTGTTCCAGGTCGGCGCCAACGGCAACCTCGACCTCGACTGGCTGCACCGGCACGCGGACGACACGGTCGTGATCCGCGACGTCACGGCCGGCACCTGCTGCGTCGGGGTGTGGGGACCGCTCGCCCGCGACCTCGTCCAGCCGCTCGCCGACGCGGACTTCTCCAACGAGGGCTTCCGCTACTTCCGCGCCAAGCGCGCCCACATCGGGGCGGTCCCGGTCACCGCGCTGCGGCTGTCGTACATCGGCGAGCTCGGCTGGGAGCTCTACACCACGGCGGACATGGGGGCCAGGCTGTGGGACACGCTCTGGGCGGCCGGCCGGGAGTACGGGATCATCGCGGGCGGCCGGGGGGCGTTCACCAGCCTGCGGCTGGAGAAGGGCTACCGCTCCTTCGGCACCGACATGACCTTCGAGCACGATCCGTACGAGGCCGGGCTCGGCTTCGCCGTCAAGATGGACAAGGGCGACTTCATCGGCCGCGCCGCGCTGGCGGAGCGGGCCGCGTCGATCCGCCGCAGGCTCACCTGCCTGACCATCGACGACCCGGCCGATGTCGTGATGGGCCGGGAGCCGGTGTACGACGGCGCGACCTGCGTCGGGTACGTCACCAGCGCCGGGTTCGGCTACACGATCGGCAAGGGCATCGCCTACGCCTGGCTGCCCGCCGAGCTGGCCACCCCGGGCCGGGCGCTCGACATCGGCTACTTCGACCGGAGGGTGGCCGCCATCGTGGCCGAGGAGCCTCTGTACGATCCCGCGATGCGGCGTCTTCGCGCATGAGGATCTTCGAGTGCGAGGGCCGCCGCGCATGCGGGGCTCCCAGGGCTCCGCACCCGAGGCGCTCCGTGCGCACCACGCGTAGAAAGGCTGGAAACCGGTGACAGAACCGATGATCGACACACCGCTCGCCGAGGTCGACCCCGAGATCGCCGCCGCGATCGGCGACGAGCTGCGCCGCCAGCGGACCACGCTGGAGATGATCGCGTCGGAGAACTTCGCCCCCGTCTCGGTGATGACGGCGCAGGGCTCGGTGCTCACCAACAAGTACGCGGAGGGCTACCCGGGCAGGCGCTACTACGGCGGCTGCGAGCACGTCGACGTGGTCGAGGCGCTCGCCATCGACCGGGTCAAGGAGCTGTTCGGCGCGCAGGCCGCCAACGTGCAGCCCCACTCGGGCGCGCAGGCCAACGCCGCGACGATGGCCGCGCTGCTGGAGCCGGGCGACACGATCCTCGGGCTCGACCTGGCGCACGGCGGCCACCTCACCCACGGCATGCGGATCAACTTCTCCGGCAGGCTCTACAACGTGGTCGCCTACCACGTCCGGCGCGAGGACAACCTCGTCGACATGGACGAGGTGGAACGGCTGGCCCGCGAGCACCGGCCCAAGCTGATCATCGCGGGGTGGTCGGCCTACCCCCGCCACCTCGACTTCGCGGCCTTCCGGCGGATCGCCGACGAGGTCGGCGCCTACCTCATGGTCGACATGGCGCACTTCGCCGGTCTGGTCGCCGCCGGGCTGCACCCCTCGCCCGTGCCGCACGCCCACGTGGTGACCACGACCACCCACAAGACGCTCGGCGGGCCGCGCGGCGGGGTGATCCTGTCGACCGAGGAGCTGGCCAAGAAGATCAACTCCGCGGTGTTCCCCGGACAGCAGGGCGGCCCGCTCGAACACGTGATCGCCGCCAAGGCCGTCTCCTTCAAGGTCGCGGCGGGCGAGTGGTTCCGCGACCGCCAGCGGCGCACGCTCGAGGGAGCGCGGATCCTCGCCGACCGGCTGCTCGCCGCCGACGTCGCCGGGGCGGGCGTACGCGTCCTCACCGGCGGCACCGACGTCCACCTCGTGCTGGTCGACCTGCGCGAGTCCGAGCTGGACGGCAGGCAGGCCGAGGACCGGCTGCACGAGGCGGGCATCACGGTCAACCGCAACGCCGTGCCGTTCGACCCCCGGCCGCCGATGGTCACCTCCGGCCTGCGGATCGGCACGCCGGCCCTGGCCACCCGCGGGTTCGCCCGCTCCGAGTTCGAGGAGGTCTCCGACGTGATCGCGCAGGTGCTCAAGCCCGGCGCCGACCTGGCCGCGCTGCGCGAGCGGGTCGGGGCCCTCGCGGCCAAGCATCCCCTCTACCCGGAACTGACCCGATGACAGAGAGTTCGCCGGACCACCCGGACCGGCTGTGGGCCGCCGCCGAGCCGAAGCGCTCGTACGACGTGGTGATCGTCGGCGGCGGCGGCCACGGCCTCGCGACCGCCTACTATCTGGCGAAAAATCATGGCATCACGAACGTCGCGGTGCTGGAGCGCGGCTGGCTCGCCGGCGGCAACATGGCGCGCAACACGACGATCATCCGGTCCAACTACCTGTGGGACGAGAGCGCGGGCATCTACGAACACGCGCTCAAGCTCTGGGAGGGGCTCGAGGACGATCTCGGCTACCCGCTGCTGTTCAGCCAGCGCGGCGTGCTCAACCTCGCCCACAGCCTCCAGGACGTGCGCGACGGAGTCCGCCGCGTGCACGCCAACCGGCTCAACGGGGTCGACGCCGAGTGGCTCGGACCGGAGCAGGTCAAGGAGGTCTGCCCGATCGTCGACGTCTCCCCGGACGTGCGCTATCCCGTGCTCGGCGCGACGTACCAGCCGCGCGCCGGCATCGCCAAGCACGACTACGTGGCGTGGGGGTTCGCCCGCGCCGCCGCGGCGTACGGCGTGGACCTGATCGAGAACTGCGAGGTCACCGGGCTGGACGTGCGCGACGGCCGGGTGACCGGGGTGCGGACCACCCGGGGGCCGATCGCGGCGGGCCGGGTCGCGCTGTGCGCGGCCGGGCACTCGTCGGTGGTCGCCGCGATGGCCGGGGTGGCGCTGCCGCTGCAGAGCCATCCGCTGCAGGCGCTGGTGTCGGAGCTGCTGGAGCCGGTGCACCCGACCGTGGTCATGTCCAACGCGGTGCACGTCTACGTCAGCCAGGCCCACAAGGGGGAGCTGGTCATGGGGGCGGGCATCGACGCGCCCAACTCCTACCGCCAGCGCGGGGCGTTCCACGTCATCGAGCGGCAGATGTCGGCCGCGCTGGAGCTGTTCCCGATCTTCGCGCGCGCCCACGTGCTGCGGACGTGGGGCGGCGTGGTCGACGTCACCCCAGACGCATCGCCGATCGTCGGGCTCACCGGAGTCGACGGCCTGTACGTCAACTGCGGCTGGGGCACCGGCGGGTTCAAGGCCACCCCCGGGGTCGGCTGGTGCTACGCCCACACGATCGCGCACGGCGAGCCGCATCCGCTGAGCGCCCCCTTCTCCCTCGACCGATTCACCACCGGGGCGCTCGTCGACGAGCACGGCGCCGCCGCCGTCGCCCACTGATTCCGCTTGCCGTGCACTGAGGAGCCCCTCCGAATGCTGCTGATCCCCTGCCCCTGGTGTGGGCCGCGTGACGAGATCGAGTTCCACTACGGCGGTCAGGCGCACGTGGCCTATCCGGACGACCCCGCCGCTCTCTCCGACGAGGAGTGGGCGCGCTACCTGTTCTTCCGGGACAACCCCAAGGGGCCCTTCGCCGAACGGTGGAGCCACTCGGCGGGCTGCCGCCGCTGGTTCAACGTCGTACGGGACACCGCGACCAACGAGATCCACGCCGTCTACCGGATCGGCGAGCCCCGGCCGGTGATCGCATGACGGCGACGGAACGGCCGGTTCAGGCCGATCGGCCGGGCGAGGTGCTGCGGTTCCGCTTCGACGGCCGCGACTACGAGGGCCGCAGCGGCGACACGCTCGCGGCCGCGCTGCTGGCGTCCGGCGTCCGGCGGGTGGCCACCAGCGTGAAGCTCGGCCGGCCCAGGGGGATCTTCTCGGCCGGCGTCGAGGAGCCCAACGCGCTCGTCCAGGTCGAGAGGCCGTTCCCCGAGCCGATGCTGCCCGCCACGACCGTCGAGCTCTACGACGGCCTGGTCGCCACCGGCCTGCCCGGAAAGGGACGGCTCGCCGACCGGCCGGACCCGGCGCGCTACGACAGCGTGCACGCCCACTGCGACGTGCTCGTGGTCGGCGCGGGACCGGCCGGTCTGATGGCGGCCGCCGAGGCCGCGCGCGGCGGGGCCAGGGTGATCCTCGCGGACGAGCGGCCCGAGCCCGGCGGGAGCCTCCTCGGCACCGCCGAGACCGTCGACGGCCTGCCCGGCCGCCGCTGGGCCGCCGAGCGCGCCGCCGAGCTGGGCGGCTTCGACGACGTGCGGGTGCTGTGCCGTACGACCGTCTTCGGCCACTACGACGACAACTACGTCGTCGCGGTCGAGCGGCGGACGAACCATCTGGGTGCGGCCGCGCCCGCCACGATGGCACGCGAACGGATCTGGCGGATCCGGGCCCGGCGGGTGGTGCTGGCGACCGGGGCCCACGAGCGCTTCCCCGCCTTCGCCGGCAACGACCTGCCCGGCGTCATGCTCGCCGGGGCCGCCCGCGCCTACGTGAATCAGTACGGCGTGCGGCCCGGGCGGCGCGCGGTCGTCTTCACCACCAACGACAGCGCCTATCCCGCCGCGCTCGACCTGGCCGGCGCCGGGATCGAGATCGCCGCGATCGTGGACGTACGGCGGGCGCCGGGCGAGGAGTGGGCGCGCCGGTGCGCCGAGCGCGGCATCGAGGTGCGCACCGGGCATGTGGTGCGGGCAGCGGTGGGAGACGGCGAGGTCGCCGCCGTCTCGATCGCATCCGAGGCCGGTGGGCAGGCCCGCGAGGTGCCCGCCGACCTGCTGCTCGTCTCCGGTGGCTGGACGCCGGTCGTCCACCTGTTCAGCCAGGCCGGCGGGGCGCTGCGATTCGATGAGGAGATCGGCGCGTTCGTGCCGGGCGAGATCCGCCAGGCGGTGGAGGCGGCCGGGTCCGCCCGTGGCGTGCCGACCCTGTCCGGCTGCCTGCGCGACGGCGCGGAGGCCGGTCGGCGGGCGCTCGCCGCCGCGGGCTTCGCCGTACCGGACCCGGCTCCGCCGCCGGCGGTCGAGCACGAGCCCGAGGCGGCGCCCGCGCGGCACCTGTGGCTCGTGCCGCCCGCCGACGGCGCCGACCACCGCGAGCACTTCGTCGACCTGCAGCGGGACGTGACCGTCGCCGACGTGCTGCGTGCCACCGGGGCGGGCCTGCGCTCGGTCGAGCACGTCAAGCGGTACACCACGGCCGGGACCGCCCACGACCAGGGCCGCACCTCCGGGCTGCTGACCAGCGCGATCACGGCGCACGCCCTGGGCGTCGACGTCGCCGACCTCGGCGTGACGACCTTCCGCGCGCCGTACGCGCCGGTCTCCTTCGCCGCCCTGGCCGGGCGCGACCGGGGGAGTCTGCACGACCCGGTGCGCGTCACCGCCATGCACGACCGGCACGTGGACAGCGGGGCGCTGTTCGAGAACGTCGGGCAGTGGAAGCGGCCGTGGTACTACCCCAGGGAGGGGGAGGACATGGCGGCCGCGGTGCTGCGCGAGTGCCGCGCCGCCCGCGAGGACGTGGCGATGATGGATGCGTCGACGCTCGGCAAGATCGACGTGATCGGGCCGGACGCCGCCGAGTTCCTCGACCGGCTCTACACGAACATGATGAGCACGCTCGCCGTCGGCTCGATCAGGTACGGCGTGATGTGCCGCCCCGACGGCATGGTCTTCGACGACGGCACCGTCATCCGGCTGGCCGGCGACCGCTTCCTCGTCACCACGACCACCGGCAACGCCGCGGCGGTGCTCGACTGGATGGAGGAGTGGCTGCAGACCGAGTGGCCCTCGCTGCGGGTGCACTGCACGTCGGTCACCGAGCAGTGGGCGACGGTGGCGCTCGTCGGGCCGCGCTCGCGCGAGGTCCTCGCCGGACTCGCGCCGGGCCTCGCCGTGGACAACCCGAGCTTCCCGTTCATGACCTGGCGGGACGCGGAGGTCGCCGGCATCCCGGCGCGGGTGTGCCGCATCAGCTTCTCCGGCGAGCTCGCCTACGAGATCAACGTGCGGTCATGGTACGGCCTCGCGCTGTGGGAGGCGGTGGAGGCCGCCGGCGTCACGCCGTACGGCACCGAGACCATGCACGTCCTGCGCGCGGAGAAGGGATATCCCATCATCGGGCAGGACACCGACGGCACCGTCACCCCGCAGGACCTCGGCATGGCCTGGGTGGTGTCGAAGAAGAAGCCCGACTTCATCGGCAAGCGGTCGTTCGGCCGGGCCGACACCGCCCGGCCGGACCGCAAGCAGCTCGTCGGGCTGCTGCCGGAGGACACCGGTCGGCTGCTGCCCGAGGGCGTCCACCTGGTGGAGCCCGGCGGCACGCGCCCGCTCGGCCACGTCACCTCCAGCTATCGCAGCGCGGCCCTCGGGCGGACCTTCGCGCTCGCTCTGATCAGCGGCGGACGCGAGCGCATCGGCGCGCGGCTGCACGCGGCGATGGGGGCGGAGACGGTCCCGGTGACGGTCGCTCATCATGTGCTGTACGACCCGGAAGGAGCACGCCGCGATGGCTGAGCGCCGGAGTCCCCTGGCCGGGTTCGCGGCCAGGTTCGAGGCGGCGGGCGCGGGCGGGCGGCTGCGCCTGGCCGAGCTTCCCTTCCTGACGCAGATCAACGTCCGGGTGCACCCCGAGGGCCGGGCGGCCGGGCGGATCGGCCGCGCGCTCGGCGTCCCGCTGCCCGCCGAGCCGGGCGGAGCCGTACGATCCGGCGACCTGACCGTGCTGTGGCTCGGCCCCGACGAGTGGCTCGTCGTCGGCCCGGATGAGGGCGAGGACGAGGGCGATGCCCGCGGCCCCGGGCTGCGGGACCGGCTGGCGGAGACGGCGGCCGGGACGGCGGGCGATCACGTCTCCGTGGTGGACGTCTCGGCGCAGCGGACGACGCTGGTGGTCGCGGGAGCGCGGTCGCGCGACCTGCTGGCCCACGGCTGCGCGCTCGACCTGCATCCCCGGGTCTTCGGCCCCGGCCGGTGCGCGCAGACGCTGCTGGCGCGGGCCCAGGTCGTGCTCGTCGCCCGGGAAGCCGACGAGTTCTGGGTGCTGTGCCGCGCGTCCTTCGCCGGCTACACGGCCGAATGGCTCCTCGACGCCGCCACCGAGTACGTCACCTGACGATCGGCGGCCCCGCCCTGACTTCACCGTGCGTGAAGGCCGGCGACGCCGGGGTCCGGCAGGACTCCGCCGGACGGACGGCATGAAAGTTTCTTCGCCTCCGCCCGGCCGGGCACGGGCCGCCCAACTCCTCCCGCCACCCGCGTCGACCTGCGTGAATCCGTGATCCACGACGGTCGGCGCGGCTCGGTCCCGCAGGCCGTTCGCGGCGTCGGGATCGGGCGCCGCCGCGAAATCGGCCGTTTTCGCTTCACATGCTCCCCGTGCTGTGCTTCACTCGCCTCTGAAAGCGCTTTCAGAGGAAGTTCGACGGTACGCAGGTCGCCGCACCACCCTGCGCGGATCCGTGCGCCATATCCGATCCGAGCAAGGCTCAGTACGGGCAGGCCCCGACGTCCGCCGCCGCTTCCGCATCCTCGCGACCGAGAACCCCCCAGCCCGTGAAGAGGAAAGGCGAGAAGAGATGAACCGAGCAGCCGTACGGCGAAACGCGGCGGCGCTGGCCGCCGCGGCCCTCGCGACCACGATCGGTGTGGCCTTACCGCAGACGCAGGCCTCGGCCGCCGCCGGCGGCGCCACCGGCTACGCGTCCGTCAACGGCGGCACCACCGGCGGCGCGGGCGGGCAGACGGTGCGGGCCACCACGGGGACCGCCATCCACGCGGCCCTGTGCAACCGGGCCAGCAGCAGCACCCCGATCATCATCGAGGTCGAGGGCACCATCAATCACGGCAACACCAGCAAGGTGTCGGGCAACAGCTGCAACACCAACGACGGCGTGATCGAGCTCAAGCAGATCAGCAACGTCACGATCATCGGGGTCGGCGGCGGGGCCGTCTTCGACCAGCTGGGCATCCACATCCGCGAGTCCAGGAACATCATCATCCAGAACGTGACCGTGCGGAACGTGAAGAAGTCGGGGTCGCCCACGTCCAACGGCGGGGACGCCATCGGCATGGAGAAGGACGTGCGCAACGTCTGGGTCGACCACGTCACGCTGGAGGCCTCCGGCGGGGAGTCGGAGGGGTTCGACGGCCTCTTCGACATGAAGAACAACACCCAGTACGTGACCCTGTCGTACAGCATCCTGCGCAACTCCGGCCGCGGTGGGCTCATCGGGTCCAGCGAGAGCGACCTCTCGAACGGCTTCGTCACCTTCCATCACAACCTGTACGAGAACATCGACTCCCGTGCGCCCCTGCTGCGCGGCGGCATCGCGCACATCTACAACAACTCCTACGTGAAGCTCAACAAGTCCGGCATCAACTCCCGGGCCGGGGCCCGGGCCAAGGTGGAGAACAACTACTTCAAGGACTCCAAGGACGTCCTGGGCACCTTCTACACCGACGCGACCGGCTACTGGCAGGTCGCCGGCAACATCTTCGACAACGTGACCTGGTCCGCCCCCGGCAGCAAGAACCACCCCGCGGGACCCGACCCCCGGTCCAACACCACGGTCAGCGTCCCGTACTCCTACGGACTGGACGGGGCGTCCTGCGTGCCGGACATCGTCCGCCAGACGGCGGGCGCCAACAAGGGCCTGCGGGTGTCGAACGGCAGCTGCACGCCCCAGACGCCGGCACCGACGCCGACGCCGACGCCGACGCCCACTCCCAAGCCGACGCCCACCCCCACACCGACCCCCACGCCGACCCCCACGCCGACGACCGACCCGACACCCGGCGGGACCAACCTCAGCATCGGGGCCGGCTCCGACGGCTCGAGCAAGGCCTCCGGAACGAGCTACGGCGACGTGCGGGACGGCGACATGAGCACCTACTGGTCGCCGAACGGCTCGACCGGTGACATCTCGATCAAGTGGGGCTCCGCCAAGACGGTGTCCAGGATCATCATCCGTGAGGCGGCGGGCTCCGCCGGCACCATCCGCTCCTGGCAGGTGCTCAACCACGACACCGGCGCCGTCCTGACCTCCGGCAGCGGGGCGGGCTCCATCGGCTTCGCCCCCACCACGCTGAAGAAGATCACCTTCAGGATCACCGGGTCGAGCGGCACGCCGAAGGTCGCCGAGTTCGAGACCTACGCCGGATAAGTGGCCAACGCCTGGAGAGTCGGTCAGGTAGCCGCCATCCGGGGGCAGGGAGCGGAGCGGGCGGGAGCGAGGACCGCACGGGAAGCCCGCGGCCGGCGGGCTTCGCAGCGGACCGGAGCTTCCTCCCGGCGCATCCTCGAACTCCGCGGAAATTCCGAGCCTGCGAGGAATCTTCGTGGGTGGAGGGACCGACGCCGCAGCAGCGGTGACGACACCTGACCGATGCTCCAGGGAACCCACGCGGGACGGGGGACCCTCGCCGGAAGAGGACCGTCCCGGCCGCCCGCCATCGGAGCGGCCGGGAACGCGGTGGGCCCGTCAGACCGGCGGGCCCACAGGTCGCATCACGTGGAGATCGGGGAATGAACCCCCGCATGGGTTCGCCGGCTGACTTCCAGAACGAGATCTACCTGAACGGGCTCGGCGACGTGCTGCCGGAGCTGCCCACCGACCTCACGATGCTGGAGCGGCTCGCGGGCGAGCGGATGGCGCCGGCCGCGTACGGCTATGTGGCCGGGGCGGCGGGCACCGAGGCGACGGCCCGCGCCAACCGGGAGGCGTTCGAGCGCAGGCGGCTCGTCCCGCGCATGCTGCGCGACGTCGCCGTACGGGACCTGTCGGTGCGGCTGCTCGGGCAGACGCTGCCGGTCCCGGTGCTGCTCGCGCCGATCGGCGTCCTGGCGATCATGCATCCCGAGGGGGATCTCGCCGTGGCGCGTGCCGCCGCCGACCTCGGCGTGTCGTTCGTGGCGAGCACGGCGGCCTCCCACTCGATGGAGCAGGCGGCGGAGGCGAACGCCGGTGGCCTGCGCTGGTTCCAGCTCTACTGGTCCAGCGACCGCGACGTGGTGGCCGGCTTCCTGGCGCGTGCCGTTGCCGCCGGTTACACGACGCTGGTCGTCACCCTCGACACGCACACGCTCGGCTGGCGGCCCCGCGACCTCGATCAGGCGTACCTGCCGTTCCTGCGCGGCGTCGGCGTGGCGAACTACTTCACCGATCCGGCCTTCCAGCGGGCGATCGGGAGCCGCGGCCCGATCGAGGACGCCGACCGGGACGCGGCCGTCATGCGCTGGGCCGCGACCTTCGGCGACCCCTCGCTCACCTGGGACGACCTGGCCTTCCTGCGGGAGCACTGGGCGGGGCCGATCGTGCTCAAGGGCGTCCAGCACGCCGACGACGCGCGGCGGGCGGCCGACGCGGGGATGGACGGCGTCGTCGTGTCCAACCACGGCGGCAGGCAGGTGGACGGCGCGATCGGTTCGCTGGACGCGCTGCCCGGGGTGGCCGCCGCCGTGGGAGACCGGATCACCGTGCTGTTCGACAGCGGCATCCGTACGGGCACCGACGTGCTCAAGGCGCTGGCGCTCGGGGCGAAGGCCGTCATGCTGGGCCGTCCGTACGCCTATGGCCTCGGCCTGGCGGGAGAGGCCGGAGTGCGGCACGTGATCCGCTGCCTGCTGGCCGAGCTGGAGATCGCGATGGCGCTGACCGGGGTCACCTGCCCGGCCGAGATCACGCCCGAGCTGCTCGCGTCGCCCTGAAACACGACTCAGGGCAGGACGGACCGCACCGCCTCGGGAGAGCGGCCGACCACCGCCGTCCCGTCGTCGGCCGTGATGATCGGCCGTTGGATCAGGGAGGGGTGTGCGGCCAGGGCCTCGATCCACCGCGCGCGATCCGCCTGACCACGCGGCCACGAGGCCATGCCGAGATCGACGGCGGGCGGTTCGCCGAGGCGGGTGATGTCCCAGGGCTCCAGCTTGAGCCGGTCCAGCACGTCCCCGATCTCCCGGGCCGTGGGCGGCTCCTCCAGGTAGTACCGGATGGTGTATTTCGCGCCCTCGTCGTCCAGGAGGGACAGCGCCGACCGGCACTTCGAACAGGCCGGATTGATCCAGATCTCCATGGGTCCATTCTCGCCTCAGAGCACGCCGCCGGCATCCAGCGCGGACAGCAGCACGAGCACCACGGTCGCGACGGCGAACAGGCCGTGCGCCACGACGACGGGCACCGGGAAGCCCCGCTCGGCGGATGTGTGCCGCCCGGCGGCGGCCTGGCCCGCCCTGCGCTGGGAGATCCAGCGGGCGAACATGGTGAACCCCAGCAGCGCGACCGGCACGAGCAGGACGAACGCGGCCCACGCCAGCGCGGTGCCGCCCATGATCAGGTGGGCGATCCACACGATCAGCCCGACGGCGGCGAGGGCGAAGTGGCCGAGGACGACCGGGACGGGCAGCCGGCTCGCGCCGCTCCGGGCGCCGCCCCGTGAGATCCAGATGCCGAGCATGTAGAAACCGCCGAGGGCGGTGACGAGCCAGGTGACGAGTGCGGCGATGTCCATTGTCTCTCCAGACGGGGGTTGGGAGCGGCCGTCGCGGGATGGCGGCCACGGAAACGGGGGAGGGAATGCGGGTCAGCGGGCGCCGGCGCCGTCCCTGTCGGCGTCGGTCTTGTTCACCGGGACGAAGCCTTCGGCCTGGGTCGTCTCGTCGGCGACCCGCACGCCGTAGCGGTAGGCGAGCATGCCGCCCAGATATCCGGACACGGCGAGCACGGCCAGGCCGGCGGCGTTGAGCGCGAGCTGTCCCGGCTCGACGCCGCCGCTCGGCGGGGGACCGGCGTGACGCCACCAGAAGCCGCCCGCGTAGGCGGCGGTCACCAGCAGGTTGAGCGCCATATGGGTCAGACCGACGCGGAAGGCCCGGGTGCCGGGCGGGATGGCGAGCAGGTCGAGGAACCCGACCATGGCGGCCGCCAGCGCGCCGATCACGCCGAGCCCGATCAGCCACATCGCCGCCCGGGCCGGGAACTCCGGCTCGCTCGCGAACAGCGAGGCGACGTCGAAGACGAGGCTCGCCACCCATGCCCCGATCGGCACCGTGACCAGCATGGGATGGAACGGGTGTCCGTACGGCCCGGCGAGCGCGGCGCTGACCGGCCGCTTGGCCTGCGGTCGCGTGGTTCCGCTCACGTCGACCACCTCCTTTTCACCAACGAATATTGGTCTTATTGGGGGCGGGTGGTCAAGCGCTCCTGATGAAAAGGCCGATGCTCGGCTCGGACCCATGCTCGTCGGCGTTACTGTGGGACCGTGGCCGCCCAACCGACCCCGCCCGACATGCCCCCGCCCGACGCCCCGGGCACGCCTCCGCCGGACGCGACCCCGACTGACCCGACCGATGTGATTGATCAGGCCGAGGCGGATCGCTCCGGCGACGCGGCGATCGAGTCGGTCAGCGTGCTGGGGGAGCGCACCCGGCGTCAGATGTTCGCCTTCATCCGCCGCGCCCGCCGTCCCGTCACCCGGGACGAGGCGGCGGCCAGCGCCGGCATCTCCCGCAAGCTGGCCGCCTTCCACCTCGACAAGCTGGTCGACGCGGGCCTGCTGCGGGCCCGCTACGCGGCTCCCGGCGGCGTACGGAAGGTCGGACGGCAGCCCAAGGCGTACGAACCCACCGACACGCAGATCCGGGTGAGCATCCCCGACCGCCGCCACGAACTGCTGGCCGACATGCTCATGCGGGCGGTGCTGACCGAGCGCGACGACGAGACCGCCGGGCAGGCGGCCACCCGCACGGCGGGGGAGACCGGGCGGGAGCTGGGCGAGGCCGAGCGCGGACGGACCCGGCTCGGCCGGCTCGGCGCGGAACGCGCGCTCACGATCTGCCGGCGGATGCTCGACGAGCATGGATTCGAGCCCGTCCGGGAGACCCCCACCCGGCTGCGGATGCGCAACTGCCCGTTCCATCCTCTCGCCGCCAAGGCCCCCGACCTGGTCTGCGGCATGAACCTCGCGTTCCTTGAGGGCTATCTCGGCGGGCTGCGCTGCACCGCCGTCGAAGCCGTGCTCGATCCCCGTCCCGGCGAGTGCTGCGTCGAGCTCCGTCGGTCGGCGGCTCCCCGGCCGTGAGGGGTCTCCTCAGCGGGTCATGATCCTCGGGGGGATTCGCCCTGTCCGGGAGTGGGCTGCAACGGGTCGTGGCCCACGGTCATCAGCGCGTGGCGCCAGTCGGCGTCCTCGAGCGGACGGGGCTCGGCCAGCAGGTCCCGGATGCGACGGATCACGTGCCGCATCACCTCGACGTCGGCATCGGTGAGATCGACCTTGCGCTTGCCCTGGATGTGCACCACGCCCCGGCCCAGATCGGGGAGGTTCAGGTCCGGGCCGGCCCCGAAGCCCTCCTCGCCCGATGCCTGGGTGAGCAGCCAGGTACGCAGCTCCTCCGAGCTCATGTTCACCAGTCCGTGGAACTCCCCCCAGAGTCGCTCCATTTCGGGGTCGAAACGATCGGGCATCGGTGTCCCCTCCTCCGGACGCGACGGCGGGTCAGCCCGCCGCCCTACCCGGACCCACCCTCGGCAAACCCTCCGGCTCGCGGTCGGGCCGACGCCGTACGGCCTGGTCCGCGAACGTCCGCCCAATTAAGCCGAACGCTCGTGTTCGGGTTATGTTACCTTCAACTCGAACAGTAGTGTTCGACTTCGGAAGGTGAAGGTTGCCATGACCCATGCGTCCCCCGGCCACGCCCCGCCCGCTCGTTCCACCCCGGTTCCCGCGCCGCACCGGTGGTGGGCGCTCGCGGTGCTCGGCCTGGCCCAGTTCATGGTCGTCCTCGATGTCACGGTGGTGAACGTCGCGCTGCCCGACATCCGTGCGGATCTCGGACTCGGCCTGTCCGCCGCGTCCTGGGTCGTCACCGCGTACACGCTGTGCTTCGGCGGCCTGATGCTGCTGGGCGGACGGTTGGCCGACATTCACGGCCGCCGCCGGGTCTTCCTCGCCGGTCTCGTCCTGTTCACGCTGGCTTCGCTCGTCGCCGGGCTCATCGGCCGGGGCCTCACCGGTTCGGGAGCCGCGCTCATCGCGGCCCGAGCCGTACAGGGCGTCGGCGCCGCGCTGCTGTCCCCGTCGGCCCTGTCGATCGTGACCACCACCTTCCACGGGCCGGAACGGCACCGCGCCCTGGGCGTCTGGGCGGCGATCGGCGGCGGGGGAGCGGCCGTGGGCGTCCTGCTGGGCGGCCTGCTCACCTCGGGCCCCGGCTGGGCGTGGGTGTTCATCGTCAACGTGCCGGTCGGTGTCCTGGTCGCGATCGCCATGCCCCGCCTGGTGACGGCAGGAAAGCCCGACACCCCCGGCCGCGGAGGGCTCGATCTGCCCGGTGCGCTGTCGATCACCGCAGGCGTCGCACTGATCATCTACGGCATCCTCAAGACCGGCGACGGGGGGTGGCCGAGCCCGGCCGCGCTGCTGCCGCCGGCGGCCGGGGCGGCGCTGATCGGGGTGTTCGTGCTCGTCGAACGGCGCGCCGCGGCCCCGCTGGTGCGGCTCGGCCTGTTCGCCAGGCGTCCGATCGCGTCGGGCGGCATGGTCATGCTCGCCGCGTCGGCGCTGCTGCTGTCGGCGTTCTTCCTCACCTCGCAATATCTTCAGTACGTCGCCGGTCTGTCCGCGCTTCAGACGGGCCTGGCGTTCCTCCCGGCGGCGCTGGCCACGGTGGCCGGGGCGCATCTGGCGGCGCACCTCATCCCACGTACGGGTCCCAGGCCGGTCGCGGTCGTCGCCTTCCTGATCACGGCGGCCGGGATGTGGCTGCTGTCGCGGCTGCCGGCCGCACCGGAGGTCCTCCTCGACGTCGAGCCCGGATTCGTGCTGGCCGCGCTCGGCCTCGGCGCGGCCTTCGTCACGGCGACGACCACCGCGATGACGCACGTCGCGGATGAGGAGGCGGGCGTGGTCTCGGGAACGGTCAACATGGGTCACGAGCTCGGGGCGAGCCTCGGCATCGCCGTGGTCGCGGCGGTCGCCTCCGGCGGTTTCGCCCAGGGATATCTCGTCTCGGCCGTCACGGCGATCGTGGTCGCGGTGGCGGCGGCGCCGGCCCTGCCCAAGGGCAGGCCGCCCGCGCACACCGGCCCGATCTTCGCCCACTGAGCCGTCCCGTCACCAAGCCGGGGCCGTACGCTTCAGACATGCCCACTGATCGGAAACACGGCGGCAGACGCCGGGCCGACGCCGAGCGGAACATCGAGGCCATCGTCGCGGCGGCGCTGGCCGAGTTCTGCCGGAACCCGGGCGTGAGCATGACCGACATCGCCCGGGCGGCCGGCGTCGGACGGGTCACGCTGTACGGTCACTTCCCCTCACGGGAGGATCTCCTCGACGCCGTGATGGCCCGGGCGATCGAGGACGCCCGGGCCACGCTCGGGGCCGTCCCCACCGATGGCCTGCCGGCACGCGACGCGCTCGCCGCTCTGATCAGGTCGGCCTGGCAGGTGCTCGACCGCCACCGGCGGCTGCACGCGGCGGCCGTGCAGATCATCGGCCCCGACCGCCTGCGTGAACACCACGAGCAGCCGCTCCTGCTGGTGGAGGATCTCCTCGATCGCGGCCGCCGGGACGGCACGGTCCGCGCCGATCTTCCGCCCCACTGGCTCGCGACCACCGTCTACAGCATGCTGCACGCCGCCGCGCTCGAGGTCGACGCCGGCCGGCTCACCTCCGCGGGCGCCGCCGACGTCCTCGAGGCGACCCTGCTACCCGCGATCTCTCCGGTACGGCAGCGCGACGGGGGCGGCCGCGGTCCCGGGGACACGGCCTAGCCTGGGGATATGGACGTCGCTGCGGGAACACATCAGCTGGGGACGCGGTCCGGCCGGCTTCTCGTGCGGACCGGCCGGACCGGACTCGGCGCGAAGGCGGGTCACGATCTCGTCATCGAGGTCGCACGCTGGCACGGGGAGGCGGTGGTCGACCCCGGCGACCCGGCGGCCTCCTCCCTGACCGTCGAGGCCGAGGCCGGCTCGCTGGAGGTCAGGGAGGGCACCGGGGGCGTGAAACCGCTCACCGACTCCGACCGCCGGGAGATCGAGAAGAACATCCGGGAGAAGGTCCTGCACACCGCGGAGCACCCGACGATCGCCTTCCGGTCGACCGGCGTCGAGGGGACACCGGAGTCGTTCCGGGTGCACGGCGATCTCACCATCGTCGGCGTGGCCCGGCCGGTGACACTGGACTGCCGGTTCGAGGGGGACCGGGTGCGCGGCACGGCGACCGTCACCCAGAGCCGCTGGGGGATCAAGCCGTACTCCGCGTTCTTCGGCGCGCTCAAGCTCAGCGACGACGTCGAGGTGCGGTTCGACGTCGGCCTCGACTGAACCGTCAGGCGCGGTCCGGGAGAGCCGGGGCCGAGGCCCCGGCGATGACCGATGCCAGCTCGGTGAGCAGGCGGTCGGTCAGGGCGGGCGGCCGTACGGCGATGCGCAGGTGGTCGGGGCCGAGACCGGGGAACGTGTCGGCCCGGCGGACCGCGATGCCGGCCGCGCGCAGCCGTTCGCGTACATCGAGGCCGCCCGCCGTGCGGACGAGCACGAACGAGGCGGACGACGGCGCGGCGACCTCGATCCCGAGCTCGGCGAGACCGGCGACCAGACGGGTACGGTGCTCACCGAGCAGCGCCGCGGCCCGGTCGGCCTCGGCCAGCGCGGCGGGCGAGCAGCACGCCACGAGCGCGGCCAGCGCCGGTGTGGACACCGACCACAGCGGCTGCGCCCGCGCCAGCGTGCGGACCATCGCCGGTTCCGCCAGCACGTAGCCCACCCGCAGCCCGGCCAGCCCCCACGTCTTGGTCAGGCTGCGCACCACGACGAGGCCGGGGACGTCCCGCCGGGCCGCGAGACTGCCCCGCTCGCCAGGGACGGTGTCGATGAACGCCTCGTCCACGACGAGGATCCGGCCCGGCCGGGCCAGCCGCACCAGGTCGGCGGGGTCGTGCAGCACGCCCGTCGGGTTGGTCGGGTTGCCGAGCACGACGAGGTCGGCGTCGGCCGGGATCAGATCGGCCGGGATGGAACCGGCGGAGGCCGGCTCGGGCCGCAGGCCGTACGGCTCGGGCAGCACCACGCGCTCGACGGCGTGTCCGGCCGCGCGCAGCGCCGCCTCGGGTTCGGTGAACGACGGGTGCACGCACACGGCACGGCGCGGCCGAAGCGCCCGCGCGAGCAGTACGAACGCCTCGGCCGCACCCGCCGTCGGGAGCACCTCGTCGACGGGCCTGCCGTGCCTGGCGGCCGCGGCGGCGGTCGCCGCGCCCGCGTCCGGATAACGGCCGAGCGTGCCGAGCGCGTCGACGAGCACGGCACGCAGCCATTCGGGCGGCGCGGTCAGGCGTACGTTGACCGCGAAGTCGAGCATCCCCGGCACGGCCTCGGCGTCGCCGTGGTGCCGGAGATCGTAGTCACCGTGTCCGAGGTCGTGCCCGGTCGCGGGGGTGGTGGCAGCGTTCATCACCGGGTCCATCAGATCTGGTGGTCGGGCGAGGTCAGGGCGACGGTGGACAGCCCGGCGGGCACGCCGCGCTCGATCAGCCGCCACACCGCGTCGGTGTCCAGGTGCTCCTCGACCAGGTCGCCGACCGCGTCGAGGCGGGCCTCACGGCGCTCGGCGAACGACTCGGTGCCGGGCAGCCAGGTGCGGCCGGCCGCCCGGGCCACCTCGGCCAGGAACGCCCGCCGGAATCCGTCGCGCTCGAAGATCCCGTGCCAGGTCGTCCCCCACACCTGACCGCTGCGGCAGCCGTCGAGGAACGGCTCGCCGCCGTCGACGGAGATCCGGCCGTGGTGGATCTGGTAGCCCGACACCTCCTGGTCGCGCCAGCGTCCGGTCGCCGACGCCAGCACCTTCGACCGGGTGAAGACGGTGCGCACCGGCAGCAGTCCGAGACCGGGGACGGCGGCCGTCCCGCTCTCCACGCCGTCGTCGTCGCCGATCTCGGTGCCGAGCATCTGCAGCCCGCCGCACACGCCGAGCACCGGCCGGCCGTCCCCGGCCCGGCGCCGCAACTCCGCGTCGATGCCGCGCGCACGCAGCCAGGCCAGATCCGACACCGTCGAACGGGTGCCCGGCACGATGACGAGGTCGGCCTCGGCCATCTCGGCGGGGGTGGTGACCAGCCGCACGCTCACGCCGGGTTCGGCGGCGAGCGCGTCGGCGTCGGTGACGTTCGACATCCGCGGGAGCCGTACGAGCGCGACCCGCAGGATGTCCCGCCCGACGGGCGGGGTGAGCAGTCCGGGCCGGCTGTCGAGGTCGAGGGAGTCCTCCACGTCGAGCCAGAGTCCGGCTCGCCAGGGCAGCACGCCGAGGCAGGCCCGCCCGGTGGCCCCGCGCAGCCAGTCCAGGCCCGGCCGCAGCAGCGCGGGGTCGCCGCGGAACTTGTTGACCACGAAACCCGCGATGTGCCGCTGGTCGGCCGGGTCGAGGACGGCCAGGGTGCCCGCGAAGTGCGCGAGCACCCCGCCCCGGTCGATGTCCCCGACGACCAGGACGGGCAGGTCGGCGGCGCGTGCCAGCCCCATGTTCGCGATGTCGCGGTCGCGCAGGTTCACCTCGGCCGGGCTGCCCGCGCCCTCGCAGATCACCACGTCGAAGCGGCGGCGCAGGTCGGTCAGCGCGGCCACGGCGACGTCGAGCAGCGCGGGCTTGTGCCCCCGATAGGAGAGCGCGTCGACCTCGGCGTGCGGGCGGCCGAGCACGACGACGTGGGAGTGCCGCTCCCCGCCCGGCTTGAGCAGCACGGGGTTCATCGCCGCCTCCGGCTCGACCCGTGCGGCGGCCGCCTGCATCGCCTGGGCGCGGCCGATCTCGCCGCCGTCAGCGGTGACCATCGAGTTCAGCGACATGTTCTGCGCCTTGAACGGCGCGACCCGCACGCCGCGGCGGGCCAGCCACCGGCACAGCCCGGCCGTGAGGACGCTCTTGCCCGCGTCGGAGGTGGTGCCGGCGACGAGCAGCGCGCCGCCGTTGTGTCGTGGCACGTCAGAGGATGGGCCGCGAGGCCGGCGATGAGGTGCGTGCGCGCGGGCCGGAGCCGGCCATGGCGTGTCCTCCCTGGGGTCCGCGCCCCCGGTCGAAGGTCCGACGGCCGGAATATCCTGGCTCCCGGTCGGGCGCTCTCCCGGCCTCGCCCATGAGGGCGGCGGCCGAGATCGAGGGTCACCCCCGGTGACAGTGGCGGGACCGCGCCGGATTCACACCGGACTTCACTCCGCTTCCGTCGCTTGCGGCTCGGAGCCTACACCAGGCCTCCGGCGCGGGCCGCGCGCGGGGGCCGGGGGCTCGTACGGCTCGGCACGCGTGTCACAGCAGCGTCCGGACCAGGCCGAGCCCGGTGCCGGCGAGCCCGCCCAGCAGCGGAGGCGCGGCGGGCGCGGACGCGTCGGCGGCCCGGCGCCGTACGGGCCGAGACCCGACCCGCTCCGCCGTCCCGACGCGCTCCGCCGCCGCGGTCGGCCGGGTCTCGGCGGCCGGGATTTCAGCGGCCGGGGCTTCGGCGGGCACGGTTCCGGCGGCCGGGGTTTCGGCGGGCTGCATTTCGATCGGGGGCAGGGCGGGCACCGGAGGCACGGAAGGCACGGGCACGGCGGGCGGCGACGGGATCTCCGGCAGACTCATGATCGGCGTTTTCCGCGATTTCCCCCGCATCGCTTTTCTGATCTTCTTTTTGAACTTCTTGAAATTCTTGGGCACGACGAGAACTATTCTCTGGACCACGTTGCAGACCTTCGCGCCCTGGCACTGGGCGTTCTGCATGTTCGCCATCCGAGTTTTGATCTTGGATGAGTTCCGCCGAATGCGCTGGTCGCGTCCCGCGCTCGGGGAGGGGCCGCGGACACCTTTTCCGCCGCGGTCGGATCTGAGGTTCTTCGACGTCTTCCCGGCCGGATGGGGCTCGGTGTCCGGGCCGGCCGAGGCGGGGGCGGCGCCGCCGAGGAGGAGTACGGCCGAAATGGACACACCGGCGGCGAGGCACGCGGAGAGCGATGTTCTGGATGCCTTGCCGTACCGCTGACGAATCATTCGCTTTCGCCCCTGGGAGTCGGACGGGTCCGGGCAGGCGCCCGGCCGACCGGACGCCTTGGTCAGCGTACGCGGCGGCATTCTCCGAGGTGCGTCTCCGACGATCAGGGGCGGGTCATGGACGTCCCATTTCCGTATGGTCCGCCGGAGGTCGTTCCCTGGTCACCATTGGGTCCACAATTGCTGGTTGATGTTGCACATCTGCATCCGCTGGTTGCAGACGGCCGCCTGAAAGGTGCTGAGCCCGTTCACCGTGATCGCCGCCTGCTGGATGGGGGTTCCGCCGCTGGAGTTGACGGCGCTGCCGGTGCCCGTGCCCGTGCCGCCCCCGTTTCCTCCTCCTCCCGCACCGGCCGGGGCGATGCCGGGAACGGCGGGGCGCGCTACCGCCGCGTGCGCGGCGACCTGCGGAGCGGCCAGGGCCCCCGCGGCCGCGATCGCGACGGTCGCGAGCGTGAGCCGTCGCGCACCGGCACGTACCCCGGCGAGCGGCGTCCCCGCACTGTGACGAACCATTTCTCTTCGCGCCCCCATCTTCCAGGTCGTGTGGTGAGCCCAGCCCATCCCCATTTGTGGGACATGACCGGTGAGAGGGTGTCTACCCCCTGCGTGCCGGCCGTCTCCGGTCCGAATGATCTCCGCTCCAGATCATTACCACTGCTTTTCCGCTGCCCCGGGCGTGATCGGCCGGCGCGCCTCTCACCACCCGCCGCGCCGGACCGCGGCCGTCTGGTGATGGTTGCAGACGCGGAAGTCCTGGTCGCAGCTGGCGGTCTGAAAGGTGTTGTATCCGTTGATGGTGAACACGGCCTGCTGGACGGGGGAGCCCGCGCTGGCGTTGTGGGCGTTCCCGCTGCCCGTGCCGACGCCGTCCCCGCCGTTCCCGCCCGCCGCACCGTCTCCGTCTCCGAGGCCGACCGCCGATGCGGCCGGAGCGGCCGTCCGCGGCGCCGTCGCGTGCGCGGCCCCCGGTGGGAACGCCAAGACTCCGGCGATCGCGAGCGCGGTGAACGCGGTCCGCCGTACGCCGGGCGCCGTGCCGTACGGCACCCGCGCACCGTGATGGATCACTTTCGTCACGCTCCTGTTCGTGCTGTTCGATTCGTGCCGTTCACACGGCGGGCAGGAAGTCACCGGCTTATCGCGACATGACCGGTGAGAGGTGCCTACCCCTCGGCGGGGCGCCGGCGGCCATCCGGATGATCTCCGTTCCGGATCATTACCTCGCCTTTCCCGTCCTCCCCGTGCGGATGTCAGCCGCCGATCAGGCGCTCGGGGTGGTCGCCGAAGGGGGTGCCCCGCTGGGTGGCGGCCAGGATCTCGGCGAGGTGCAGGCCCCGGCGGCCGCAGTGGGAGTGCTCGATCTGGGTGCGGCAGCTGAACCCGTCGGCCAGCACCAGCGTGGCGGGGTCGGCGGAGCGGATCGCGGGCAGCAGCTCCTGCTCGGCGCAGGCCATCGAGACCTCGAGGTGGCCCGCCTCGAACCCGAAGTTCCCGGCCAGGCCGCAGCAGCCGCCGACCGCGTCGAGCCGGACCCCGGCGGCCGCCAGCAGCTCACGGTCGGCGTCGTAGCCGAGCACCGAGTGCTGGTGGCAGTGCGGCTGGGCGACCGCGGCCCGGTCGATCCGCGGCGGGCGCCACCCGTCGGTGCCCGTGAGCAGCTCGGCGAGCGTCCTGGTCTGCCTGCCGAGCCGGGTCACGTCCCTGTCGTGCGGGAACAGGTCGACGGCGTCGGCGCGGAACACCGCGGTGCAGCTCGGCTCCAGGCCGACGATGGGGAGCCCGCGGCGCAGCGCGGGCGCGAGGGTCCGCAGCGTACGGCGCAGCACCCGCTTGGCGACGTCGAGCTGCCCGGTGGAGATCCACGTCAGCCCGCAGCACAGCGTGCGCGGCGGCAGCACGACCCGATAGCCGGCCTCCTCCAGCACCTCGACGGCGGCCTGCCCGACGTGCGGGGTGAGGTTGTCGGTGAAGGTGTCCGGCCACAGCACCACCGGCCCCCGTCCGCCGTCGCCGCGCGGTCCGCGCCTGCCGTACCAGTCGCGCAGGCGCTCCCGGGCGAAGCGCGGCAGGGGCCGCGCCGGCTCGACTCCGGCCAGCCGCTTGCCGAGCCGGCCCAGCAGCGGAGCGTGGGTGAGCGCGTTGACCAGACCCGGGGCCGCCGCGGCCAGCCGCGCCCACAGCGGCAGCCAGCCCATCGAGTAGTGGGCGGCCGGACGCAACCGGCCGGCGTAGTGGTGGGCCAGGAACTCGGCCTTGTAGGTCGCCATGTCGACCCCCATCGGGCAGTCGTGGCGGCAGCCCTTGCAGGCCAGGCACAGGTCGAGCGCGTCGCGCACCGCATCCGAGCGCCAGCCGTCCCCGACCGCCGAGTCGGCGTGGCCGTTCAGCATCTCGAACAGCAGCCGGGCCCGGCCGCGGGTGGAGTGCTCCTCCTCGCCGGTGGCCCGATAGGAGGGGCACATCACGCCGTCGCCGTGCTGCCGGCACTTGCCGACGCCGACGCAGCGCATGACCGCCCGCTGGAAGCTGCCCTCGTCGTCGGGATAGCCGAAGTGGCCGGCCGGGTCGGCCGGCGTCCACCCCGGACCGAGCCGCAGGTTCTCGTCCAGCCGGTACGGCGCCACGATCTTGCCGGGGTTCATCCGGTCGCCGGGGTCGAACACCGCCTTGACCTGCTCGAAAGCCCTGATCACCACCGGGCCGAACATCTTGGGCAGCAGCTGCCCGCGCGACTGGCCGTCGCCGTGCTCCCCGGACA
The DNA here is from genome assembly GCF_001417795.1 of Sphaerimonospora mesophila. Classification (NCBI taxonomy): domain Bacteria; kingdom Bacillati; phylum Actinomycetota; class Actinomycetes; order Streptosporangiales; family Streptosporangiaceae; genus Sphaerimonospora; species Sphaerimonospora mesophila. Next base: position 641,417 of record NZ_BCBX01000031.1, on the reverse strand, counting down.
GTGACCCGCCGTAGGAGACGACCAGGTCGGCGGCCCGGTCGAGGAAGGCCCGGAACGCCGCGACGCCGTCGGCGGTGACCAGATCGAACGGGATGCGGGTGTGCACGCAGCCCTGCCCGAAGTGCCCGTACAACGAGGCGTCGCCGTAGCCGAACTCCCGGAACAGCCCGCGCAGGTCGTTCAGGTAGCCGGCGAGCCGGTCGGGCGGGACCGCGGAGTCCTCCCAGCCCTCCCAGGTCTCGCGCATGCCCGGGACACGGGCGGTGGCGCCCAGCCCCGACTCGCGGACCTCCCACAGCTCCTTTTCCACCCGCTTCTCGTCGGTGAAGTCGATGTGCGGGGCGTGCTCGGTGCGGCGCAGCTCCTCGACCAGGGTGCGGGCCCGCCGGTCGGCCTCCTCCCGGGTGTCGCCGCCGAAGGAGACCATCAGCCAGCCGCCGCCCTCCGGCAGCCGGGTGAGGGCGTCGGGATGCATGTGCTTGCGGCGCTCGTAGTCCACGAGCCTGTCGTCGACGCCCTCGAGCTGGAGCGGGCCGTACGCCGCGATGTGCGGCACCGCGCGGGCGGCCGCGACGATGTCGTGGTAGCCGAGCAGGACCAGGGCCTCCGCCTTGGGCGCCGGCACCAGGCACAGCTCGGCCCGCAGCACCGTGACCAGTGTGCCCTCGGTGCCGACCAGCGCCCTGGCCAGGTTGAAGCCGCCCTCGGGCAGCAGCTGTTCGAGGTTGTAGCCCGACACGCGGCGGGGGATGTCGGGGAACCGGCGGCGGATCTCGCCGGCGTGCGTCTCGACGATCGAACGCAGCTCCCGGTAGATCTCCGCGCGTCGTCCGCCCGCGGCGACGATCCGCCGGAACTCCGGCTCGTCGGTGGAGCCCACCCACATGCGCAGCCCGTCGTAGGTGACGATCTCCAGCCGGGAGACGTTCTCCGCCGTCTTGCCGTACGCCTGGGCGGTGGACCCGCAGGAGTTGTTGCCGATCATCCCGCCGAGCGTGCACTGGCCGTGGGTGGACGGACGCGGCCCGAACATCAGCCCGGTGCCGGCCAGCTTCCGGTTGAGCACGTCGAGCACGATGCCGGGCTCGACGACGCAGGTCGCGGCCCCGGCGTCCACGGACACCAGGCGGTGGCAGTACTTCGACCAGTCGATGACGACGGCGGTGTTGCAGGTCTGCCCGGCGAGGCTGGTCCCGCCGCCCCGGGAGGTGATCGGCGCCCGGTGCGCACGGCACACGGCGATCGCCTCCACCGCCGCGTCGACCGTGCGCGGCACCACCACGCCCAGCGGCACCTGCCGGTAGTTCGATCCGTCGGTCGAGTACGCGCCGCGCGTGCCCGGGTCGAACCGCACCTCGCCGTCGACCCGCTCGGCGAGGTCCCGCTCCAGGTCGCGCAGCCGCACGTACGGCTCGGCCCGGCGGGCGGCGGAGACCGACGGAGGGAGGGTCACCTGGCCGGTCATCGGTGATCACCCGCCCAGTTGGGAGATCTTGTCCTTGAACAGCGTGGTGGCGATGGACGCCTTGCGCGGCTGCCCCTTGATGAACGCCTTGGCGAACTTCACCGCCTGGTCGTGCGTGACCTTGCCGGGCATCGGCGGCTCGTCGGGGTTGACGTCGACGTCCACCAGTGCCGGCCCGTCGTGCGCCAGCGCCTGCCGTACGGCCTCGTCGACGTCCGCCGGGTCGGTGACCTTGCGGCCGTAGCCGCCGCAGGAGCGGGCCCAGGCCGAGAAGTCGGCGGCCGGAAGGCCGAACCGGACGCCGTGCTCGGGGAAGCCGAGCACCATCTGCTCCCACAGGATCTGGCCCAGCGAGTCGTTGTTGTTCACGACGACCGTGATCGGGAGGTTCAGATGGGCGGCGGTGCGGAACTCGGCCATCAGCATGGCGAATCCGCCGTCGCCGATGAACGCGATCACCTGCCGTCCGGGGAAGGCGAGTTGCATCGCGATCGCGTACGGCAGGCCGGGCGCCATCGTGGCGAGGTTGCCGGACAGATAGAACCGCCGGTCCCCCCTGATCGTCCAGTGCCGGGCCGCCCAGGTGGCGATCGTGCCGGAGTCACAGGTGAGGATCGCGTCGTCGGCGGCCGCCCGGTCGATGCAGCCCATGAGGTACTGCGGGGCGATCGGGTCGCGCTCCGGGGACTGCAGCGCGGCCATGTCGTCGCGCCACCGGTCCATCGCCCGCCGGTACTTCTCCAGATGGGAGCGGTCGGAGCGGGGCTTGAGCAGGGGCAGCAGGGCGGCCAGCCCCTCCTTGGCGTCGCCGACCATCGGCACCTCGGTGGGCACGCGCACCCCGGCGCGGATCGGGTCGGCCTCGATCTGCACCACGCGGGCCCTGCCCGGCTCCGGCAGGTGCTTGGTGTAGGGGAAGTTGGTGCCGGCCATCAGCAGCGCGTCGCAGTCCTCGATCAGCTCCTCGCCCGGCCGGGTGCCGAGCAGGCCGATGCCGCCCACGGCGTACGGAGAGTCGTCGGGGATGACGGCCTTCCCGGGCAGCGTCTTGATCACCGGTGCGCCCAGCGCCTCGGCGACGGCGAGCACCTCATCGCGGGCGTGCAGCGCGCCCGCTCCGGCGAGGATGGCCGGTCGCTCGCTCGCGTTCAGCACGTCGGCGGCGGCCTCCAGGTCCTCGGTGCGCGGCAGACCCGGCGGGGACAGGTAGACGGGCGCGGTCGCCGGCGGCCTGGCCGGGGCCACGTGCTGGTACGGATCGGCGTCGGCGGGGGCCACCTGGACGTCGTTGGGGAGGCTGAGATGGGCCACGCCGCGCCGGGCGTACGCCGTGCGGATCGCGATGTCCACCACCCCGGGCAGCTGCGTCGGGTTGTCGACGATGAGGTTGTACTCGGCGACGTCGGAGTAGAGGTGTTCGAGGTGGACCTCCTGCTGGTAGCCGGTGCCCAGCACGCTGGTCTCCTGCATGCCGGTGATCGCCAGCACGGGCTGGTGGTCCAGCTTGGCGTCGTAGAGCCCGTTGAGCAGATGGATGCCGCCCGGCCCCGAGGTGGCCAGGCACACGCCGACGCGGCCGGTCGCCTTCGCATGCGCGGTCGCCATGAACGCCGCGGCCTCCTCATGGTGGACGAGGACGAAGCGGACCCGGTCGGTCTGGCGGCGCAGCCCTTCCATGATCCCGTTGATGCCGTCGCCGGGCAGGCCGAATACCGTGTCGACCCCCCAGTCGGCCAGACGTTCGATGAGCACTTCAGCGGCGATTCGGGTCATACTCTGCCGCCTTGCCGCCAGGTGATGGGACAAACCATCGCGTTCCGGAAAATTGCGAAACGCGACGGGTAGGGGACGGGGTGATGACCGAGATCCCCGGCGGGGCCCACGACCCGCTCGACGGCGTGACCGACCGCGTGGCCGACCGCGTGACCGACCGTGCGATCGACGCGGTGGTCGACGACGTGCGCGCCGCGGCCTACCGCGTGCCGACCGACCGGCCCGAGGCCGACGGTACCTTCGCCTGGGACGCGACGACGCTCGTGGTGGCCGAGATCAGCGCGGGGGAGGTCACGGGCACGGGCTGGACCTACGCGCCCGCCGCGGCGGCCCCGTTCCTCGAGCGGACGCTGGCCCCCGTGGTGACGGGCGCCGCCGCGCTGGACATCCCGGGGATCTGGCGTGCGATGGTCCGCCGGGTGCGCAACGCCGGGCGGCAGGGGATCGCCGGTTACGCGATCTCCGCGGTCGACGTGGCCCTGTGGGACCTCAAGGCGCGGCTGCTGGGCGTGCCGCTGGTGCGCCTGTTCGGCGCCACCGGCGACCGCGTCCCCGTGTACGGCTCGGGCGGCTTCACCACCTACGACGACGACACCACCGCGGCGCAGCTGCGGCACTGGGTGCACGACCAGGGCATTCCCCGCGTGAAGATCAAGATCGGTGAGTCGTGGGGCACCGAGCCGTTGCGCGATCTGCACCGCGTCGCCCTCGCCCGGAAGGTGATCGGACCGGACGCCGAGCTGTACGTCGACGCCAACGGCGGCTACACGGCCAAGCAGGCCGTCCGCCTGGAGCGCCGGATGCGCGACCACGATGTGCGGTGGTTCGAGGAGCCGGTCTCGTCCGACGACCTGGCGGGGCTGCGGCTGGTGCGCGAGCGCTCCGAAGCCGACGTGGCCGCCGGAGAGTACGGCGGGGACCAGGTCTACTTCACCCGGATGTGCGCTGCGGGCGCGGTCGACTGCCTGCAGATCGACGCCACCCGCTGCGGCGGCTACACCGGCTGGTTCGCTGCGGCCGCGGTCGCGGCCGGGCACAACCTGCAGGTGTCGGCGCACTGCGCGCCGAACCTGCACCTCCCGGCGGCCGCGGCCACCCCCGGCCTGCGCCACGTGGAATGGTTCCACGATCACGCGCGGATCGAGACCGAGCTGTTCGACGGCGCCGCCGACCCGGCCGGTGGCGGCCTGCGACCGGGGGCGGACGTCCCCGGTCTCGGCCTGACCCTGCGACACGACGCCGCGGAACGCCATCGCGTCGCCTGACCGCGTCGCCTGGCCGCGTTGCCTGACCGCGTCGCCTGACCGCGTTGCCTGGCCGCGTCGCCCGACCGCGCCGGGCATTCGTTTTTCCCGATGGCCGAACGCGGACGCTGCCGCCTTTCCCGCTGCCAAACCAAGAAAAGACGTGCTTATTGGAAATTTTGGAGAATGGGGAGATGAGGGCGGGTAGGGCCGCGATTGTTCGTCCAAATCAGCAGGAAGGCGGTACGGACATGGTTCGACCCACCGGCTTAGAGCGCCATCCCGATCTCGCCGAACTCCGGCAGACATACGACCGGGTGGGGTCGACGACCCCCGCCCAGATCGTTGACGGGCTCACCTTCCTGAGCGGGCTCTATCTGGCCCTCTCGCCCTGGATCGTGGGGTTCAATCGCTTCTCGGGGCTCGCCGTCAGCAACCTGGTCGTCGGGCTGTCGGTCGCCGCCCTCGCGCTCGCGTGCGCGTCGGCCTTCGGCCGTACCTACGGCATCAGCTGGCTGCTCCCGCTCCTCGGCATCTGGACCCTCGTCTCACCGTGGGTGGTGCGGGGAGGCCGCACTCTCACGCCGGGGGCGACGCCCGGGATGCCCGGGACCCCGGGACTGCCCGGAGCGGGCGCCTCGGCGCTCACGGCCGGGACGATCTGGAACAACGTGGTGACCGGGATCATCATCCTGCTGCTCGGCGCGGCGGCGCTGGCCATGGCGCTGGCGTTCCGTAACCAGGGGCGTGGCGGCGAGCGCGCTGGTGGTGGCGGCGGCGGTCACCGGCCCGGAAACTGGTAGAAACCGGTAGAAAACAGGAATCGGTAGAAACCGGCAGCAACTGCTAGGAACTGGTCGGTCTGCCCTGCACCCATACTGGGGTGCATGCTCAGCAGCCACCGCCTGAAGGTGCTCCTCGAGGTCTTCAGGGCCGGGAGCATCGCCGGAGCCGCCCGGAGCCTGCGGCTGTCGCCCTCCGCCGTCTCCCACCAGCTCTCCCGGCTAGAGGAGGAGGCCGGGGTGGGACTGGTGGAGCGGTCGGCCCACAGCCTCCGGCTCACGGCGGCCGGCCGCCGGTTGGCCACCCGCGCCCAGGAGGTGCTCGACCTCATCGAGGCGGCGGAGAAGGACCTGCTCGCCCAGGCGCGGGCGGACGCCGGGCAGCTGCGCATCGGCTTCTTCGCCTCGGCGGGCTACCGGCTCCTGCCGATGGCACTGTCCAGCTTCACCGCGCGGCATCCCGCCGTGGAGCTCGACCTGGTGCTGGGCCAGCCGCACGAACTCCTTCCCGACGTGGAGCGGGGCGCGCTCGACGTGCTGGTCGTGTTCGAGCACGCGCTCGATCCGTGGAAGCCGCCGGTCGGGGTGGAGGTGACCCACCTGTTCGACGAGCCGCAGTTGCTCGTCATGCCGCTCGGCCATCCGGCCGGGCAACGCCCCAGGGTACGCCTCGCCGACCTGGCCGACGAGCCGTGGATCACGACCTTCGGCACGGACACCCCGGTGTCCGTGCTCGAACGGGCGAGCGCGCTGGAGGGGTTCAGCCCCGCCATCCGCTGCCGCAGCGACCACTACGAGGTGACTCTCGGGCTCGTCCGGGCCGGACTCGGCGTCGCCCTGGTGCCCAGCCTCGGCACCCAGGGCGCCGAGGGCGTACGGATCCGCCAGGTCGACGGCGCCCGGCTCTACCGCCGCATCGGCGCCGCGGCCCGCCCCACCAACCCCAACCCGGCACTCAAGTCGTTCATCGGCTACCTCCGCGACGCCGCGGCCCGCCTGCGCGTCGTCGGCCGCTGAATCCCGGGGTGAGGCCCGGTCCCTCCGCCCGACTCCACCGGAATCGAGGGAGCGGAGCGGGGACCGCAAGCGAAGCCCACGGAAGCGGGCTTCGCAGCGGCTTCCTCCCGGCGCAGCGACCGGGTGGAGTCCGTTCAGCGCACGGCCGCAGCGATGGCGAGCCCGGCCCGGCGGATCGCCAGGACGAGCGCGTGCTCGCCGCCGGCCGGCCCGCCGGGGGCGTGGGCGAGCACCGCGTAGCCGGTCGCGCGGGCGCCGACGAGCACCCCCACGTCCGCCCGGATCCCCGCGTCCGTGCCGGTCTTGTTCGCCACCCACACCATCGGGTACGGCACGGCCGCCGCCGGGATCCGCCGGTCCTCCGCCTCGTGCGGCAGCAGCGCGGGCACCAGGCTCCGATCGGTGTTGTGCGCCATCCAGCCGAGCATCAGCCGCTGCCACGGCTCGCCGTCGCCGAGGGAACCGGCGGCCAGATGGGCCGACGAGGCCAACGAGCAGGCCAGCGCGGCGAGCTCGCGCGCCGTCCCGGTCGCGAAGGCGGGCGGGTGCCCGGGCAGCCGAGGCTCGCGAATGCGGTCGTGGATCCGCGTCCTGGTCAGTCCGAGCGCACGGGCCACGGCGGCCACCCGGTCCAGGCCGAGCCGCCGCAGCAGCGCGTTCGTCGCCGTGTTGTCGCTCACCGACGCGGTGAGCAGGGCGAGGTCGGCGATCGTCCACCGCCGGGCCGACAATGCGGTCAGCAGCCCTGATCCCGCCGCGTGGTCCTCCGCCACCAGGTCGAGCGGCTCGTCGGGATCGAGGTCGCCGTCCGTCACCTCCCGGGCGACCGCGGCGAGCAGCAGCAGCTTGCCGGTGCTGGCCAGTGGCAGCTCCACGTCCTCGTTCACCCCGGCCAGTCCGGGCACGCACACCGCCAGCCTTCCCGGGCACCCGGCCGCCAGCCCGGCCAGCTCGCCGGCGATCTCGGTCGGGCCAGTCACGGGGTCAGCACCGTCCCGGGCCGGGCGCCGGTCTCCTCACCGTCGCGTACCACCACGATCCCACCCACGATCACCGCCGCCACGCCGGAGGGCGGCAGCAGCGGTTCCGTGAACGTCGCCCGGTCCGCCACCGCCGCCGGGTCGAACACCACCAGGTCGGCGTGCGCGCCGTCGCGGATCACCCCCCGCCCGGCCAGGCCGAAGCGCATCGCGGTCAGTCGCGTCATCTTGTGCACCGCCTCCTCGAGCGACAGCAGGCCGAGCTCGCGCACGTAGCGGCCCAGCACCCGGGGGAACGTGCCCGCCCAGCGCGGATGCGGCCGCCCGCCCGGCTTGGGCACCCCGTCGGAGCCGATCACCGCGTACGGCGCGGCCAGCACCCGCCGCACGTCCTCCTCCACCATCGAATGACTGATGATCGTCACCTCGCCGCGCTCGGCCACGAGCAGATCGGCGGCCACGTCCAGGGGATCGGCCGCAGCCGCGGCGGCGAGCTCGGCGATCGTCCTGCCCTCCGCCGTCGGATGGCGCGGCGCGCACGCCACCGAGATCCGATCCCAGCCGCCGTTGCCGACCGTGTTCTCCCAGCCGGGCACGCCCTCGGCGATCGCCAGCCGCATCCGGTCACGCGCCTCGGGATCGCGCAGCCGGGCGGTGAGCGCGGCGAGGCCCCCGTCGTTGGCCCACGGCGGCAGCATCGCGGCCAGCGCCGTGCTGCCCGCCGTGTAGGGGTAGACGTCGCAGGTGACGTCCATGCCGCCGGCCCGCAGCCCGGCGATGCGCGGCAGGGTCCGAGCCGTACGGCCCCAGCCGTGCCGGCCGGCCGTCTTGTGGTGCGAGACGTGCAGCGCCGCGCCGCTGCGGCGGGAGATCTCCACCGCCTCCTCCAGCGCCTCCTCCACCCGCGACATCTCGTCGCGCAGGTGGGTCACGTAGGGCTTGCCGTGCCGGGCCGCCACGGCGGCGAGCGCCACCAGTTCCCCCGTGTCGGCGTACGTCCCGGGGGCGTAGATCAGTCCGCTGGACAGGCCGGCCGCGCCCTGGGCGAGGGACCGGTCGAGCAGCTCGCACATCGTGCGCAGCTCGGCCGGCGACACCGGCCGGTCCACCGGGCCGACCACCCCGGCGCGCAGCGTGCCGTGCCCCACCAGCGAGACGAGGTGGTTGATCCTCGGCACGGCGGCGTGCGCGGCGGCGAAACCGGCGAAGTCCGGGTAGGCGCCCACATCGCCGCCGAAGGAGATCTCCGCCTCGGCCCGCATCGCGTCCAGCCGCTCCGGTAGCGCGGGAAACAGGCTGGAGCCGCAGTTGCCGCAGATCTCGGTGGTGACGCCCTGCAGCACCGCCGCCCGCACCAGCTCCCGGTCGCGGCCGCCGTCCAGGATGGCGACGCCGTCGGAGTGGGTGTGCGCGTCGATGAAGCCGGGGGCCACCACGAGCCCGCCGGCGTCGACGACCCGCGCCGCCGCCGCCCCGGACCCCGGGGGCAGCACCGTCAGCCGCCCGGCGTCCGACGCGACGTCCGCCGGTCTCGCCGGCCGGGCCGTACCGTCGACGACCAGGCCGTCGCGGATCAGCAGGTCGAAGGGGCGGCTCATCCGACCTGCCCGAGGAAGGCACGCAGCCGCTCGTGCCGCGGCGCGTCGAGCACCTCGCGCGGATGCCCGCGCTCGACGATCCTGCCGTCGTCGATGAAGACGAGCTGGTCGCCGACCTCGCGGGCGAAACCCATCTCGTGCGTCACCACCATCATGGTCATCCCGCTCGCGGCCAGGTCGCGCATCACGGCGAGCACCTCCTGGACCAGCTCGGGGTCGAGCGCGCTGGTCGGTTCGTCGAACAGCATCAGCTTGGGCCGTATGGCGAGACTGCGCGCGATGGCCACCCGCTGCTGCTGGCCGCCGGAGAGCTGGGCGGGATAGTGGCCCGCCCGGTCGGCCAGACCGACCCGCTCCAGCAGTTCCGCGGCAGCGCGCCTGGCCCTCGCCGCCGGAGTGCCGAGCACAGTGACCGGGCCCTCCATCACGTTCTCCAGCGCGGTCCGGTGCGGGAACAGGTGGAACCGCTGGAAGACCATGCCGATGCCGCGCCGCTGCCGCGACAGCTCGGCCGGACGCAGCTCGTGCAGCCGTCCGCCGCGCTCGGCGTGGCCCATCAGCTCGCCGTCCACCCAGATCCGCCCGGAGTCCGGCGTCTCCAGCCGGTTCACGCAGCGCAACAGGGTCGACTTACCCGAGCCGGACGGCCCGACCACGCAGACCACCTCGCCGGCGGGGACGTCCAGGCTGATGCCCTTGAGCACCTCGACCGCGCCGAACCGCTTGCGCACCGAGCGGATCCGGACCATGGGAAGCCCCGGATCCGCCGGCCGGTCCCGGTTCGGTTCGCCGGGCTCGTCCGGCCTGTTCATGCGGGCTCCTTCGCGAACGGGCGCAGGTTGCGGCGCACCCGGGTGGACAGCCGGGCGTGGCCGCGCTCGAAACGCCTCTCGATGAAGTGCTGGCCCACGCTCGCGACCGTGGTGAGCACCATGTACCAGATCGACGCCACGATGAGCATCGCGATGACCTCGAAGTTGCCGAGGTAGATGCGCTGGGCCACGGTCAGCAGCTCGGCCCCGGCGATCACGGAGACCATCGAGGTGGTCTTCAGCATCGAGATGAACTGGTTGCCGGTCGGCGGGATGATCACCCGCATCGCCTGCGGCAGCACCACGCGGCGCAGCACCTGCCGGTGCGACATGCCGAGCGACTCGGCCGCCTCGCGCTGACCCGGGTCGACCGATCTGATGCCCGCCCGCACGATCTCGGCCATGTAGGCGCCCTCGTTGATGGCCAAACCGAGCAGCGCCGCCGTGAACGGAGTGATCAGCTCGTTGGCCTGCCACTCGATCAGTTTCGGGCCGCCGAACGGGACGCCGATGCCGAAGGTCGGGAAGACCAGGCCGATGTTGAACCAGAAGATCAACTGCACCAGCAGCGGGGTGCCGCGGAAGAACCAGGTGTAGAGCGCCGAGGTGCCGCGCAGCACCGGGCTGTCGGACAGCTGCATCACCGCGGCGAGCACGCCCAGCACCAGGCCGATGACCATGGACAGCACGGTGAGCTGGATCGTCACCCACAGGCCGCCGAGGATCCTGCCGTCGCCGAGGTAGGCGACGATCACGTCCCAGTGCAGGTTCTCGTTGACGACGATCGTGTAGGCCAGCCAGGCCAGGAAGGCGATGGCGGCCGCGGCCGCGAACCACCTCCCGGGCCGGGCCGGGCGCACCGCGTCGATCGGCAGCTCGGGGTCGATCGGCAGCTCAGGGTCGATCGGCGGCTCGGGGTCGATCGGCGGGTCAGGGTTCATCGATGGGTCGGGGTTCATCGGGGGCTCGTGGTCTGCCGAGAGCTCGGGGTCGATCGGCGATCCGGGGGCGGCGCCGGAATCGGCGTCCCGGGCCGGGGTCACTTCCATGGACGGGTGTTGACCAGGACGCCCTGCACCGCGTTGGCCGTCACGCCGTACTTGTCGAGCACCTCCCGGTAGCCGCCGTCGGCCTGCAGTTCCTCCATGGCCTTGGCCACCGCGTCGCGGAGGCCGGTGGCGCGCTTGTCGATCGCGATGCCCCACGGCCCGGCGTCGTACTGCTCGGGCAGGACGTCGTACTTGCCGGTGTCGTTGGCGTACATGACGGCGACGGGGGAGTCGACGATCGTGGCCACCGCCCGGCCGGAGTCCAGGGAGAGCAGGCCGGTGGGCGCGTCCTCGCTCTGCATGATCTTCATCTTGTCGGTGCACTTCTCGTTCTGCCGCTCGCCGATCGCGAGGTTGGAGGTGCCCTTGGCCAGGACCACGGTCTTGCCGCACAGGTCGTCGAGGGTCCTGATGCCCTCCGGATTGCCCTTCTTGACCATGATGGCGCCGCCGGCGTTGAAGTAGTCGACGAAGTCGACCGCGGCGCGCCGCTCCTCGGTGTCGCTCATCGAGGACAGCACGATGTCCCAGCGGCCGCTCTGCAGGCCGGGGATGAGGCCGTCGAAGGCGGCGTTCGTGATCGTGAATTTGAGCCCGAGCTTCGCCGCGATGGCCGCCCCGAGGTCGGGGTCCACCCCGGTGAGCTCCTGGGTGCCCTCCTTGTACATCTCCATCGGCGGGTAGCCCTCGGAGGTGGCCACCCGAAGCTCCCCGGTCTTGCGCACGGCCTCCGGCACGAGATCCTTCGCCGTCTTGCCCGCCGCGGCCGCAGCGCCCTCGCCCGCGGTGGTTCCCGACGACGCCCGTCCGCAGCCGCCGGCGAGCGCCGTCACCACCAGCGCACCGACGATGGCCGTAAATAGGCGATTTGTCATGAAACCTCCTCTTGTGAACGATTGAGATTATGCTGCTGGCAGGAGGTCACACGCCAAAGCGTCCTGAAACCTTGCGGGTCTGAGCATCGAAACCTTCGATGCTCGAGGTCGGCGTGCGCGGAGACCGGGTCGTACGGAGGCTCGTTTGCCCGGTCACGGCAGGGGTACCCGACGGGCATGCCAGAGCAGCCGAACGCCACACCGCCACCGCAGACCCAGCCGTATCCGGGCGAGACGGGCGAGATGCGCCCGGCGCCGAGGGACGAGATGCGCGACTACACCGGCCGCGAGCTGCTGGCGGGCCGGCGCGCGCTCGTCACCGGCGGCGACTCGGGCATCGGCCGGGCCGTCGCCGTCGCGTTCGCCAAGGAGGGGGCCGACGTCGCGATCGCCTATCTGAGCGAGCACAAGGACGCCGACCACACCAGAGAACTGGTGGAGCGCGAGGGACGCCGCTGCGTGACCATCCCCGGCGACCTCGCCGACCCCGCCCACTGCCGGCGGGTGGTCGAGGAGACCGTACGCGAGCTCGGCGGGCTCGACGTGCTCGTCAACAACGTGGCCACCCAGGCGCCGGTCCGGTCTCTGGAGGAACTCTCCGACGAACAGTGGGAGCGGACGTTCGCGGTCAACATCCACAGCTATTTCTGGGTGACCAAGGCCGCCCTCGCGCACCTGCCCAGGGGAGGCGCCATCGTCAACACCTCGTCGATCAACGGCCTGCGCGGCAACAAGTCGCTCATCGACTACGCGGCCACCAAGGGCGCGATCAACGCGTTCACCTATTCGATGGCGCAGGCGCTGGTCGAGCGGGGCATCCGGGTCAACGCGGTCGCCCCGGGCCCGGTCTGGACCCCGCTGATCCCGTCGACCTTCCCGGAGGAGAAGGTGGCGGCGTTCGGCGCCCAGGTGCCGATGGAACGGGCGGCCGATCCCGACGAGATCGCCCCGTCGTACGTCTTCTTCGCCGCCGGCCGGTTCTCGTCGTACTACACCGGAGAGGTCCTCGCCCCCATCGGCGGCGAGACCCTACCGGGGTGATCTATCCCGGTACGCGGGAAAACGAGTTGGTAGGGCGGTTCGTGCTCATTACGATGCGGCGCATGGTTCTGGGGGTGGCCGCGCCCGAGCGCAGGGAAGAGATCAAGACGCCCGACGGCCGGGTGCTCGGCCGGGCTGAGTGGGGGCCGCGGGACGGGACACCCGTGCTGTTCTTCTCCGGCGCCGCGATGGGCGGCAGCCTGGGGTTCGGCGCCCACCTTCTCGACGAGCAGGTCGTACGGCTGATCGCGGTCGACCGTCCCGGTCTGGGCGCGTCCGACCCCCGGCCCGGCCGTACCCTCACCGACTGGGCATCGGACGTCGAGGCCCTGACCGCGGCTCTCGAGTTGCCGCCGTACGGGATCGTGGGGTTCTCCCAGGGGGCGCCGTTCGCCCTCGCGTGCGCCGCCGCCGGCCTGCCGGCAGCGGTGGCGGTGGTGTCCGGGCAGGACGATCTGCGTCATCCCGGCCTCGCCGGCCTGCTCGATCCCGATGTAGCGGGCATGCTGGAGGCGCTGACCGCGGATCCGGACGGGTTCGAGGAGTCGTTCGCCCGCACCGCCCGCCCCGAGATGCTGTGGCGGCTGGTCACCGAGACGTCGTCCGAGGTCGATCTCGCCGTTTATCGGGACGAGGCCTTCGCCGAGCATTTCCGGCGGGCTCTGGACGAGGGATTCCGCCAGGGCGCGGCGGCCTACGCACGTGATCTGGCGCTGGCCTTCGCCCCCTGGCCCTTCGAGGTCGAGTCCATCACCGTTCCGGTCGACCTGTGGTACGGCGGTCACGACGTGAGCCCGGTCCACTCGCCCGACCTCGGCGACCTCCTGGCACGGCGGATCCCCGGCGCCCGCCGTCACCTGCGCCCCGACGCCGGAGGATCCCTCCTGTGGACCGTCGCCGATGAGATCCTGGAGACCCTGCTGAATCGGCTACGCGGCGGGTAGGTCAGGCGTTACCGGCGATGGTGCCGAAAGGTGGTCTGCCATGCCTGGCAACTTCAAGATCCGTCCGCTCGGGGGAGCGGCGGGCTGCATGATGATGATCGCGATTTCGATCATCGCGTCGATCCTGCTCACTCTCATCGTGAACATCCTCCTACGCTGATCGGCGATGGGCGGGCAGCGGCGGGCGGGAGTCCGCGGAGAGTCCGCACCACGCCATGATCCATCCGGCCTCCATGGCCGCGTCGATCAGGTAGGTCGGCCGGATCCGGCCGAGCGGCACGTAGATCAGATCGATCGCGAGCAGGGTGGCGGCGGTGGCCACGCCGATCCGCCGGGCCTGCCGTACGCCTTCGGGGGTGGGCGCCGCGGAAAGCTGGCTCCAGCCGATCCCCACGAGGAGCCCGGCGGTCGTACGCTCCAGCCACTTGTCGGCCTTGGGGCCGAACACCATCTCAAAGCTCGGCAGGTGCACGAGGGGCCATAACCCGCCCACCAGATTGAAGAGCCCATGGGCACGGGCGAGGCGCACCTCAGAAGGATTGTCCCGATTGTCTTGATTGTCCATGGCCGTCCGATGCCCGGTCAGAAACCGGTCAATCCCCCTCTGCTCCCGGGGGGGTGGGCCGGATGTTCCGGCGGGAGAGCGATCCGCGTGAGGGCCGGTGAACCATGACCGGGGGTTCCGCCGGCGAGGCGGCGGGGCATCGGGCTCGACACGGCAGGCCATGCCGGTCGGGTCGTCACACGCTTAGCTGGCGCAGCCGCTCGGTGCGCCACTCCACCAGCATCACGGTGGCGTCGTCCTGCAGCCGGCCGCGCTGGTGCAGCAGGATGGAGTGGACCAGGCGGCGCAGGGTCTCCGGTGCGGAGAGGCCGTCGGCCTCGCGTTTGATGACGAAGTCGGTGAAGCGGTCCAGTCCGAACATCTCCCCCTCGGGAGTCTGCGCCTCGAGGATGCCGTCGGTGTAAAGGAGCAGCCGGTCGTCCGGCTCGAACTGGCGGCGGGAGAGCACGGTGGCCGGGCCCAGGCGCAGGCCCATCGGGGTGTCCGGCGGGGTCTCCAGCATGGAGGCCACCCGCCCCTGCCGAAGGATCAACGGCGGTGGATGTCCCCGGTTCACCCAGGTCAGCAGGCCGCTATGGATGTTCAACTCGGCCAGGATGCCGGTGGCGAACCGGGACCTGCTGAACTGGTCGGCGATCGCCTCGTCGATCGCGTCGCTGACCGCGAGCAGATCGATCCCCCGCCGGCGGCGGTTGTTGCGGTACGCCCCCAGTGCGATGGTGGCGGTCAGCCCGGCGGACAGGTCGTGCCCCATGGCGTCGAAGATGCCCAGGCGCAGGATGTCACCGTCGAGCGAGTAGTCGAAGGCGTCCCCGCCGACGGAGTAGGCCGGTTCCAGCGCGGCGCTGACCGAGATCTTGTCCGTGGAGTAGTTGCGGATCGGCATCAGAGCCCACAGCACCTCGGCGGACAGGTCCATCTCCTCCGTGCGGATCATCCGTATGTATGCGTCGCTGGAGGTGCGCTTGCTCACCACCAGAAGGGCGATCAGCGCGCCCAGCTCCGCCGCGATCCGCTTGGTGTGGTCGTCGACCACGGGCACGGTCACCCCGAGCACGCCGACCCGTTCGGTCCCGTCCAACATCGGCACCCACAGCCGCCGTGGTCCTTCACCGCCGAGCGGTTCGGCCTCCACGGAGGAGAAGACGGTGGTGGGCCGGGCCTGGACGATCTCCAGATTGCGGAAGGCCCGTCCGGCCAGCGTCGTGTCGACGGGGAGCCGATCGAGCGGTTCGCCGTGCACGTCGCGCTGGCCGGGAAGCGGCACGAGGTAAAGCGGCCGCAGGCTGGCCACATAAATCATGATCTCGGTGAAGCCGAGCGGCCGGACATGCTCGATGACCGAGTCGGCCAGGTCGTCCAGCGGGGTCAGGTGATGGGAACGCGCCAGACCTCCCCAGATACGCCCGACGTCAGGATCGTTCACGTGTCGCTCTCCCCGTTGTGTCTCCCGCCTCTATCCCTCTTACCCCCGGGACCGGCGTTGGCGCCGACCACCACGTTCGGCCGACGCATCGGTCCCCGCCGGGCCACACCGCCGCCTCACGCTCGCGCCCTCGAGTTGGTGTATTTCGGGCAGATGGCGAAAGTTTCAAGTCGGATGGTGTGGGCGCACCCGGTCTGCGTCACCCTGCGCTCTCGGCGGTTGGTGCCGGCCATCGGCCTGTGACCGGGTCGTATCGGCGAGCTCGTCGTCTCGCCACACGATGACGTCAGGATTGTTTACACGAGGAGTAATGGATTCTTGTACGCAGTGTAAGGGCCGAAATGCGCATCGTAGGGAAGTTCATTGACTCGTCACCCGGCATTCATCTATGGTTCCGGGCGAGTTCCCGAAAGTTTATATAAAGAGCCGAAATTTTCGGCTACCTGTCCTGCGGACCCGGCCAGGAAACGGGCGGTGTCCGGCCAACTCCGGCAGCGGCTCAGGAGGAACGAACGTAATGTCACAGCTCGTCCTGTTCGCGATCGACATCTGCGCGGTGGTGCTGCTCGTCTTCGGGCTCTACTTCCCGCGACACCGCCGCCGCGATCTGGTCGTCGCCTATCTGGGGGTCAATATCGGCGTCCTCGCGGTGGCGAGCGCGCTCAGCGCCAGCAACGTGGGCGCCGGGCTCGGGCTGGGGCTGGCGCTGTTCGGCGTGCTGTCCATCATCCGCCTGCGCTCGACGGAGCTCGACCAGCACGAGGTGGCGTACTACTTCTCCGCTCTCGCCCTGGGCATCCTCGGCGCGCTGAGCACCACCTCGGTCTGGCTCAGCGGCGGCCTGATGGCGCTCATCCTCGTGGTGATGTTCCTCGGCGACCACCGGCGGCTGTTCCGGCACTACCGGCATCAGATCCTCGTGCTCGACTCGGCAATCACCGACCACGTCGCGCTCGTCGCGCACCTGGAACAGGTGCTGCACGCCCGGGTGCACGCCGTCACCGTCCAGCGGCTCGACCTGGTCAACGAGACCACCATCGTCGACGTCCGCTACGCACTGACCGAACGCCTGACCGCCGAGCCCGGCGCGCCCGTGGCCGCGGGAGCACGCCGATGAGCACGACGCCCATCGTGCCGGAACTGGCGCGGTTGGCCCCGGTCGGGGTCGCCGAGCTGGTCGACCGCGCCGCGTTGCAGACCAGGGTGGACCGCAAGTACCTCGTCCCCACGGAGGAACTGCCACGCCTGCTGGAGCAGCTCACGCCGCAGGCCCGGGTGCTGGACATCGACGGCGAACGCACCTTCCGCTACAAGTCGGTGTACTTCGACACCCCGCAACTGGCCAGCTACCACTGCGCGGCGTACCGCAGGCGCCGGCGTTTCAAGGTGCGCACCCGCACCTACCTCGACTCGGAACAGTGCTGGCTGGAGGTCAAGATCCGCGGCGCGCGGGGGAGCACCAGGAAACACCGGCTGCCCTACCACCCATGGGACAGCGGCACCGTTCAGCCGGGGCGTGACTTCGTGGACGAAGCGCTCGTCCGTGAGTCGATCGGCCCCGCGGCCGGGAGCGTACTCGACCCGGTCCTGGTCACCGAATACCGGCGCGCCACCCTGCTGCTGCCGGAGACCGCGAGCCGGATCACCATCGACACCGGGCTCACCTGGCGGGACGGCACCGCCACGCTGCGACTGCCCGGCCTCGCCGTGGTCGAGACCAAGACCGCCTCGGCCGCCACGCAGGTCGACCGCATGCTGTGGCGGAGGGGGATGAGACCCGCCCGGATCTCCAAGTACGCCACCGGTCTGGCCGCGCTCCGCCTGGACCTGCCCGACGTGCCGTGGCGCCGGACGCTACGTCGCCACTTCCGCGGCACCGCCTCGTCGACATCCCCGGAACCGACCATCTCCCCCCGACCCGAACAGGAGACATCGTGCGTTTGACCCATCGCACGACGGTGGTCGCGGCCGCCGCCGTGCTTCTCTCGGGGCTTCTCACCCCGTTATCGGCCCAGGCGGAGACGGTGTCCGCGCAGACCACTGCCACGAGCGCGGCCGCCACGGCGGCGGCGAGCGCGGCCGACGACCTGGTCGGCGACATCGTCTTCTCCGTGCCGAGCGGCACCTTCCAGGGAGAGGTGAGCGTGTCGCTGAGCACCGCGATCAGTGGTGCTCAAATCCGCTACACCACCGACGGGAGGCCGCCCACCGCGCAGTCGACGCTCTACCAGGGAGCCCCGCTGCGCTTCACCCGCACCACCCAGCTCAGGGCCCAGGCGTTCACCGATCAGACCGCGTCCGGGGCGCCGGGAACGGCCCTGTACGTCGCCCGCGGCACCACCACGGCCCACGACCTGCCGGTGATGGTGCTCGATTCGTACGGCAAGGGCAAGCCCGGCCGGGAGTACTTCGACGCCGCCGCCATGATCTTCGACCCGGGCGGCGGCGGGACGACCTCGCTGGCCGCGACCCCGGCCGTGGCCACCCGCGCCGGATTCAAGCTGCGGGGGCAGTCGTCGGCCACGTTCGCGAAGACGCCGTACCGCATCGAGTTCCGGGACAACGACGATGACGACGCCGACTACCCGGTGCTCGGCATGCCCGAAGACTCCGACTGGGTGCTGCGCGGGCCGTTCCCCGACAAGTCGCTGATCCGGGAGGCCTTCGTCTACGACCTCGGCAGGGAGATGGGGCTGTACGCGCCGCGATACCGGTTCGTGGAGCTCTACCTCAACACCGACACCACCTCGGTGGGCGCCGACGACTACATGGGCGTCTACATGATCGTCGAGACGATCAAGAACAGCAAGAACCGGCTCGACCTCAAACAGCTCGACGAGGACGACGTCACGCTGCCGAAGATCCAGGGCGGCTACATCTGGAAGTTCGAGTGGATGGCCGCCGAGGAGCCGACGCTGTCGTGCACCGGGGCGTCGGCCACCTGCTGGAACTACCTCGAGGTGGCCGACCCCTCGCCGCTGCAGCCGGAGCAGAAGGACTGGCTGCGCAACCACATCCAGACCTTCCACGACGCGCTGCACGGGCCGAACTTCGCCGACCCGGAGACCGGCTACCGGGCGTACATCGACGTCGACTCCTTCATCGACCAGCTGATCATCTACGAGCTCAGCCGGAACATGGACGCCTACGTCCGCAGCGCCTACTTCTACAAGGACCGGGACACCAAGATCTTCGCGGGCCCGCTGTGGGACTACGACCTCACCTTCGGCGTGGGCGGATTCTTCCAGAACGACCAGACCTCGGGCTGGCAGTACCAGCAGACCCGGCAGCCGCTGGCCAACGACTGGTTCAACCGGCTCGTGCAGGATCCGGCCTTCGTCGACCAGGTCAAGGCACGCTGGCAGACGCTGCGCCGCGGTCCGCTCTCCGACTCGGCCATGCAGGCCAGGATCGACGCGCTCGCCGGGCCGCTGACCAACGCCGCGCAGCGCAACTTCCAGCGCTGGCCGAACCTCACGACATCGATGATCGGCTTCTTCATCACCCCGACCGCGTCCACCTGGCAGGGGCAGGTGCAGTACATGCGCGACTGGATGCTGCGCCGCGCGGCCTGGCTGGACTCGACCGCGGCATGGGGCGGTACGGTCACCCCCACGCCGAGCCCCACGCCGACGCCTTCGCCGAGTCCGTCTCCCTCCCCGAGTCCGTCTCCCTCCCCGAGCCCGTCGCCCAGCCCGAGCCCCTCGCCCGGCGGCGCGCGGTGTACCGCGACGTACACGGTGATCAACCAGTGGCCCGGCGGATTCCAGGGTGAGGTCCGGGTCACGGCCGGCTCCTCGGCGATCAGCGACTGGACCGTGTCCTGGAACCTCCCCAACGGAGAGGCGATCACCCAGGCATGGAACGCGACCGTCACGAGCCAGGGGACCGCGGTCACCGCACGCAACGTCTCCTACAACGGCTCGCTCGCGGCCGGTGCCAGCACCACGTTCGGGTTCCTCGGGTCCTCGACGGGAACCACCGGAACACCCGCGCTCACCTGCACGGGAAGCTGACGCCCGATCGACGGGCGTACCCGGCGCCGCCGCCCCACGCCGGGTACGCCCGTCGTCCCGGGATCGGGATCCCGATCCCGGGATCCCGATCCCGGGATCGGGATCGGAAATGATGCCGGGTGGTCGTCGGGCGTCGCGGGAGCGGCCGTTCTCGGTGGTCGCCGAGGCGGTGGGGCGTGCGGCATGGTCGACGCCGACGACTGTGTGAGCCGGGCCAGGCTCTGCCCTTGGCAGGAGACCATCGCAGCGCAGGCTGCCCTCGCGCAGGCTGCCCTCGCGCAGGGAGACGAGCAGATTCGAACACCGCTGTCGGGCGGCCACAAGACGGTCACCTTTCCGCGATGGACCCCACGAGCATCGGACGGTCGAGCATGTCCGCTGTGAACGGCACCCCGGTGACCTTCGCCGCCAGGGCGAAGCCCCTCGGTACGGCGGTGCGGTGGTCGTCCTCCCAGGCGGCCTCCCACGCGGCCTCGTCCTCCGGCTCCTCCGGTCTCATGCCCAGCTCCCGCATGAGGCCGTTGAGCCGGTCGGGGTCGGAGCCGTAGCGGGCGTAGGGACGCCGCAGTGGGTAGCCGGTGACGATCGTGCCGTCGATCGCGTACTCGAGGCTGTGCTCGGCGGCGTAGTCGTGGCGGGTGACCGCCAGCACCTCACAGCCCCGTGACAGCTCGGTCACCACCTCGTGGTCCGTGACCATCCAGCCGTAGGGCTCGACGGCCACGCACCACTCACCGGCCTGGAAGACGCCAACGTGGCCGCCCTCCCCGCCGTCCGTCGAGACGTACTCGCAGGCCTTGTCGTCGAGCTCCTCGAAATCCGATTCCTGGCCGGAGTCCTCGCCGCGGCTGAAGCGGCGTACCACCTCCACCGGGTCGGGCCCGCGGAAGAAGGCCACGCTGAAGATCGCACCCAATCGGCCGTAACCCTTGCTCACGTTGAGCCACTGGAAGGGGGCCAGGGGGTCGGTTGTCGTCATGCGGGTCATGGTGGCAGGCCGCACCGACATTCAGCCGGGAGCGGCCATCGGGTCACCTCGGCGTCCCCGCCGATCCCGTGAACGAGCCCTGTGGCCGGATGGCCGTACCGTACCGGCAGGCCGTCTTCCCGGGCCTCCGGCCGCCGCCGGTGAGCATCCGGACACCCGTCGGCCGCCCGGCTCGCCGAATGGTTCGAATCGGAATAAGTCGGGGCAAATGTGATCTCCCTGTCATAAAAATTGGCCATGGTGGAGGAGTGCGAGATTGGCTGAATGATCAAGTGAGGAATCGGCTGGGTACGTTCGGCCTGATCGTGCCCTCCATCGCGCAGTGCGCTGCGGGGGCAGCGCTGGCCTGGGTGGTCGCCGTACATCTGCTCGGCCACGCCCGCCCCCTTTTCGCGCCCATCGCGGTGATGATCTGCGTGGGTGTGGGGCTCGGGCAGCGGCTGCGCAGGCTGGTCGAGCTGGTGGTCGGCGTCAGTCTGGGCGTGGGCATCGGCGACCTGCTGGTGTCCTGGATCGGCTCGGGCCCCTGGCAGATGGCGCTCGTCATCGCGCTGGCGATGGGCGTCGCGGGGCTGTTGAACAGCGGCGAGCTGTTCATATCGCAGGTCGGATCGTCCGCGGTGCTGGTCACCATGGTGGTGCCGGGAGAGGACGCGGGCGGGCTGGACCGGATGATCGATGCGCTCACCGGCGGCGTCGTCGGCATCGCGGCGGTCGCGCTGCTGCCCGCCAGCCCGCTCACCATCGCGGGCAAGCACCTGTCCGGCGTGCTCGACGCCTTCTCCACTGTGCTGGAACAGGCGGCGGACGCGATTGAGAAAGGCGATATGGACCTGGCCGCCGAGGCCTTGGAACGCGGACGCAGAACCCAGACCTCGGTCGAGGAGCTCACGGCGGCGCTGGCGAACAGCAAGGAGATCATCAGGATCTCGCCGCTGCGCTGGCATCACCGGGCCCGACTGGCCAGGTACGAGACCGCCGCCGTACCGGTGGATCTCGCGCTGCGGAACGCACGGGTGCTGGTCCGTCGCACGCTCGCGGCGCTGGGGGAGTCCAGCCCGCCGCCGGCCGCGCTGGCCGAGTCGCTGCGCGAGGTTTCGGAGGCGGCGCTGCTGCTCCAGCTCGAACTGGCGGCCGGCCGCGAGCCGATGCTGGCCAGACAGGCGCTGCTAGCCGTCGCGGCCCGGGAGCGGCCCAAGAACCTGGGGTTCTCCGCGAACGTCACCATCGCGCAGCTGCGCTCCATCGCCGTCGATCTGCTCCAGGCCACCGGGATGGATCACGACACGGCCTCGGCCGCGCTGACCCCGCTGAACGAGCCGGCCTGAGCGCATACGCGGCTGGGGCCGGACAGTCCTTCCGGATCGCCATGTGCCGGGTGTTGGAAGTGAGGCCGGGACTACCGATGTAAGAGCCGTACCGATGTAAGAGCCGTACCGATGTAAGAGCCGTACGGATGTGAATCGGACGCCCCGGCTCCGCGCTGTTCCGTGTTGGGCGCTTAACCGGAGTCCGCGATGCGAAGGGCGGCGTACGGATCGCCGGGCCACCTGTTCCATCTCTTCCCGCCCAGGGAGAACACCACGTCGTAGGCCGCGAGGATCTCGCACATGTTCGCGAAGTACTCGTACACGAACGATGGCGTCCCAGCCTGGGTAAACGTCTCTTTTCCTTGCGCTTCGGCGGCCGAATACGCCTTGGTCGGACGTTATGGACATTCGGGGTTATTGGTATTTTCTTCTCGTAATTTTCATTGAATTAGTTGGCGGGGAGAGTTGTCATTCACCTTCTAGGCGTGAGATTATTCAGATAGATTTTCGAATGGCCGGGCTTGCTGGAGTAGCCGGTGGGCCATTCGTTGGCCATTTCGTGGCACTGGACCGAGGGGGGCGCGTGGATATCGTGACGCCGGGACGGCCGAGGCGGATGGCGCTGCGCTTGGCAGAGCTGAGGCCGATCGATCCGCTGGAGCTGGACATGCTCATGGCACCCTCCGGTCGGGATCCGTCCACTGTTTTCTCTCCCGTTCCGTCCCTGCTGGGCGAGGAACGGTGGGCCCTGATGGGGGAGGACGCGCCGGCGGAGACGGATGCAGGGGTGACGCACGCGCGGGGAGAGGCCCAGGCTCGTGCGGAGAGCACCGCGGAGAGCAAGGCGGAGGCCAGCAGGGAGACCACCGCGAAGGCCACTGCGAAGGCCACTGCGAAGGTCGCTGGGGAGACCCGTGCGGAGGCCTGCTCCGCTGGAGGTCCGCGGGTGAGTCGGCCACGGCCACACCAGTCCGCGGGCGCCGCCGGCCCTGCCGGCCCTGCCGGCCCTGCCGGGCCTGCTGACCTTGCCGGGCCCGTCTGCGCCGCTGACCTTGCCCGTCCCGCCAAGCCCGCCGGCCCCGCCAAGCCCGCGGGCCCGGCTGGGTTCGCCGGCCCTGTCGGTCCGGCCTCTATACGCGGTGATCCCCCGACCGCCGATCCTCTGGTCGCCGATCCCTTGGCCGCCCGGGCTTACGGTTTCCCGTACGGCTCGGCGACGGTGTGCAGGGAGATCGCGGGTGTGCACCATCCGCCCAGCCGTGCGAACCCGGCGAGTCGAGCAGGCGGCAAGCGCCGTACGTGTCCGGCGAGTTCAGCGGGCCGGGAGTGCCGTGCGTCTCCGGTGCACCCCGCCGGCCGGCGAACCCAGGCGCGTCGAGCGAGCTCGACGGGTCCGTCCAGCAGGGCGAGCCCGCCAAGCCGTCTGCCCCTCGTGTCAGACGTCACTCCTGGTCGGCACAGGGGGGACTCCCGGGGCGGCACAGCGGCCGCTTTCGCCTGCGAGCGTGAGCAATGGCCGGCTGAGCCCGGGGAGGGCCGCAGACACCGGCGTCGCGACACTGGATCGCAACGCCGTTGCTCCCCAGGGCCCGTGCGGAGTTGGGATCGGCATGTCGCCGATTCGCCTACGCCGAGCCCACGAACGACCGCGTTCGCCCACCCCACTGCCATCAGGAGATTCATGACCGCTGTCGCAGACAGTCCGCCGCTGATCGCCGAACGTGGAGGGCCACGGCTCTGACGGCTCTCACGACGGCGCGGGCGGGTCGCTGAGACTCCATATCCGGGCGGTGCCGTCCGAGTCCGCGGTGATGGCGACGGGTCGGTCGTCGAGGCGGCCGATCGCCACATCGAGGGCCCCTACGGTCTTTCCGTGAGGGTCGGTGAGGGGGGTGCCGAGTTGCTTGTGCGTGGTCAGGTCCCATACGCGGACATCGCCGCATTCGGTGATGGCGATGGGCCGATCGTCGAGCTCGCCGATCACCACCGTGCCCATGCCTTCGTTTTCGTGCCGGAGGGGCTCGCCGAGTTCTTCGCGTGTGGTCAGGTCCACCACGTGGGCGATGCAGGAGAGGCCTCCCGTGAGCGCGATGGGCCGGTCGCCGATCAGGCCGGCCGCGACGGCGCCGGCGGTTTCGGCGTACGCGGTGAGGGGCCGGCCGAGCTGTTCACGTGTGGTCAGGTCCCACAAGAGGACGAGACCGTTGTCCTGACCGGTGACGGCGATGGGCCGGCCGTCGATCAGGTCGACCGCCACAGAGAGGACGCCGGTTTCGTGCTCGAGGGGCGGGCCGAGTTCTTCGCGGGTGGTCAGGTCCCATATGCGGGCTGTGCCGTCCATGCTTGCGGTCACGGCGACGGGTCGGCCGTCGATCAGGCCGGTGGCCACCTCCCAGATACGGTCCTTGTGGCCGGTGAGGGGTAGGCCGAGTTGCCGGTGGGTGGTCAGGTCCCATATACGGGCGGTGCCGTCCTCGCCTCCGGTGACGGCGACGGGCCGGCCGTCGATCAGGTCGACCGCCACCGAGAGGACGCCGGTTTCGTGCTCGAGGGGCGGACCGAGTTCTTCGCGGGTGGTCAGGTCCCATACGCGGGCGGTGCCGTCCTCGCCGCCGGTGACGGCGACGGGGCGATCGTTGAGCCGGCCGAGAGCCACGGTGACGACCCGGCCCTTGTGGCCGGTGAGGGGTCGGCCGATCTGCCGCCCGAAGGAGGAAGTCCTTGCCGGGGTCTCCGGAGGCCCCGCTTGGTTCTCGGAGGTCGATCGGGGCGGCCATGAGAAGACGAGTGCGGCGAGGAGCAGGACAGCCGCGCAGACGGTGGCGATGACGACGGTACGGCGTGGGATGCGCCTGGCGGCCTCGGGGGAGGAGACCTCTTCAGCCGTCCCGTCCATGCCGTCCGTCTCATCCGTGCCGTCCGCTGGTTCGTCTCTGCCGTTCGCGCTGCCCATGCTGTCCGTTTCGTCTAGTTCATCGAACGGGGATGCTATCCGGGTCGTCTTCCTGCCGTCGACGATGGGCGTACGAAATCTTCGACTTCGGGCCCCGGATCGTGTCCGATCGGCGGGCACGGCTTCGACGTCTCTGCTGAGCGGCGCCATCGGTGCGCCGGCCAATGGACGGGAGAACGCTGTGAAATACATGATCCTCACCTACGGCTCCCAGCGGGACTACGACGCGCTGGCAGGAAAGGACACGGGGGAGGGCGCGGGCGAGGAGACGGGCCGACCGGGTTCGTCCGCTGCGGATGTGGCCGCGATCGGTGAGTTCCTGATGAAGTTCACCGCCGACCTCGCCGCGTCCGGGGAACTGGTCGACGCCCAGGGCCTCAGCGCACCGGTGCTCGCGCGCCGAGTCCAACTGCGGGACGGCGCCCAGGTCGTCACCGATGGTCCCTTCGCCGAGACGGAGGAGGTCCTGGCGGGCTACTGGATCGTCGAGTGCGCGGGCATCGACCGCGCCACCGAGATCGCCGCACGCCTGAACCAGTGTCCGGGGCCGGTGCCCGCGACCGGCACTATCATCCGGGCCATCGAGGGATCCGCTGACGACTTCGAGGCCTGACCGACCGTTCGATGAGCGATGACATGATCGAGGATCTGCTGCGTCGTCTGATGCCGCAGGTCCTCGGCGCGCTCGTCCGCCGCTACGGGCACTTCGACTCCGCCGAGGACGCCGTACAGGAGGCACTGCTCGCCGCGGCGACCCGGTGGCGGACCGATGGCATCCCGGACCGGCCGCAGTCCTGGCTGATCCAGGTCGCATCGCGCAGGCTGACCGATCTGCTGCGGTCAGAGCAGGCGCGTCGGCGGCGCGAGGACGTCGTCGCGAGCCGGGTGCTGCCGCAGGACCGGTCGAGCCCGCCCGCAGCCGCCGCCGCCCACGGCTTGGACGACGCCGACGACACGCTGATCGCGCGCGCTCCGGCCCGTACGACCGAGCACGGAGAGCTGGTGCCGCTGCGTGAGCAGGACCGGACGCTGTGGAAGGCCGAGTCGATCCGGCGTGGCATGGCCTTGCTCGCCCGGGCGCTGCCACGCGGCCCGGTCGGCCCCTACCAGTTGCAGGCGGCCATCGCCGCGGTCCACGCTCAGGCGCCGAGCGAGGCCGCCACCGACTGGGGGCGGATCGTCGCGTTGTACCGGTTGCTCCTGCGGATGGCCCCCAGCCCGATCGCTCGCCTGAACCATGCCGTTGCCATGGCGATGGCCGAGGCGCCGGCAACGGGCCTGGCATTGCTCGACGCGCTGGACGATTCTCGTCTCGCCCGCGATCATCGGCTGCACCCGGCCAGGGCACATCTCCTGGAGATGTCCGGAGATGCCATGGCGGCTCGGGAGGCGTACGCCCAAGCTGCCCGATATGCCACCAACCTGCGGCACGTACGGTACCTGACCGCCCGGACACGACGGCTGGACACGTAGTTGTCCACAACCGAATCCACACCTGTGGGTTACCGATTGATTACTCAACGCAATGCAACCCGCGGGCCGCACGTGCGGGTGCGGCTACCGCGGCGGTGACGGCCACTGACGCTGGAAGCGCGTCTCCCGGCAGGGTGTGGGGATGGCCCTTCACCGGTCGATTGCCCCTCCCCGGTCGGGGAGGGGTGTCGGACACCGACCCCGGATGGCCGGTCGTCCTTCTAGTGGAACCAGCCGTCCCGTCCGAAGCAGGTGTTGCCGCAGTTGCCGGCGACGAAGATGTCCCAGACGATGTTGTCCCAGTCCGAGCTGTCGTTGCAGAAGTTGTTGCAGGCGCCGGACCAACCCCATTCCGCGGGGGCGGTGGTCGCGCTTGCCGCCGCGGCGCTCATGGTGAGAGCGCCACCGGCAAGCGCGGTGCTGAGTGCGAGCCTGGCGATGACCTTATTGAGCTTGGGCATTATGAGTCCCCCTCGAAAGGATCATGTGCCTGATTTACCGTGAATCTGGCTCGATGGCCGTTAAGTGGCCATCGCCCCGCGATGTCATAATTGCCTGATCGTAAGGGTGACAAACGCCGATCTGCGCTGTTTTGGCCCTCCTTATTTACATAAGGGCACTTATATGCCACCTATGACGGTTTTATCCCTTAATGTCTGATTTGAGGGTTCTCTCCCGAGAGGGGCATCTGCTTTCCCCGTGACCGCCGTTTCAGCAGTCTCATAGACGGCGCCGCCAGTGGACCCGATCTCCCTGCATCGTACGGAGGCCCGCGTGTTCCAGCACGTTCAGCCACTCGTTCTCATCGATTGAGAACGCGCCGGTCTGGTCGATCTCCTGGGAGCAACGATGTGGCCGAGCCGTGTTCACGCCCATCCCAAGAATGACTAACGTTGCTGCGATTCCGCCTTCGCCGTCGTGCGGAGGATCGAGCTGTGACAGTGGCCGGTTGACCACGTACGGAGAGAAGGCGAGGGCGTCGTGGCGAGGGGCATGGTGATCGGCGGCCGCTACGAGCCGGACCCGAACTCCCGCAGGAAGGGTGGGCTGGGCGAGGTCTGGTTCGGCCGTGACAAGCGGCTGGGCCGGCGAGCCGACTGAGGAGCAGGTCCGCGAGGTCCTCGACGGCCGGTGAACCGCGGTGAATCCGCTCAGGTGCGGCTCGGTTCGACGAGGACCTTGAGGCCGCCGCGGGAGACGGCCGCGGGGAAGGCGTCGGCCACGCGGGAGAGCGGGAAGCGCTCGGTCACCAGCGACGAGACGTCGACCTTCCCGCTCTCCACGAGGCGGATCGCCCGGGGATAGGTGAGGTTCATCCGGCGGACCAGCGCGATCGTGAGGCCCTTGCGCCGCGCCAGCGACGCGGGGAAGGCCGTGCGGTCCTCGTCGGGAATGCCCGCGAGCACGACCCGGCCGCCGGGCCGCGCCGCGGTGAGTGCGATCCGCACCGCGTCGTCGGTGCCCGCCACTTCGAAGGCCGTCCGCACGCCCATTCCCTCCAGCTCGGCCCAGAAGCCCGGCTCGGCGTCCTCGGGGGCGAGCGCGTGATCGGCTCCGCTGCGCAGGGCGGCGGCCCGCCGATGGGGGAGGGGATCGACGGCCACCACCGTGGAGGCTCCGGTGAGCCGGGCGAGCTGGACGACGAGCAGGCCGATCGGGCCGCAGCCGATGACGGCGACCGGTGCGCCGAGCCGTACGTGCCCGAGATCGACCGTGTGGACGGCCACGCCCAGGGGTTCGAGCATCGCGCCGTCGGCGTCGGACAGCGTGTCGGGCAGCGGGTGCAGCAGCTCCGACGGCCAGGTCATGCGCTCGCGCAGGCCGCCATCGAGCTTCCCGTGCCCGGCGAACCGTACGTCCGGGCACAGGTTGCCGTAGCCCGTCTCGCAGACGGCACACCCGCCGCAGGGGATCGCGGGATCCACCGCGACCCGCTGCCCGTGCCGGGGGCCGCCCTCGATGACACCGGCGATCTCATGCCCGACGACGAGCGGCCCGTCCAGCACGGCGTCGCCGATCCCGCCCTCGCCGTACCAGTGGAGGTCGGAGCCGCACAGCCCCACGGCGGTGACCCGGACCACGCTCTCCCCGGGCCCCGGAACGGGCGGCGGCTCCTCATGCAGGCGGATGTCGCCCACTCCGTGGAGTCTGGCCACACTTGCTCTCAAAGTACGCATCAAGGGCGATGATAGCCCTAACAAGGTCCAGAGGGCCGAGACGTCTGCCGTCCGGTGGCCGAGGGGCCGGGCGACACCTGTGATCAGGCCGGAAAACAACCTGATCGGATTTCACGAGGCGGTCAACCTACCGCCGTCTTCGAGCGTCAGACGTAGGCACCGTTCGACCCCAAACGCGAGAGGGCACGGCCCCATGCCTACTCCTGATATCCGGAGCGAAGGATTTCCCGGCCACGGCGACCGAGAACGGCAGGCGCGGCTCGCGCTCGACGCCGTACGCCGGAACGGCCCGGAGGCGGTGCGTGAGGAGACGCTCCGGATGAAGTGCGAACTGGTCCGCCTGTACGGCTGGGAGGGGTACCAGCTGGTGATGGCGAAGATGGAGAGCGACCTGGCGCGCCTGCGCGAGCAGTGACGTCCCCGGCGGGACGTCCTCCGCGGGATGGGTAGCATGCCGAGCGGCGGCCCCGACCCGAGGAGTGACGATGTCCCGACCCATGCCCCGGCCGACGCGATCGGGGAGACTGGTGATCGGCGGATACACCCCTGACACGGACGGATCCGGTCCCGGTCTCACCGTCGCCGGGGTGGACGCCGCCGGGCGACTCGCGACGCTCGCGCAGGCCACGGCCTCCGGGCCGTCGTTCGTCATCGCCCATCCCCGGCTGCCGCTGCTCTATGCCGTGCTGGAGCGCGACGAGGGCGGCGTGGCGGTGTTCGCGGACGAGCCTGACGGCCCGCGTCCGGTGGCCGAGCTGCCGAGCGGAGGATCGTCCCCCTGCCACCTCGCGCTCGATCCGGAGGCGGCCTGGCTTGTCGTGGCCAATTACGGCGACGGCACCGTCGCCGCGTTCCGGCTCGAGCCGGACGGCCTGCCCGGGCCCGAGCCGCTGCTGTTCCGCCACGAGGGCGGCGGCCCGGACCCCGACCGGCAGGAGGGGCCACACGCCCACCAGGCCGTCTTCGGCCCCGACGGCGTGCTGCACGTCACCGATCTCGGCGCCGACCTGGTGCGCCGCTTCCTGCCCGGCATGCGGCCGCACCCCGACGGCCCGGTACGGCTCGCCCCCGGCAGCGGCCCCCGCCACCTCGTCCACCACCAGGGCCACTGGTATGTGGCGGGGGAACTGGACGGCTGCGTCGCCGTCTACGACGAGGGCTGGCGGGAGGCCGGCCGGGTGCCCGCGAGCGGCAGCGGGGAGCGCAACCACCCGTCGCACATCGCGCTCTCCCCGGACGGCCGCCACCTCTACGTCGGCAACAGGGGACCCGACACCGTGTCGGCCTTCGAGATCGACGGCCCGCGCCTCACCCTGGCGGCAGAGACGCCCGCCGGGGGAAGCTGGCCCAGGCATTTCGCAATTGACGGCGACCGCCTCTATGTGGCGAACCAGCGGTCGGACACGGTGTCCGTGCTCGCGCTGAAGGACGGCATCCCGCAGCCGACCGGCGAGACCCTCCGCGTCGGCACCCCCTCCTGCGTGCTCCCCCTTTGACGGCCACGACACTCCCCGTGATCTTGCCGTTCGCGGAGTAGTGCAAGATCACGAAGGGTGCTTTGGCCGCTCAGCGGATATGTCTGCGAGAAACTGCAAGATCACGAACGTGAAATCCCAGCTCACGGCCCGACCTGCGAGAAACTGCAAGATCACGGCTGGGGTCAGTCCCACCAGAACGACCAGAAGTTCTGGCCGATGATCTGCTCGGCGTAGTCTTCCAGCGTTCCCGGCCCCTGGAAGACGGCGTCGGGACAGAACGTCCAGTGCTCGGCGGCCACGCGCAGCGCGTGTGCCGCCGTGACGGGCGGCGCGGCCACGCTCAGCTCCATCGTGTTGAAGCCCAGGGCGACCAGCCGTACCCCGAACCTTTCCTCCCAGCTGCGCAGGACGGCCGCCAGCGGCACGGTCCATTCGTTGTGGTGCAGCGCGCCCTGCCAGCCGATGGCGACCAGCGCGTCGGCGCTGCGCGCCGCCGCGGCGAGCCCGAGCGGGGTCATCCGCTCGGCGATGACGTCGGCGTACCAGTCGGCGACCATGCCGGGGTCGGCCACCGGCGTTCCCTGCTCGGCCAGGCCGGGGCACTCGGTCCCGAACGGCGTGAGCTCCGCCTCATAGTCCCCGGCGAGATCCGCCCAGGCCTCGGCCATGAACCCCTCGGCGGTGAAGTGGTCGATCTCGGCCGGCGAGTCCGGGGCGATCTGCCCGGCCGACCAGGGCTGCATGCCGTCCTCCAGCAGCACCGGCCACAGCCCCGACCTGTGGTGCTCGGCGCGCAGACGGCTCCACAGCCCGGCCGGCACGGGGTCGTCGCTGAGCCAGAACGAGGGCCGGTGATGGGTGCGCCACCGGTCGTAGTCGGGGTCCGGCCACACGAGGGTCCCGGGCGGAAGCTCGACGGACAGTTCCCACCTGTTCCCGCCGCCGTCGCCGAAGAGCAGGCCCAGGTCCGCCGAAAGCCGCCGCTGCTCGTGAACCGACATGCGCCAATAATGTCGGACCACGGCCCGTCTCCGCTTGTAGGGATCCTGTTGAGATCGGGCTCAGGGGAGAATCAGGCGGCACAGACCCTCGGCGATGACCTTCGTGGTGAGGCGCGTACGGCTGTCGCACCCGAGTTTGGCGAAGATGTGCTCCAGGTGGGTCGTCACCGTACGGACGCTGAGGACCAGCGCGGCCGCGATCTGCGGGTTGGAGTCGCCCTGGGCGACCCGGGTGAGCACCTCGATCTCCCGGGCCGTGAGGTCGTACGGCGGCTCGCAGGGACGTTCGGCGATGACGGCGCCCTGGATCGACCCGTGGAAGCCCACCCCGGCCCGATGCAGGCGCACCTCGCGCCACCGGCCGGCGCCGTCCTGCCACAGCCCGCGCCGGGACAGCTCGCGCGAGTCGATGAACTCCCTGGCCAGCTCGGCCATCGCCGGCTCCGCCGCCAGCACCTCGGAGAGCGGCCACCCGGCCACGTCGCGGCGCCGGCCGCCGCGCTCGAACGCCACCGCGTGGAAGCCCGGTGGCAGCCCGAGCGGGTCGATCACGCATCGGGTCAGGTCGGTGAGGTGCGCCAGGGCCGGGGAGACGGCGCTGACGACCGGGCCAGTCTCCGGCGGCAGGTCGGCGCGCGAGGTGATGTGCAGCAGGCCCGTGTAGCGGCCGCCCGACAGGAACAGCGGCGTGGTGATCCCGGCGCGCCAGCCGTACGGCTCCAGATGGCGGCGGAAGTAACGCTCGGTGCCGGGGGACCCCATCACCACGGGCACCCTGAGCGACATCGCCCGGCGGTAGGCGTCCAGCCGGGCGTACTCCTCGGCGGCGTCCTCGTCGACCCGGGCGTGCCCCGACGACACCAAAGACCGGTGACGGCCGGTCGCCGGGTCGAACGCGACGAACTCGTAGGCCTCCACCGGGATGACCTCGCGCAGCGCCGTCATCGCGCCGTGCGCCCCCTGCCGGGCCACCTGGAACCCGAGTTCCGCGACCGCGTGCAGGTGGCGCGCGCTGAGGCTGATCTCGTCCATGCGTCCTCCACGATCAGCGTGCCCTGACCCGGCCGTTAGGGGAATACGTAAAACATCCGATGCGACGGCGTGGAGCGTTACCTACCCTCACCGGCAACACGACGGAGAGGCGGAGGATCAGTGAGGGTCAGCAGAAGACGGGCCGCCGCCCTCGCCGCGGCGATGACCATGCTCATCGGAGGGTGCGGAGGTTCCCCGTCCGGTTCGGACGGCAAGGCTGAGGCGAACGAGTTCTCGGTCGCGCTGACCGAGCCCGACCACCTCACCCCGGGCAACACCTCCAGCAGCTACTCGATCACCGTGCTCGACGCGCTCTTCGACACACCCGTCCACCTCGGCGCCGACGGCACGCCGGTCATGGCCGCAGCGGAGTCGGTGTCCAGCACCGACCAGAAGGTCTGGACCATAAAGATCAAGCCGGATCGCCGGTTCGCCAACGGCGAGCCCGTCACGGCGCAGAGCTTCGCCGACTCCTGGAACGCCACCGCGTACGGCCCCAACGGCTGGACCAACAACTACTACTTCGCCAACGTCGAGGGCTACGACGCGCTGAACCCCGAGGAGGGGGAGCCGGCCGCCGACAAGCTGAGCGGCCTCGAGGTCGTCGACGACACCACGCTGCGGGTCACGCTCACCGCGCCGTTCAGCCAGTTCCCGATCACGCTGGCCTACATCGCGTTCGCGCCGATGCCGAAGGCCGCCTTCGCCGACCTCGAGGCGTACGACCAGGCGCCCATCGGCAATGGACCGTTCGTCATGGACGGGGCCTGGGAGCACAACAAGCAGATCAGGGTCAAGCGGTCGCCCACCTACACCGGCGAGCGGGCGGCCAAGGCCGACGCCGTGACGTTCAAGATGTACGCCAGCCGCGACACCGCCTACACCGACCTGCGGGCCGGCCGGGTCGACCTGCTGCAGACGATCCCGCCGGCCAGCGCGGCCGAGGCCAAGCGGCTGCTCGGCGACCGGTTCGTCGCGATCGCCGGCGGCACGATGGACTACCTGGGCTTCCCGCTGTTCGACAAGCGGTTCGCCGGCGCCGACCTGCGCCGGGCCTTCTCCATGGCGATCGACCGGCAGGCGATCGTGGACGCGGTCTACGACGGCACGTTCCAGCCGATGGCGTCGCTGCTCGCGCCGGTGGTGCCCGGCTACCGCGCCGACGCCTGCGGTGCGGCGTGCGTCTACGACCCGGCCAAGGCCAAGCAGCTGTACGACCAGGCCGGCGGCTTCAGCGGCACGCTCAACCTCTACTTCTCCAACGCCGACCCCAGCTACGAGCAGTGGATGACGGCGGTGGCCAACCAGCTGAAGCAGAACCTCGGCATCGCCGACATCAAGTTCCGCAAGATCCCCGCCTCCGACTACCTCACCACGCTGCGGCAGCGCAAGGAGGACGGTCCGTACCGCCAGAACTGGGTCATGGACTACCCGAGCCCGCAGAACTACCTGGAATACCAGTGGGGCGAGGGTAACCGCATGGGCTGGGAGAACAAGGAGTTCGACGCCCTGCTCGAGCAGGCGAACTCCGCGCCGAGCCTGGAGGCGAGCCTGCCGCTCTACCAGAAGGCCGAGGACATCGCGCTCGCCGAGATGCCGATGATCCCGCTGTGGAACTGGCAGGACCAGTCCGGTTTCTCGGCCAGGCTGCAGGGCGTGGAGCTCACCCCCTACAGCGCCAATCTCCACACGATCACGGTCAAGCGGTCGTGAGATACGCCGCGCGGCGCCTGGCGCAGGCCGTCCCGGTCTTCTTCGCGACCACCTTCGTGATCTACGCGATGGTGTTCGTGCTGCCGGGAGACCCGATCCTGGCGCTCGCGGGCGACAAGCCGGTGCCCGATCAGGTGCTGGACGTCATGCGGGAGCGCTACCACCTGAACGACCCGCTGCTCGTCCAGTACGGCCGGTACATGCTCGGCGTGTTCCAGGGCGACCTGGGGGAGACGTTCACCGGTCAGCAGGTGAGCGAGCTCCTCCAGGACCGGTGGGCGGTCACCGCGCAGCTCGCGCTGACCGCGTGGGTCTTCGAGCTGGTCGTCGGCATCGGGCTCGGTGTCGTCGCCGGCCTCCGGCGGGGCGGGGCCGCCGACACGGCCGTGCTCGCCGGGACGACGTTCGTCATCGCCGTCCCGGTCTTCGTGGTCGGCTACACGGCCCAGATCGTCCTGGGCCTCAACCTGGGGCTGTTCCCGACCGCGGGGACCGACGAGGGCTGGCCGGCCAGCTACCTGCTGCCCGGGATGGTGCTGGGATCGTTCGGGCTCGCCTACGTGGCCAGGCTGACGCGTACCGCCCTGGTGGAGAACCTGCGCGCCGACTATGTCCGTACGGCCACCGCGAAGGGCATGCGCAGACGGCGGGTCGTCGGCGTGCACGCGCTGCGCAACTCGCTGATCCCCGTGGTGACCTTCCTCGGCATCGACTTCGGCAACCTCATGGCGGGGGCCGTCGTCACCGAGGGCATCTTCAACCTGCCGGGCATCGGCCAGCAGGTGTTCCAGTCGATCCAGCTCCAGGAGGGTCCCGTCGTCGTCGGCGTCGCCACCCTGCTCGTCATGATCTTCATAGCCGCCAACCTGGCCGTCGATCTCCTGTACGGCCTGCTCGACCCGAGGATCTCCCGTGCTCGCGCGTGACACCTGGCTGGAGCTGCGCGGCCGGGTGATCTTCTGGTTCTCCGCCGCCGTCCTCGTCGTGGCGGGCGCGATGGCGGCCTTCCCCGGCCTGTTCGCCCGTCTGGGCCCGAACGAGGGCTGCGACCTGCGCATGTCCAAACAGGGCCCGGCGCCCGGCGCCGTGTTCGGGTACGACCTGCAGGGCTGCGACTACTGGTCGCAGATCGTGCACGGGACCCGGGCATCGATCCTGATCGGCCTCGCGGTCACCGTGTTCGCGCTGCTGATCTCCATCGTGCTCGGCCTGATCGCCGGATACTACGGCGGCGTGGCCGACGCACTGATCTCCAGATTGACCGACGTGTTCTTCGGCATCCCGTTCGTCCTGGGCGCGACCGTCATCCTGGTGGCCTTCCCCGACCACGGCATCTGGGCGATGACGCTCGTGCTGGTCCTGCTGGGATGGACCACGATGACCCGTCTCATGCGCGGCCAGGTGCTCGCCGTACGGGAGATGGACTTCGTCGTCGCGGCCCGCGCGCTCGGCGCCGGAGACCGGCGCATCATGCTCCGCCACATCCTGCCCAACGCGATCGCGCCGGTCTTCGTGGTGGCCATGCTCAACGTCGGCAACGTCATCGCCGGGGAGGCCACGCTCGACTACCTGGGCGTCGGGCTGCAGTACCCCGACGTGTCGTGGGGCCTGCAGCTCAACGTCGCCCAGACGTTCTTCGCCGAGCACCCGCACCTGCTGGTCTTCCCCGCGCTGTTCCTCACCGCGACCGTGCTGAGCTTCCTCATGCTCGGTGACGTCGTACGCGACGCCCTCGACCCCCGCCTCCGCTAGCGCCGCCCCCGCCCATCACGGGAAAGGGGGGCGGCCCGGCCGCGCCGAGGAGAAGGGCCACCTCGGCTATCGGCCCTCCTGGAGGGTCAGCGGGGGCACCTCCGGCGTGGGGAAACCGAAGATCAGGCCGTAGAACGCCAGCTCGGCCTCGAGCGCCGCGACGATCGTCTCCTCACGCCGCCAGCCGTGCTGCTCCCCGGGGAACGTCAGGTACGCCCACCGGCCCCCGTGCTCGGCCAGCGCGGCGGCGAACCGCTCCGACTGCGACGGGTACACCACCGCGTCCTCCAGGCCGTGCATGAGCAGCGCGGGTCCGGAGGCGGCCGCGGCGTGCCTGATCGGCGAGCGGTCGAGGTAGCGCTGCCGGGTCTCCGGCAGCGGGCCGATCAGCCCCTCCAGATAGCGCGACTCGAAGTCGTGGGTCTCCCATCCCTCCGGATCGGAGATCCCGTAGAAGGAGACCGCGCCGCAGAACACGTCGCTGTGGGTGAGCGCGGCCAGCGAGGTCCAGCCGCCCGCGCTGCCGCCGCGGATCGCCACCTTCTCCGCCCGCCCGGTGCGCAGCAGCCAGCGGGCCACGGTCTCGCAGTCGCGGACGTCGACGACGCCCCAGTTGTGCCGCAGCCGCTCCCGGTAGGCCCTGCCGTACCCGGTCGAACCGCCGTAGTTCACCCTGACGACGCCGATGCCCCGGCTGGTGAAGTAGGCGACCTCCAGGTCGAGGACCGGCGCGACCGAGCCGGTCGGTCCGCCGTGCACGAAGAGCACGTACGGCGCGGGCCGCCCCGTCTCCTCCGCCGGCGGAGGGTAGAGGTGCGCGTGCACGCCGTCGACGGTCACCGGCTCGGGGACCGGAAGCAGCCCGGCCGGGGGCAGCGCCTTGGGCGCCGACAGCACCTCCCGCGTGCCGCCCCCCTCGTCCGGGCCGCCGAGGTCGATCCGCACCACCTCGTACGGCCGGTGCGGCGAGGCGGCCACGCCCACGACGTTCGCGCCGTCGGCGGACAGCGTGGGCGCCCAGAAGGTGTGGTCGCCGGCGATGTCCCTGATCGAGGCCCCCCGTGGACCGGGCGGCCGGTCGAGCACGCCCATGCGGCGCTCGTCGGCCGTGCCGTACATGGCGACGATCCGGCCGTCGGAGACCGCGAAGAACGTGCTGCCGATCTTCCACGGGGCGTCGCCGAACTCCAGCGCGAGCGGCGTCAGGTTACGCGTCGTGCCGTCGAGGCCGACCAGGTGGATGTTCCACCAGCCGGTGGGGTCGGTGACGGCGTACAGGCTGTCCGCGTCGCGCCATTCCGCCTGGACGGTCGCGGCGCCGCCGACGACCACCCGGTGCGGGCCGCCCTCGATCGGGGCGACGCACAGCTCGGTGGCGTCCCACGGCATGTCCGGGTGGTTCCACCCGATGTAGGCGATCTGCCGCCCGTCCGGCGAAATGCGCGGATTCATGAGGAAATGGTGTGACTTGATGACAGAACGGAGCGGGGAGCCGTCGAGCGGCACCGCCACGATGTCCCTTTCGACGACCCTCTCGGCATCCTGACCGCCGCCGGGACCGCCGCCGATCTCGCGTACGCACCACACCTCGTCGTCGCGTACGACCAGGTCGGCGTAGTGCGCTTCGTCGGGTGGGGTCAGCGGGACCGGATCGCCGCCGGGGGAGCACACGTACAGCCGGCCGTCGGTCCACTCGGTGAAGATGAGACGTCCCCGGTGGGCCCGCCACGACCGCCCGCCGTACTCCATGACCCGGTTGCGGGCGTTCCACCCGGCGGGGAGCACGTCCTCGATCCGGCCGTCCGCCGTGCGCCGCACGACGCAGCGGCGACCGCCCTCGTGCGGCCGTGGCTCATCCCACCAGGCTTCATTTCCAGAAATTTCCACCCATAGAGGACGGTCGTCCATGCGGGCGACGTCCACGGCCTTGATCGTCACCAGTTTCCTTCGGAGTCCGGGAGTGGGAAATCCGGGGGATGGACGATGTGCACGAGCCCCCCGCTGCCCGTGCCGCGGAGCCAGACCTCCTCGAAGGCGGCGCGTGGGTACACCCGCCGCACGCCGTCGTCCGTCGGCGCCGCCGGATCGTTGGCGATCACGTCGCCCTCCGGCGTGAACCCGATGACCACCATGATGTGGCCGCCGGTCGAGTAGCCGGCGCCCGGCAACTCGTGCTCCCTGAACGACTGCGAAGTGATCACCGGGACGCCTGCCGCGATGAGACGCGCCAGCTCGTCCAGCGAGCGCAGCCGGGTGACGAAGCCGGTCAGCCCGTACCGTCCCGCGTAGGCGACGCCGAACGGCCAGTTGCCGGTGCCCTGATAGCCGTGGTCGTACATGTCACGAGCCGCGTGGTCGACGGCGGGACACGGATCGCCCGGCGCGACCCACTTCAGGTCGTCCGGCGCGGGCCCGCGTCCCCAGTAGTCGAGCACCATCGTAAACGAGGCCGGGCTGCACCAGGTCTCCCCGCCGCCGTCCCACTGCGGATAGTGCCCGGTGTGGACCTTCTGCGACCGGCGCGGGACGTCCAGCTCGACGCCCGCCGCCGATGTCTCCCGCCGGGCGGCCCGGTCTCCCGCCTTCCCCGGCGGCAGGCGTGGTACGGCCGAGGCCATCACGTTGATCGCCCGCACCTGACCGCCCCGGCCGTACAACGTGGCGCGCACGCGGTAGGCGACGAAGGGCCGCCCCGCCGCCGCGACCAGCGTGTCCACCGCCACGTCTCCGTCGTCGTCGCCCTGCCCGGGCAGCGACGTGCGGTGGACGTCGGCGTCGCCCTCCGCCCAGCGGCCCATGCCGTACCACTTGGTCGGCGCGCCGCCGGCGGCCCTGGCCTGCAGCTCGATCTCCAGCCAGGCGCCGGGCGGCGCGGCCGCCGTCCACGACGGCACCAGCTCGGTCGCCGGGAAGCCGATCTCCCGCTCCGGCGAGGTCCACCGGACGTACGGCCAGGCCCGCCCGCCGCCGTCACCGAACGGGTCGAGGCAGGTCGCCACCCCGGTCTCCTGGTCCTCGAAGGACCACCGGTGGAGGACGACGCGGCGCAGATCGGCCGGCAACAGGGTGACCACCTGGCCGATTGTCGTTTCCGCCCTGACACCGCACATCGGATGGTTTACGTATCCGGCGGCGTCCGGCGGATCAGAGGTACTGCCCCGTCGACGTGGGCGGGTCGGGCTCGGCGACCCGGCGGCCGTCGCGCAGGGCGAACAGCTCGGCCAGCGTCGCACCGCCCGGGGGAGCGCCGGTCGCCGGCATGCCTGTCGCCGGTGTGCCGGCAGCGGTTTTCGGCGCGGACTCGCGCAGCCACTCGGCGGCCTGCGCGGCGTCGAGCCGGCCGATCTCGATCTGGGCGAGGCACCGGCCCGGCCGTACGACCGCGGGATGCAGCCGGCTGAGGTCCTCGTTGGTCGTGATCGCGACGAGTACGTCCCGGCCCTGGCCCAGCAGGCCGTCGGTGAGGTTGAGCAGCCGGGACAGGCCCTGTCCGGTGGACTGCTTGGCCTCGGCGCGGATGAGCTCGTCGCAGTCCTCCAAAACCAGCAGCCGCCAGCGCGCCTCGTCGTCCTCCTCGTCCGGGCCGTCCCAGCCGACCGCCACGTCCATGAGGTAGCCGGGCTCGCCGAACAGCCGCTCGGGGTCGAGCACGCAGTCGACCTGGCACCAGGCGGACCACTCCCTGGCGATCGTGCGCAGCAACGTGGTCTTGCCGGTGCCCGGCGGGCCGTGCAGCAGCAGCAATCTGCCGCCGATGTCGCCGGGCGTCGTCTTCATCAGGGTGTCCAGGCGGGGTGCGGCGGCCCGCGGGTAGTTGCGCCTGATCTCCGGCCAGGACGACGTGGTGATCGGCTTCACGGAGCGGCGCGGGCCGTGCGCCGACGCCCACCAGAAACCCATGCTCACGTGATCGGCGTCGGGGGGCGTCTCGGTCGCGTCCCGCACCGCCTCGGCGAGGACCGAAGCGGCCAGCTCCTCGCTGACCGCCGTCGCCGTGAGCGTGGCGGACCGGTTGACGTGCCGGACCACCCGCAACGTCCATCCGTCGCCCGCGACGAGGCGGGCCTCGTGGCCGTCGGTGTGCTGGGCCACGCGCAGCAGCAGCCCACCGGTCGCCGTCATCGGCGCGTCGGGCCGGACCCGCTCGAGACGGGTGGTGCGCGACCAGGGCTGGACGCCGGTCGCGAACGGCGACAGCGCCAGCGCGTCGATCACATCGGCCGGGCTGTCGGTGTCGTCGATCCACACCCGCATCGGCACCGGATCCGGCGCCGAGTCGAGCCGTTCTGAGGTGACCTGCTTCTGACCGGGCTGATTCCGGCCGGGCTGATTCTGGCCGGGCTGCCGGGGATCGGGGGGAAAGGGGACCTCCTTAAGGACGGACATGCCCCCATGATCTCGGCTGTACGCCCCGATGTCGACGCGTTTACGTACGGACACCCCACCCCACCCCCTCCTCCCCGCCGTGATCTTGTAGTTTCTCGCACGGATGCCCTCTGAGCTGCGCAGACCGAGTTTGTGATCTTGCAGAAACTCGCAGGGAAGCCCCTTGACGTGTGCTTATGCGTTAGCTGATCTTGCACTTGGCCGGATAGTGCAAGATCACGGGAGTCGTCTCCGCTGCTCATGGACGAGGTTTGCGAGAAACTGCAAGATCGCGAACGTGAAGTGCCAGGCTATGGTGCCGTGTGCGAGTAATTGCAAGATCACGGCGATGGTGGGGGCGACGGGCGGGGGAGGGCAAGTTGGAGTGCTGGTTGGAGTGGCGGCGGGATGAGGGCCTTATGGCCGGCAGGGAGGTATCCGCAATTGATTGGGCGGGCAAAAAACCCTAAAAGAGCATAACCGGCCAGGTGATCCCACTAGGCTCGGTTGTTCCAACGATCGGTTCCCGGAGAGCTTCGTGTCCATCGATCTCGTATCCCGTGCCGCGTGGGGCGCCCGTCGCCCCAAGGGCTCCTACTCCCCGCTGAAATCGACAAAGGGAGTGAAGGTTCACTACACGGGCGGTCGGGTGGACCCGTCGATCGTGGACGACCACGACAAGTGCGTGGCCCTGGTCAAGTCGATCCAGAATCACCACATGGACGGCAACGGCTGGATGGATATCGGCTACTGCGTGGATGAGGAGACCGAGATTCTCACGCAGCAGGGGTGGAAGTCCTACCGCGAGCTGCGAGTAGGCGATATAGCGCTCACTCTCAACCATGAGACGGGTATGTCTGAATGGCAACCAGTCCTGGAGGTATGTGTCTTCCCGGCCATGGAGCGAGAGATGATCAAGATGGCAGGGGATCGCCATTCATCTCTGACCACCCCTCACCATCGATGGCCAGTTGAACGGTATCGCAGGCGTACCGGAACGCAGCGTGTCAAAGGTGCCAACGGCAGATGGCTTGCGACCGGCAGGGCCGAGCGATCCCTAAAAGAACGCGAGCGTCTGTGGGTGACCACCGAGACGATGGGCTACTGGGACCGGATTCCGATCGCGGCGCCTTGTGCCGATCTCCCCACAGAGGCCAAATGGTCCGACGCTCTCGTGGAACTCCTTGCCTGGTTCTGGACGGAAGGACACGTGAAGCGGGGGCGTGCGGGAGAGCGCACGCTCTCCGTCGCGATCTACCAAGGCATGCAGAACGCCGCGAATGTCTCACGTATTCGCGCTGCACTCACCGAGGTGTTCGGTCCTGCATCCGAACAGTTTCCCCGTGTCGGCCGTGCCACCGACGGCGTACCGCGGTGGCGTGAGACCGTGAACCGGCACTTGGTGGAGTTCCACCTGTCGACGGATGCGGGAGAGCGACTGCTCGAATTAGCGCCTGACCGGGTCCCGCATTTTGACTTCCTGCTGTCCTTGACCAGTGCGCAACTTCGCCTGTTCATCGAAACCTCACTGGTCGCGGACAATGCAGGAATCGACAAGCTGGCCCAGAAGAATCGCGCCGCCGCCGAAGCGTTCATGTTCGCCGTCATCCTTTCCGGAAAGGCGGCATCGCTGCGACCTCGGCCGCCTGTAGGAAATTGCCCCAGCGAGATGTGGCTCGTTACCATCCGGCACCAGCAGTACTTTGCCCCTCGCTCTGCGGCCAACAGGGGATCGCGTTTCACGATAGGTTCGGAAACCTACCGTGGTGAAATTTGGTGTCCTCGCACGGCGAACCAGAGTTGGTTGGCCCGCCGAGACGGCACCATCTATTTCACGGGTAACACCATGGTCGCCTGTCCCCATAGAAAGGTATTCATGGGGCGCGGCCCGAAGCACCTGCCGGCCGCCAATGGCCCCGGCCTCAATTCCGGTCACTACGCGGTGCTCGGCCTGGTCGGCAACGCCGGGCTGACCCAGCCGACGGACGGCATCCTGAACGGCATCCTCGACGCGATCGACTACCTGCGCGAACACGGCGGCGCCGGCCGGGAGATCAAGGGCCACCGAGACGGCTACCCCACCGACTGCCCCGGCGACCCCCTCTACGCCTGGATCAGGAAGGGCGCCCCCCGGCCCGGGAAGGGCGACACGCCCTCGAAGCCGGCGCCCGCGCCCAAGTGGCCGGGACGGCTGCTCAAATATCCGCCCATCATGCGCGGCGCCGACGTGCGGACCTGGCAGGCGCAGATGAAGCGCCTCGGATACGACATCGAGGTCGACGGCGCCTACGGCCCGGACTCGAGGGCGGTGTGCGTACGCTTCCAGAAGGCCGCCCGCCTCGACACCGACGGCATCGTCGGGCCGCTGACCTGGAACGCCGCCTTCGCCGCCAAGCCGTAGGCCCGGGCCGTACGGAACGAGCCGTACGGAGCGGGTCGTACGGAGCGGGTCGTAGGGAACGGGCCGGGCGCGGCGTCGGCCTCGGCCATGGTGGCATCCGCCTGCTGGACGTGCCCGCTCGGCCGGTGGCGTGGTCGGCGGTCCGGAGTGTGAGACGCCCGGTTTCGGTCGGGCGAAATGCGCACCCCGAAGCATTGTTCTGGAGTCGCTCCGCCTAGCATCCTGGCATGACGGTGCCACCTCTGGAAATCGCCTCGGGGTTCCCGCCCGGCTCGCGGGAGCAGTGGCGCACGCTCGCGCTCGGGGTCCTGCGCAAGTCGGGAGCCCTCGGCGAGGACGCCACACCCGCCGACGTGGAGGAGGCGCTTTCCTCCACCACTCACGACGGCGTGACGATCGCGGCGCTGCACGACGCCGCCGACCTGCCGGCCGCCCCCCGGATCGTACGGCCGGGCGATCAGTGGGACGTCCGCCAGCGCCACGCCCACCCCGACCCCGCCGTGACCAACGAGGCAGTGCTGTCCGATCTTGAGGGCGGCGTCACCTCGGTCTGGCTCGATCTGCCGGCCGGTGGCGGCCCGGACGCGCTGTCGCGGGTGCTCGACGGCGTGCACCTCGACCTCGCCCCGGTCGTCCTCGACGCGGGCGCCCAGGTCAGCGGTGTCCGGTCGGTCCCGATCGCGGGCGCGTACCTCGACCTGCTGGCCGAGCGTGGTGTGACGGCTCCCGGCGGCAACCTCGGGCTCGGTCCTTCCGCCGTCTCCGAGGGGATCTCCGTGCTGCGGCGGTGCCTGGCCGAGCAGCCCGCCCTGCGCGGCGTCGTCGTCGACGCCCTGCCGTACCACGACGCGGGCGGCGGCGACGTCGAGGAGCTGGGCTGTTCGATCGCCGCCGGCGTGGCCGCGCTGCGGGCCATGACCGACGCCGGTCTTTCCATTGAACAAGCGATAGGTCTGCTGGAGTTCCGCTACGCGGCCTCGGCCGACCAGTTCCTCACCATCGCCAAGCTGCGGGCCGCGCGCCGGCTGTGGGCGCGGGTGACCGAGGTCGTGGGCGGCGCCGGCGACCAGCTCCAGCACGCGGTGACGTCGTCGGCGATGATGACGGCCCGCGACCCCTGGGTGAACATGCTGCGCACCACCCTGGCCTGCTTCGGCGCGGGCGTCGGCGGGGCCGACGCGGTGACCGTGCAGCCGTTCGACGCCTGCCTCGGGCTGCCCGACGCGTTCGCCCGCAGGATCGCGCGCAAC
The DNA here is from genome assembly GCF_001417795.1 of Sphaerimonospora mesophila. Classification (NCBI taxonomy): domain Bacteria; kingdom Bacillati; phylum Actinomycetota; class Actinomycetes; order Streptosporangiales; family Streptosporangiaceae; genus Sphaerimonospora; species Sphaerimonospora mesophila. Next base: position 597,937 of record NZ_BCBX01000031.1, on the reverse strand, counting down.
ACCCACGCGCTGCTGATGGAGGAGGCCGGCGTCGCCCGGGTGGCCGACCCGGCCGGCGGCTCCTGGTACGTGGAGCGGCTCACGGCCGACCTCGCCGAGCGCGCCTGGGCGTGGTTCCAGGAGATCGAGCGCGCCGGCGGCATGGCCGCCGCCCTCGACCGGCTCGTCCCCGAGCGGATCGCGGCCACCCGGGACAGGCGGGCGGAGGCACTCGCGCACCGCCGCGACCCCATCACCGGCGTCAGCGAGTTCCCCAACCTGGCCGAGAAGATCCCGGCACGTCAGTCCGGTCCCGGCCTCGCGGGCGAATCCGGCGGGCCGCTGCCGCGCATCCGCTACGCCGGGGAGTTCGAGGCGCTGCGCGATCTCGCCGACGCGCAGGCCGGGCGGCCCAGGGTCTTCCTCGCCACGATCGGGCCCGTCGCCGCGCACACCGCGCGCGCGACGTTCGCCGCCAACCTGTTCGCGGCCGGTGGCATCGAGACCGTGACCTCCGGGACGGCCACGGACCCGGCCGAGATCGCCGAGGCGTTCCGCGCGGCCGGCACACCGGTCGCCTGCCTGTGCTCCAGCGACCGGTTGTACGGCGAGCACGCCGCGGCCGTGGCGGCCGCGCTGCGTGACGCCGGGGCCCGCCGGATCTGGCTGGCCGGCAAGGGCGAGCATGGAGATGTGGACGCCAACCTGTACGCCGGATGCGATGCGCTCGACGTGCTCCGTACGACGTTTGACGACCTTGGAGTAACCCGATGACTCGACAAAGTTCGGTGATTCCGGATTTTTCGGGAATTGAGCTGGGGGCGGGGACGGAAGCCGTACCCGCGCCCGCGTCGCCCGGCGCCGAGGTGTGGGAGACACCGGAGGGGATCGGGGTCAAGCCGCTGTACACGGCCGCCGACCTCGACGGGCTCGACTTCCTCCAGACCTATCCGGGCGTGGCGCCGTACCTGCGCGGGCCGTACCCCACGATGTACGTCACCCAGCCGTGGACCATCCGCCAGTACGCCGGATTCTCCACCGCGGAGGAGTCCAACGCGTTCTATCGGCGCAACCTCGCGGCCGGGCAGAAGGGCCTGTCGGTCGCGTTCGACCTCGCCACCCACCGGGGGTACGACTCCGATCACCCCCGGGTGGCCGGCGACGTCGGCATGGCGGGCGTGGCGATCGACTCGATCTACGACATGCGGCAGCTGTTCGAGGGCATCCCCCTCGACAAGATGAGCGTGTCGATGACCATGAACGGCGCGGTGCTGCCGATCCTGGCGCTGTACATCGTGGCGGCGGAGGAGCAGGGGGTCGGCCCCGACAAGCTGGCCGGGACCATCCAGAACGACATCCTCAAGGAGTTCATGGTCCGCAACACCTACATCTACCCGCCGGGCCCGTCGATGCGGATCATCTCCGACATCTTCGCCTACACCTCGGCGAACATGCCGCGCTTCAACTCCATCTCCATCTCCGGCTACCACATCCAGGAGGCCGGGGCGACCTGCGACCTCGAGCTCGCGTACACGCTCGCCGACGGCATCGAGTACCTGCGGGCCGGCGTCGGGGCGGGGCTGGACATCGACGCGTTCGCGCCGCGGCTGTCGTTCTTCTGGTGCATCGGCATGAACTTCTTCATGGAGGTCGCCAAGCTGCGGGCCGCCCGCCTGCTGTGGGCGAACATCGTGAAGGACTTCGGGGCCGCCAACCCCAGGTCGCTGTCGCTGCGCACGCACAGCCAGACCTCCGGGTGGTCGCTGACCGCGCACGACGTGTTCAACAACGTGGTGCGCACCTGCGTCGAGGCGATGGCCGCCACCCAGGGGCACACCCAGTCGCTGCACACCAACGCGCTGGACGAGGCATTGGCGCTGCCGACCGACTTCTCGGCCAGGATCGCACGCAACACCCAGCTCGTCCTCCAGCAGGAGTCCGGCACCTGCCGCACGATCGACCCCTGGGGCGGGTCGTACTACGTCGAGCGGCTCACCCACGACCTCGCCCTGCGGGCGTGGGGGCACATCCAGGAGGTCGAGGCCGCCGGCGGCATGGCCAAGGCGATCGACGCCGGGCTGCCGAAGATGCGCATCGAGGAGGCCGCCGCCCGCACCCAGGCGCGCATCGACTCCGGGCGTCAGCCCGTCATCGGGGTGAACAAGTATCGCCCCGAGGCCGACGAGGAGATCGAGGTCCTCAAGGTCGACAACACCGAGGTACGCCGCCAGCAGCTCGACAAGCTGCGCCGCCTGCGCGAGGAGCGCGACCCGGCGGCGGTGGCGCGGGCCCTGGAGGCGCTGACCGAGGGCGCCGCCGGCAACGGCAACCTGCTGGAGCTCGCCGTCACCGCCGCCCGCGCCAAGGCGACGGTCGGGGAGATCTCCGAGGCCATGGAGAAGGTCTTCGGACGCCACGCCGCGCAGATCCGTACGATCTCCGGTGTGTACCGGGAGGAGGTCGGCGGCGCGGTGGACGACGTCAGGGCCGCGTGTGCGGACTTCGAGAAGGCCGAGGGCCGCAGGCCGCGCATCCTGGTCGCCAAGATGGGGCAGGACGGCCACGACCGCGGCCAGAAGGTGATCGCCAGCGCCTTCGCCGACCTCGGCTTCGACGTCGACGTCGGCCCGCTGTTCCAGACGCCCGAGGAGGTCGCCCGGCAGGCCGTCGAGGCCGACGTGCACATCGTCGGCGTCTCCTCGCTGGCGGCCGGCCACCTGACCCTCGTGCCGGCCCTGCGCGAGGCGCTGGTCGAGCTGGGCGCGGACGACATCATGATCGTGGTGGGCGGGGTGATCCCGCCCGGCGACGTCGACGAGCTGCGCGCCGCCGGGGCCGCCGCCGTCTTCCCGCCGGGCACGGTCATCGCCGACGCCGCGCTCGGGCTGCTCAAGGATCTGTCCACGCGCCTGGCCCACCCCGGCGCGGCATGACGTCGATGGAGGACTACCTCGCGGGCGTGCTGGCCGGGGACCGGCGGTGGACCGCACGGGCGATCACGCTCGTCGAGTCCACCCGGCCCGATCACCGGGAGCTCGCCCAGCGGCTGCTCGTCGAGCTCACCCCGCACGCCGGCAAGGCGCGCAGGGTGGGCATCTCCGGGGTGCCGGGGGCGGGCAAGTCGACGATCATCGAGTCGCTCGGCACCTACCTGACCGAGCGCGACCACCGGGTGGCCGTGCTCGCCGTCGACCCGTCCTCGCGGCGCAGCGGCGGCAGCATCCTGGGCGACAAGACCCGGATGGCCAGGCTCGCCGCCGACCCCAGGGCGTTCATCCGGCCGTCGCCGACGGCCGGGACGCTCGGCGGCGTCGCCCGGGCCACCCGGGAGGCGATGGTCATCGTGGAGGCCGCGGGCTACGACGTGGTGCTCGTCGAGACCGTCGGCGTCGGCCAGTCGGAGACCGCCGTCGCCGACATGGTCGACACGTTCCTGCTGCTCACGCTCGCGCGTACCGGCGACCAGCTCCAGGGCATCAAGAAGGGCGTGCTGGAGCTGGCCGACGTGATCGCGGTCAACAAGGCCGACGGCGAGCACGAGATGGCCGCCCGCCGGGCCGCCCGCGAGCTGGCCGGGGCGCTGCGCCTGCTGCGGTCGCACACCCCCGTGCTGACCTGCAGCGGGCTCACCGGCGCCGGTCTCGCCGAGCTGTGGGCACAGGTCGTACGCCACCAGGAGGAGACCGACCTGTCCGCCAGACGGCGCCGCCAGCAGGTCGAGTGGACCTGGTCGCTGGCCAGGGACCGCCTGCTCTCCCGGTTGACGGAGCGTGCGGCTCCGATAGCGGCCGAGGTCGAGGCCCAGGTGCTCGACGGCGGCCTCACCCCCTCGCTCGCCGCCGACCGCCTCCTGGCCGCCTTCTTCGAGGAGAACGTCTAGCAGAGAGCGCTTCGGTGGTGAACTTGCCCCCACTGGGAGATTGGCTTTCTACCCCGGTGGGGGTTTTCGCTACCCGTGGGGCGCACAATGCATGATTGCACTTTTCTCCGCGGCCAATCGTGTGACGATGTGCGCGCTATCGAGGGGAGGGGGCTCGGCGCGAGCGTTCGGCCGAGGTCCCTGACTTACGGGAGGTGCGAATGCGTCACGATCCGATGCTGCCGCCGCCGGTGGCGCGGGCGCTGGGGGAGTACCGGGCACTGCTGGCCGAACACGGGATCACCTGGGGCGAACCCCCGCTGACCTACGTGACGGTCATGAGCCATCTGCGATTCCCCGACGAGACGGCCCGGATGCGGATGGACACGGCGGATCTCGACGCGGCGTTCCGCGACGCGATCGGCGGAAAGGTCCCCAGGGGCCTGAGCGTGCTACGGCTGACCCCGGACGGGCGCCGGCTGGAGGCGGGCACGCCGCTCGTACGGCTGTCGCCCACGCCGCTTCCGGTCGTCCTGCTGGTCGACTCCGTCCTGGAGAGCCCGGTCACCGTCGTCGCCGACGGCGTGCCGTACGAGATCGGGGCGGGCGGAGCGCGATTGCTGGACATCACGACCGACACGGCCCTGACCGTGGACGGCCGGGCCGTCGACCTGTCTCCGCTGAGCCGGCCGGCCGTGCCCGCTCGGATCCGCCTGCGCGCCGGCTTCCCCTGCCGCTGGACGGTGATGACGGAGGGCGGCCAGGGCTGGTATCCGGACTGCGCGCCGCCGCGCCGCGACAACTCGGACACGCCGTTCTTCCACGGCGACGACATCACGCTGGACGTGCCCGCCGAGCCCGTCACCATCCGCGTGACGCGGGGCATGGAGTACGGCACGGCCGAGACCGTCGTCGTGCCCGAGCCGTGGCGCGAGACGCTCGTCGAGCTCACCCCGGAGCGGCTCTACGACGCGGCCGCCCGCGGCTGGTACGGCGCCGACCTGCACGTCCACATGAACTGGGCCGGCGACCTGGTGGCCGAGCCGGTCCAGGCGGCGGCCGCCCAGCACGGCGAGGACCTGCACGTGCTCAACCTCGTCGCGGGCAACGTGTCAGGTGCGAGGGTCTACGACAGCGAGGCCCTTGAGCACTGGGCGGGCCGTGACCTGCCCTGGTCGGACGCCACGCACATCGCCCGCATGGGGGTGGAGTATCGGAACGATCTGCTCGGACACGTGCACGCGTTCGCCGTGGCCGGTCCACCCGCGATCTACCACACGGGTTTCGGTAAGGACGCCGACTGGCCGCCTAGCGGTGTCGCCTGCGGTGAGCTGCGGGAACCGCACGCCGTGCTCGGCTACGCCCATCCCTTCCACGGCCCGGTGTCGTCGCCGGAGGACATCATCGGGGAAGGCAGGCGAAATTGTTCGTCGCGTGCCCTGGTGGTCGACGCCGCGCTCGGCCTGGTGGACGGCATGGAGCTGCTGCACTTCTCGGACCTCGACGACCCGCCGGGCACGGTCGAGGTCTATCGGCGGCTGCTCGGCGCGGGCGTCCGCCTCGCCGCGCTGGCCGGGACCGACACCATGCTCTCCTTCACCCGGCAGGACACCGTCTCCAGCCCGCCCGGCTGGGAGCGGGTCTACGCCCGGCTCGACGGGCCCCTGTCGGCGGAGAGCTTCGCCCGTGCCGTACGGCGGGGCCGTACCTTCGCCACCACCGGGCCGTGGCTGGAGCTGGCGGTGGAAGGGCGTGAGCCGGGCGACACGCTGGAGCCCCTGCCGGGCGACCGGGTGACGGTGACGGCCCGCACGGTCGGGCCGGAGGTCGAGCGCGTGGAGATCCGTACGGCCGACGGCCCGATCGCCGAAGGCCCCGGCGGCGAGCTGACCACATCCCTGGTCGTCGGCGAGCCCACATATGTCGTTGCCGTCGCTTCTGGCGGCCGTCACCCTCGCTCGCCGTACCGGGCAGCGTTCGCGCACACGAGCCCGGTCTATCTCGACGTTGCGGGCCGGCACGTCGCCCGGCCAGAGGACGTCCAGTGGTGCCTGCACTGGCTGGACCTGCTCGAAGCCCTCATCCGGGACCACGCCCGCCTGCGGACCCGCTCCCAGCTCCGCGACCACCTCGACCTCATCGAGAAGGCCCGCGCCGTCTACGAGTCCCGACTGGACTGAAAGGGAGGGCTTATCCCCGCGTGCGCGGGGAGCACTGGAGCCCACGGGACAGAATGTATGCGGGCATGGGACCATCCGCCGCACCCTTTCTGTCTGGGGGCTCTACTTCTCGATCTACTCCTCGTACGTGCGCGGATGAGGGCAAATAGACATGTGACCGCGCAGCTCAGCGGGCAATTCCCAGCAGCAGGTCTCGCCACATCACCTGTGCCCGGGAGGTGATCAGCCGCTCGGTCTCGCGTACCTCGGGCTTGGCTCCGCGGGTGCGGTCGGTCCGGCGGATGAACATCAGCCCGCCTGCGGTGCACAGCTCGTACGACACGGGCACGCAGTCGTCACACGTGTGCTGGACGACCCGCGCGTACGTCGTCCGCCGCGTGTCCGGTAGCCATCGCAGCCGCACGCAATCGGGCTGCTCTGGCGGAAGATGCAGACCAAGACAGGACGGGGGAAGCTTGCCCGGATCGTCCGACCGAGAGACGCTCACGCCGTTGCCGCCGAGTCGGCCGCGCTCACCTGCTCGGTCACGTTCTCCTGCTCCGGGGTCGTCTGCTCGGCAAGGCTTTCCTGTGCGGAGATGGCCAGGCCCAGCTCGCGAAGATCATCGGCGTCGACTGTACGGCAGGCCCCCGCCGCCTCGGCGGCCACGGGGAACGGCCGCTCCCGCGACGCCCACAACCGCCCCTCATCGCTCCGCATGATCCTCCACCCGGCGAACGCCGCGCCGGGGAAAGTCGCTCTATCGTTCTTCATAGTCAGGGCTCACCTCCTGATGAGGGTCCGTCTGGTCGTGGCCGCGACAGGCGGACCCGCTTTCACGCAGGCGGTGGTTATCTCGATCCTGACCTGCGTGACGGGCTTGGACGTCCCTCATGCTGGTGGGTGGAGCGGTCGTGAAGTGACACAGCAAGTGTCACTGATCGTATTATTTAAGTTACTCCGAGCCAATCGGCGAAGCCGGCGAGTGCTCCACTGCTGGCGCGGTTGAGCCGCAGCAAGGTCTCGATGTCCTCACGGACCCACCGGTGCTCCCGCGTGTGCTGGGGCGCGATAAGGCGAGCGGCCCGCAGCGACTCGAAGGCCGCATCCCTCATACCGGCCCACAACTGCGCCCGCGCGAGCTCGATGAAGAAGCCGCTGCGGCGTTCGGCGGGTATCCCGGCGGGGGGTGTCCATGTTTTCGCGAGATCGAGAGCGGGCCCGAGGTGCGGGTCTCCGAGGCTGACGGCGACTGACACCTCGTGGATGCGCACGGAGTCCGGCCCGAAGGCCGTCCCGTAGTAGATGCCCTCGCGAACCGCGTCGCCGAGTCGCCTGGCCTCGCCGAGGTGGCTCAGTGTGGCCTCGGTCTGGCCCCCGCGTGCCGCGACGACGGCCGCTCGCATGTGCAGTGCCCCCAGTACGCCCAAGTGTTGGGGATCCTTGCCCTCCCGGGCCGGCAGGCGAGCGATCTCGGATTCAAGCGCTCGCAACCCCGCACGATAGGTGTTCGTGGCGAAGAAGATCTCCGTGCGCACGTAACCTGTCGAGGCTGCAAGGAGAGGGTCTTCGGTGAGCGCGGAGGCGTCGCACATCAAGTCGATGAGCCGGGCTGACAGGTCCAGATACCCGTACTTGAAGGCGACCGCGTCGGCTGCGCGATAGGCGGCTACCAGCAGCGGTGCGAGGTTAGAGGCCGTCTGTAGCCCGCGAATGAGCTCCGTGAGCAGGTCGGGAAGCACGTGTGACAGCCGGACGTACTGGGCTTCCAAGCGCCACCGCACCGCTTCATCTACGGCAGCCTGCAGTTGCGGCAGGGGGCGTACCGGGCCGTCGTTGGGAAAGTCGCAGGTGGTGATGACTTTCCGGAGCAGTGGGATCGAGTCATGGACCCTGCCGTCACGGCGATCGGTGCCGTTCAACAGCCGAGATGGATCAACATTCAGAGCTGCTGCGATGGCGTCGAGCATATCGTCGCTCGGTTTGCGGACCCCTTGCTCCAGCTTCCGGATCATGCTGAGTGAAACGCTGGCGGCGTGGGCGAGGTCGGCCTGCGTCATGTGACGCGCGCTGCGCAGCGCGGCGATGCGCCCTCCCGGGCCGCCGTCAGGTTTCCTTGGGGTAGACACGGGGGCTTCGTCCGGTCCTGGAGAGGAGAGCGGGTAGTTCGGCCAAGCTGCTAATCCGCCAGTCGGCGGGCACGGAAGGGTCGTCGCCCCATAAGCGCCCCCAGGGGCCCCGCCGGATAAGGCAGGTCAGCAAACCCGCTGCCCTCGCCGGGACGACGTCGTTGGCAGGATGATCGCCGACGTATACCGTCTCCTCCGGAGGCACCCCGGCCAACTCGACAACACGATCGAAGAACGCCGAGTCCGGTTTCGCCACCCCCCACTCCTCTGACGTGGTGATGGCATCGACGGGAAGATGCAGCCCGCGCAGCAGCTCGCCCGCCTTGGTCGTCTGGTTTCCAGCGACGCAGACGCGCAGTCCCAGATCCCGAAGCGCCTGCAGCCCGTGTCGTACGTCGGGATACAGATCGGTCTCATCCAAGAATTCGCCCTGCCCGGATTCGTCACGTTCCCGGCGGGCCGCATGTACATCAATGCCGGGCCGGATGAGCCGGATGGCCTCCGCGTTGTCCAGCCCGAGGGCTGTCACCGCGCCGACGAGAGCCGACAGCGTGTGGCGGGGCACGCCCAGCCAGTCCGCCCACGATCCCCAGTACCGATCGTCGCGGACGAGCGTCTCGCCAATGTCGAACACCACAGCCCTGACCACGCCAGTAGCGTAAGTCAGCCCACCGTCAAAACGGTCCGACACCGGGGGAGTCTCCTCGGCCATCGGGTTCCGCCAACGCGCCGAACCTTCCCCGCGTGCGCGGGGAGCACATGGCCGGCACGTTCGCCGGCACCGACTCGTGGGGACCACCCCCGCGTGCGCGGGGAGCACCCGAGGAGGATCGCGGCGGCGCATACCCCCTTGGGACCATCCCCGCGTGCGCGGGGAGCACCCGAGGAGGATCGCGGCGGCGCATACCCCCTTGGGACCATCCCCGCGTGCGCGGGGAGCACACTTCTCGCCATACCCCAAAAATGAACGCGAAGGGACCATCCCCGCGTGCACGGGGAGCACAGTAAACCGGGACGCTGTTCGGGCGTCTCATAGGGACCATCCCCGCGCACGCGGGGATGGTCCCGGTGTGCGCGGCCCGGGTCGGGTTGGTGAACAGTGCTCCCCGCGCACGCGGGGATGGTCCCACCGACACAAAGCGCGGCACCAGCACCACCTACTGTGCTCCCCGCGTACGCGGGGATGGTCCCCGCCCTGGTCTCCCCGCGGACGCGGGGATGCGTGCGCGGGGAACGCTGGCACATGCGACAAAGTGGCGTCCCAGATGTGGGCACCATAGGCTGTCTAGCGCAGGATTACTGCGCCAATAGCCTAATGACAGGCTGGCAAGAGCCGATCCATGGGAGGTCGCGCGTGCTGATCCGCGTTCGGATGGCCAACCACCGGTCCTTTCGGGACGAACACGAACTGTCTTTGATCGCCACCGAGTTCGACGAGGGGACAGCGCGTGAGACCGGTCTGCGGCACCGGGGGCGCGATGTCACGGTGCAGCCCGTGCTGGGGGTGTTCGGAGCCAACGCGTCGGGGAAGACCAATCTGCTCGATGGCTTCCGGCTCATGCGTGACGCGGTACGGGACTCGTTCGCTGACTGGGGCAAAACACCGGAGACGGTCCCTCGAGAGCCGTTCAAGCTCGATCCGGCATGCAGGGAAGAGACAAGCCTGTTCGAAGTGGACCTCGTACTGGGGCGGACTCCTGTCCGCTACACCTACGGCTTCGAGCTGTCAGACGAGCGAATTGAGGCTGAGTGGCTCCATGCGTACCCGCATGGTCGCCGCAATGTCTGGTTCGACCGGGAGGCGGACCGGCCGGCATCTCAGGGAGGCGAGTTCGTCTTCAAGGGGGAGGGATACAAGGGGGAGCGTGAGGCTTTGGTCAAGCTGACTCGCCCCAATGCCTTGTTCCTGTCCGTCGGCGCCACCCTCAACGATCCCCAGTTGTCGCTGATACATCGATGGTTCGTCAACGACCTGTGGCCGATGACATCGGGAAGGAACTCCCGTGCCCAGCTGGGGATGACCGAGAACCTCCTGGTCCATCCAGTTCGGGCACAGGACTATCACCGGCGGATAGTACGGCTGTTGCGATCAGCTGACTTGGGTGTCACCCGTCTCGATATGGATCCGGAGACCGGCAAGATCAGGTTGTGGCACCGCACACCGGATGGTGGGGAGATGCCGCTCGACTTCCGTACGGAAGAGTCCCTGGGCACGCATGCCTGGTTCACTTTCCTGGGGCCGATGCTCACCGTACTGGAGCAGGGTTCGGTTCTCCTGGTGGATGAATTGGACTCCAGCCTGCATCCAACCCTCGCCGCCGAGGTCGTCCGGGTCTTCCAAGATCCCACGTCTAATCCGCGGGGTGCGCAGCTCATTTTCACCACGCACGACGCGACCCTGTTGGGTAGCGCGGTGCTCGATCGCCCGCTGAGCCGTGATCAGGTGTGGATCACGGCCAAGAAACGTTCCGGGGAAACGGAGTTGTACCCGCTGACGGAGGCGAAGCCGCGGAAGGAGGAGAACCTCGAGCGCGGCTACCTGCGCGGTCGGTATGGTGGGGTCCCCCGAGTCACCGCGGGGGAGATCGCCCAAGAGCTGTCCTGGCAGGAGGCGAAGACGACGGCGTGAGCAGGCGGAGAAGACGGGGCGGCCTGGATGACGAGCGCCCGCTGGTACGGAGATCCGGCGCGCTCTCCCGCGAGGTGAGAGTGATGTATGTGGCCTGTGAGGGCGAATCCACCGAGCCGGACTATCTCCGTTACCTGAACGAGCAGTTCGGCGATGGTGATGACGGGAGACGGCCTTTCCGGATCCAGCCGGTGTACCGCAAGAACGGGATGACCCCGGCCAAGGTTGTCGAAGCCGTACGAGAAGCCGCTGCCGAAGATGAGGCGTGGGCGCTCTTCGACCGTGACAGCCATCACGAAATCCCGCAGGCGGTGAAGGCAGCAGCCGCATCAGGGATCGAGTTCGCCTTCTCGCATCCGTCGTTCGACCTGTGGCTGCTGCTGCACTTTCAGATGCTCACCGGGGCACAGAGCGGCAGCAGCAAGATTGTGGTGGAGAAGTTACGGCAGGCCACGGACGCCTTCAAGGACTACGACAAGAGGGGTGACAAGAGCGTTAAGGGGGCGCGACGCGACGCCCTGAAAGGGCGGGAGGGCAGTGCGGTGGCGCATGCCCGGGGCCTGGTGGCCTCCTGCGCCGCCGGTCGCTGCACCCCGGCCCATGCCAAGACGGAGCCGGTCGGACGTGATGCCGGACCATGGTCCACTCAGGAGTGGGCGGCCCGATCCGGGCACGCCCTGGACTGTCCGATCTCCCAGCGTGATCCGTCGACCGACGTCTGGCGCTTGCTGGTCGCTCTCGGTATTCACCTGGGCGGGAACTGAGCGGGGTCAGGCGAGAAGCGTGCGGCCCCAGTGGTCGCCGGCGTCGGCGAGCCCCGGCGGGCAGGCGAAGACACCGCTGGAGACGTGCTTGATGTACTCGTTCAGCGAGTCCTTGGCGGCCAGCGCCCGCTGGATCGGGACGAACTGCTTGCGCGGATCGCGCTGGTAGGCCATGAAGAACAGCCCGGCGTCGAGCCTGCCCAGGCCGTCGGAGCCGTCGACGTAGTTGTAGCCGCGGCGCAGGATGCGGGCGCCGCCGTGCACGGAGGGGTGGGCGAGCCGTACGTGCGAGTCGTCGGGGATGACGGGCCTGCCGTCGGGGCCGGTCCTGGCGAAGTCCGGCTCGTCGAACTCGGCCTTCCCGGTGAGCGGCGCGCCGACGCCCTTGTCGCGGCCGAAGATGGCCTCCTGCTCCGCCAGCGGGGCGCGGTCCCAGGTCTCGATGTGCATGCGGATCTTACGGGTGACCAGGTAGGCGCCGCCGTCCATCCAGGCCGGGCCGTCTCCGGGGGCGGCCCACAGGTGCTCGCGGAGCATCTCGGTGTCCTCGAGCTTGAGGTTGGCGGTGCCGTCCTTGAAGCCCATCAGGTTGCGCGGCGTCGCCTGGGCGCGAGAGGTCGAGGACGTACGGCCGAAGCCGAGCTGGGAGTAGCGGACCGACACCTTGCCGAACCCGATCCGGACCAGGTTCCTGATCGCGTGCACGGCCACCTGGGGGTCATGGGCGCAGGCCTGGAGGCAGATGTCGCCGCCCGAGATCTCCGGTATCAGCGCGTCGCCGCGGAAGGAGGGCAGGTCGGCCAGTGCGGGTGGCCTGCGGTCGGCGAGGCCGAAGCGCTTGTCGAACAGCGACGGGCCGAAGCCGATGGTGAGCGTGAGACCGGAGGCGGGCAGGCCGAGGGCCTCGCCGGTGTCGTCGGGCGGGGCCTGCGGGTCGCCGCCGAGGGCGCCGAACGTGCCGGCGTCCTTGCCCTGGGTCATCCGGGCGGCGGCCGCCGTCCACTCCTGGAGCAGCTCGACGAGCTCGGCCTTCTTGGTGGTGGTCACGTCGAGCGCGACGAAGTGCAGCCGGTCCTGGGCGGGGGTGACGATGCCCGCCTGGTGGGGGCCGTAGAACGGGACGGCCTCGGAGACCGGCGACTCGCCGCTCGCCACGGTGGTCGAGTCGCCGCCCAGCGAGCCTGCGGCCAAAGCTCCGGCGCCGACGGCACCGGCCGCGGCCACGCCCGCAGCCCCCAGGCCGAACAGCCTGCGGCGGCTTATCTCGCCGGACTGCCCGCCGCGCTCCTCGCCCGGCGCCTCGCCGGTCCGTCCGCTCACTTGGCCACCACCGCGGCCACCTTGCTGATCGGCTCGGCCAGGGCGTTGATGGCGTCGGACAGCAGGCGCAGGTCGTCCTTGGACAGCTCGGTGTGCAGCCGCCAGCCGTCGCCGGACCGGTGCCGCTCCAGGGCCTGCTCCGCCGCAGCGAACTTCGCGTCGAGCGTCTTCACCAGGTCGGGCGCCCGCTCCTCCAGCACCGGCCGCAGCGCCTGGACGGCGGCCTTGCTGCCCTGCAGGTTGGCGTCGAAGTCCCACAGGTCGGTGTGGGAGTAGCGGTCCTCCTCACCGGTGATCTTCCCGGTGGCGACCTCGTCGAGCAGCTCCTTGGCGCCGTTGGCGAGCTGCACGGGCGACAGCTCGGTCGCGTTGGCCTTCTCGACGATGGTGGTGACGTCGGTCATCAGCTTGTCGGCGAGCGGTCCGTCCCCGCTGATGTCCTTGTCGACCCACAGGTCCTTCTCGATGCGGTGGAATCCGGTCCACTCCTCGCCCTCGGCCACGTCGTTCTCCCGGGCGTCGATGGCCGGGTCGAGGTCGCCGAAGATCTCCGCCACCGGCTCGATGCGCTCCCAGTACGTCCTCGCCACGGGGAAGAGCCGCTTGGCCTTGTCGATGTCGCCGGCCTTGACGGCCTCGGCGAACTCCTTCGTCTTGACGAGCAGCGTGTCCGACTGGCTCTTGACGTAGCGCTTGTAGCCGGCGACCGCCGCGGCGAGCTGCGCGTCCTGCGTCAGCGGCCTGTGCTCGCCGGTGACCTTGAGCGGGTTGCGGATGCCCTTGCCGATCATGCCGGGCTTGCAGGCGGTCTCGTACAACCCGGGCGGGAGCTCGACGACCATGTCGCGGGTCAGGCCGGGGACGATGTTCTCGACCTCGCCCATCACCCGGTCGCCCGCCGCGTAGACGTAGAACTCGGTGACCTTGCTGCCGTTGTTGGTCACGGTGAACGTCGAGGTGCCGGCGGGCAGCTCGGCCGTGCCGACCGCGCATGCGGTGTCGGTGGCCGCGACAGTGATCTTCTTGTCCGCGGCGTCGCCGTCCGCCCCTGAGGACGTCTCGGATGAGCAGGCGGCGAGGCCGGCGAGGGCGAGTGCGGCCGCGGCCGCGGCTATGGGGGTGCGCATGTGGACTCCGTGAATTCCGGATCAGACGGCCTGCTGGGCCTGTGTGGGCACGGGGGCAGCGGGCGTCCGGCCGGAGGACCTCAGGAAGAAGAAGAGGACCGGCACCGCGTAGACCACCCAGGCGATGGTCTCCAGCACGCTCGGCTGCGGGGTGATGTTGAACATGCCGCTGAGGAGCGTCGAGTACCAGGCTCCGGGGTCGAGCACGCCGCTGATGTCGAAGGCGTGGGTGGCGAGCCCGGGCAGCACGCCCGCCTCCTGCAGGTCGTGCACGCCGTACTTGAAGATGCCCGCGGCGACGAGGATCAGCAGCAGCCCGGTCCAGGTGAAGAACCTGGTGAGGTTGATCCGCAGGGCGCTGCGGTACAGTCCCCAGCCGATCGCGACGGCGGTCAGCAGCCCGAGGGTGATGCCGATCAGCGGGCTGGCGCTGGTGGTCGCGCCCTGCACCGCGGCGAACCACAGCAGCGCGGTCTCCAGCCCTTCCCGCGCGACGGCGAGGAAGGCGACCACGGCGACCGCGGTCGCGCCGAGCCGGAGGGCCTCGCCCAGCTTCTGGCGGAGCTCGCCGGACAGCCGCCGTGCGGCCGAACGCATCCAGAACACCATGAAGGTCACGAAGACCGTCGCGGCGAGGGAGGTGACGGCGTCGAACAGCTCCTGCCGCTGTGCGGAGAGGTGCGTGGCGGTGAAGGTGAGCAGTGCGCCGAACCCGATCGACAGCGCGAGTGCGGCGCCCACCCCGGCCCATACGAGCGGAAGCCGGTCACGACTGTCGCTCTTCACCAGGAAGGCCACCAGGATCGAGACGACGAGGGCCGCCTCCAGGCCTTCGCGCAGACCGATCAGGTAGCTCGCGAACACGGTGCCCCCTCTGAGAGCCGGTAAGCCTGACCTAACTTAGGCGAGCGTTACCTTACTCCTGATTCCGTACGCCGGTGCAGCGGGGGTAGCCATTTATCTCCCCCTCGTAATGCGGCCACAATCCGGCGCCGCGCCGGCGTGTCGGCCGCGATAAATGAGTGGCGTCCCCGGCCGTCGCCCATTTAACCTGGCTCGTGTCCTGCCGCCTGCTCCCGGAGGGTTCGTTGAAGCTCTGAGGTCATGACACCGCGCTCGACCACCGCCCTGCCGGTGGCCCGGCGCAGCGACCTCAGGACCCTTCCTCGCGGCGTCCCGATTCCCGGCCTGTGCCCGCGGTGTCTCCACGCGCATATCCGTCGTCACCGCCCACATCCGGGGAGCCGCCCATGTCTTCTGCGTCTTTTTCAATCGTCTGTACGGACTTGTCCTTTCATTGGCCCGATGGCACCGCCGTGTTCGAGGACCTCCGATTCGCATTCGGCACCGGCCGCACCGGGCTCATCGGGGCCAACGGGTCGGGAAAGTCGACGTTGCTCAGGATCATCGCCGGGGAGCTGACCCCCTCGGCCGGCGCCGTCGGCGTGACCGGCGGCGTCGGCTACCTGCCGCAGAACCTGCCGCTCGGCGCGAGCCGTACGGTCGCGGACCTGCTCGGGATCACCCCCGCCCGGCGGGCCCTGCACGCGATCGAGCGCGGGGATCTCAGCGAGGCGAACTTCGACGCGGTGATCTGGGACGTCGAGGAGCGCGCCCGCGCCGAGCTCGACCGGCTCGGCCTCGGCGAGGTGGACCTCGACCGGACGGTCGCCACGCTCTCCGGCGGAGAGACGATGCTGGTCGGGCTGGCCGCGCGGTTCCTCGCCGAACCGGAGATCCTCCTGCTCGACGAGCCGACGAACAACCTCGACCTGGACGCCAGACGGCGGCTGTACGACGCCGTCTCGTCCTGGACGAGGACGCTGGTCGTGGTCAGCCACGACCGGGCGCTGCTCGAACTGGTCGACCAGATCGCCGACCTGCCGGCCGCACGGACGTTCGGCGGCACGCTGAGCGAGTACGAGGAGGTGCTGGCCGTCGAGAGGGAGGCCGCCGAGCGCGCGGTCCGGGCCGCCGAGGGCGACGTGCGCCGCCAGCGGCGCGAGCTGGTCGAGGCGCAGACCAAGCTGTCGCGCAGGACGCGGTACGGCAACAAGATGTACGAGAACAAACGCGAGCCGAAGATCATCATGCAGGAGCGCAAGCGGCAGGCCCAGGTGTCGGCGGGCAAGCACCGCACCATGCACGAGGAGAAACTGTCGGAGGCGCGCGAGCGGCTGGCCGAGGCGGAGGATGCCGTCCGCGACGACTCGGAGATCAGGGTGGAGCTGCCCGCCACGACGGTCCCGGCCGGCCGCACGGTCCTCGTCCTCGACGGCGTCCGTACGGCCGCCGGCCCCGTCGGCGACCTGATCGTCGGGGGACCCGAGCGGATCGCGCTGCTCGGACGTAACGGGGCGGGCAAGACCACGCTGCTCCGCACGATCACGGGAGAGATCCCGCCGGTGGAGGGGACGGTCAGGGCCGGGGTTCCCGTGCGCTGTCTGCCGCAGCGGCTCGACGTGCTCGACGACTCGCTGAGCCTGGTCGACAACGTGCGGGCCGTCGCCCCGGCGGCGTCGGTGAACGCGATCAGGGCCGGGCTCGCCAGGTTCCTGTTCCGCGGCGACCGGGCCGAGCGGGCGGCGGGCACGCTGTCGGGCGGGGAGCGGTTCCGCGCAGTGCTGGCCGCGCTCCTGCTGGCCGAGCCCGCCCCGCAGCTTCTGCTGCTGGACGAGCCGACCAACAACCTCGATCTGGCCAGCGTCCGGGTGCTCGCGCAGGCGCTGTCGGCCTATCGCGGCGCGTTGATCGTGGCCGCCCACGATCTGCCGTTCCTGGAGTCCATCGGGATCACCAGGTGGCTGACGGTGGGGCCGGAGGGGCTGACGGACACATGACTCAGCTGGAGAACAGCATGCCCACCCAGCTGCGCTGGCGGCGGTGTCCGTAGTGCCCGTGGTGCGGCGCGCCCCAGGCCGGGCCGCCGGGGGCGGGCGGCGGGGGCGCGTAGTTCTGCTGCGCCCACTGGGACTCCAGCCGGGTCAGCGCCTCCAGCTCGCCGTGGTCAAGGAAGATCCCCCGGCAGTTGTCGCACTGCTCGATGTGGACACCGTTGCGCTCGTACGTCCGCATGTTGCCGCGGCACTTCGGGCACTCCATCAACTGCGTCTCCCTGAGTGGTCGATCCGTCACCTGCCGGCCGCCGCGATCCTCTCGCACGAGGACAGCATCGCCGCGGCCACGTCGTCGAGGGGTTCGCCCGCCCTCGCCGCCGTCGCCACTGCCGTCGCGGCCAGTTGGATCGTCAACGCCCGGGCCGGCACGTCGAGTTCCCGCCACGGATCGCGGGCGGACACGGCGGTGCCGCCCGCGGCGAGGTAGGCGGACAGGAGGCGCTCCCAGGTCGCCGGCTCCAGCAGTCCGGCGGCGAACCACGCGGCGGGGCGGGCCAGATCCCACGCCGGGTCGCCCACACCGAGGTCGTCGGGGTCGATGAGCAGCCAGCGGCCCCGATGCACGACGAGCTGGCCGAGATGCCAGTCGCCGTGCGTCAGCCGCGGCGACCGCCCCGGCCCTCGCGGCAGCGCGGCGTACGCCTCCCGGATCGGGGCGAGGACCCGGGCGGGAGCGTCCACCTCGGCGAGCCCGGCGACGGCCCTGGCCACCCTGGCGGGCCCGCCCGCCGGCGGTAGCCCGGCCGGCGGGGCGTGGGCGTGCAACCGGGCGAGCAGCCGCCCGCCCTTCTCCCACGGCGTTCCGCCGCCGTCGTGGGGCCCGGGGCCGGTTCCGTCCAGATCGTCGGGGGTCAGGGGCACGCCCGCCGGCCAGATCGTGACGAGCCGTCCCCCGTGCGGCGGATCGCCGTCCAGCCGGTGCAGCGCGAGCGGGGTGAGCATGATCTCGGGCAGCCGCCGTACGGCCGCCAGCCTGGCGCGCAGTCCCGCCTCGTCGGTCTCCGGCGGGTGGGCCTTGACGACGACGTCGCCGACCCGGACCACCAGCACCCGGGTCTCCTTCAGCACGGTCACGGGACCGGCTGTCCGCGCGCCCGGCGGCGCGAGCCGTACGAGCTCGTCGAGCAGGGGCGGGGCGGACGCGTGGGGACCGTTCACACGTCGAACTCTAAGATCCGGATCTACGGCATGCCGTACGCTTTGGCGATCAGCTCGTAGTTGCGCAGGCGGGCGGCGCCGCCGTGCACCTGGGTGGTGATCATGAGTTCGTCCGCGCCGGTGCGGCCGCGCAGCTCGTCCAGCTCGGCCCGCACCCGCTCGGCGTCGCCGTACACGACCGTGGACAGTCGTTCGCGGACGAACTCCAGCTCCGGCGGGCTGTAGGGGTAGGCCTCGGCTTCCTCGGGGGTGGGCATCCGGCCGGGCCGGCCCGAGCGCAGGCGCAGCCAGGACAGCGCGCCGGCCATCGCCTGCCGCAGCGCCTCCGCCTCGGTGTCGGCAGCGACGGCCGACACGCCGATCATCGCGTACGGCTCGGCGAGCACCTCCGAGGGCCGGAAACAGGAGCGGTACAGCTCGAGAGCGGGCTCGGTGTTGGCCGCGCTGAAATGATGGGCGAAGGCGAACGGCAGCCCGAGCAGCCCGGCCAGGCGTGCGCTGAACCCGCTGGAGCCGAGCAGCCAGATCGGTGGCCGGTCGGCCCCGCGCGGCACGGCCTGGATCTTCGCGTACGGGTGACCCGGCGGGAAGGAGCCGTCGAGGAAGCGGGTCAGCTCGTCGAGCTGCTGCGGGAAGTCGTCGGGGTTCACCTCGGCCGAGCGGCGCAGCGCGTTCGCCGTGGCCATGTCGGTGCCCGGGGCGCGGCCGAGGCCGAGGTCGATGCGGCCCGGATGCAGCGCGTGCAGGGTGCCGAACTGCTCGGCGATCACCAGCGGGGCGTGGTTGGGCAGCATCACCCCGCCGGAGCCGATCCGGATCGTGCGGGTGGCCGCGGCCAGGTGCGCGATGAGCACGGCGGGCGAGGAGCTCGCCACCCCGGGCATCCCGTGGTGCTCGGCCACCCAGATGCGGTGATAGCCCCACTCCTCGGCGCGCCGGGCCAGCTCGGTGGCGACGCCGAGCGCCTCGGCCGGGGAGCCTCCCTCGCCGACGGTCGCGAGTTCGAGGATCGACAGCGGCACCGTGGCCGTCCCGCGCGGCAGGCCGCGGATGTTGTCCATGCTCATGGTCGCGGCAACCCGGGGAATGCGGCGAAAATTCCATCGGATGTGTTCTGTCTGATTCGTCTGGTACACACCGGAGCTGCCATCCTTGGACCCATGAGCGAGCGCAGGCCGATCGAGTCGTGGCTGTCCGACATGGACGGCGTCCTGGTTCACGAGGGGCACCCGGTGCCGGGAGCGGACGAGTTCATCAAGCGGCTGCGCGAGTCGGGCAAACGGTTCCTCGTGCTGACCAACAACTCCATCTATACGCCGAGGGACCTGTCCGTACGGCTGCGCGCCGCGGGCCTGGAGGTGCCGCCGGACGCGATCTGGACCTCGGCCCTGGCCACCGCCCAGTTCCTGGCCGATCAGCGGCCGGAGGGCTCGGCCTACGTGATCGGCGAGGCGGGGCTCACCACCGCGCTGCACGAATGCGGTTATGTCCTGACGGATCTGGATCCTGACTATGTCGTGCTCGGCGAGACCAGGACCTACAGCTTCACCTCGATAACCCGGGCGATCCGGTTGATCGAGAACGGCGCGCGGTTCATCGCGACCAATCCCGACCCGATCGGACCCTCGCACGAGGGATCGCTGCCCGCGTGCGGCGCGGTAGCCGCGATGATCACGAAGGCGACCGGCGTGGAGCCGTACTTCGTGGGCAAGCCGAACCCGATGATGATGCGCAGCGCGCTCAACCGGATCGACGCGCACAGC
Source organism: Sphaerimonospora mesophila (assembly GCF_001417795.1). Taxonomy (NCBI): domain Bacteria; kingdom Bacillati; phylum Actinomycetota; class Actinomycetes; order Streptosporangiales; family Streptosporangiaceae; genus Sphaerimonospora; species Sphaerimonospora mesophila. The sequence continues at coordinate 578,153 of NZ_BCBX01000031.1, read as the reverse complement.
GAGAGCACCGCGATGATCGGCGACCGGATGGACACCGATGTGGTCTGCGGGATGGAGGCGGGCCTCCACACGATCCTCGTGCTCACCGGGGTCACGCAGCAGGACCAGATCGACCGCTATCCGTTCCGGCCCTCCCAGGTCGTCGACTCCGTGGCCGACCTCGTCGACCTCGTCTGACCCCCGGGCATCTCCACCCCATCCGTCAGTCGAGGGTACGGCGGAGGCGTTTGAGGTCGGATCGCTGCTTCTTGGCGGCGAGACGCCGTTCGATCGAGCCCTTGGACGGCCTGGTCTCGCGGCGCTTCTTCGGCGGCGGTGCGATCGCCTCACGCAGCAGGTGGGCCAGCCGCGCCCGCGCGGCCTCACGGTTGCGCAGCTGCGAGCGGTGCTCGGAGGCCGTCACGGTGATCACACCGCCGACGAGGCGGGGCGCGAGCCGGTCGAGGGCGCGGGCCTTGAGCGCGGGCGTCAGCGCGGTCGTGGCCGCCACGTCGAAGCCGAGCTCGACCCGGCTGTCGGTGGTGTTGACGCCCTGGCCGCCGGGGCCGGACGACCGCGAGAAGCGCCAGGTGAGCTCGGCCTCCGGAATGACGACCGAGCCGCGGACGTACAACGGACCTGGCATGATCCCCCCTCTCCACCAAGACATCGGGTCGATCTGTTCGCGGCTCAATCAACTTATCCCCGTAAAGCCGCTGGCGCTCGCCATTTATCACCGCAAATCGGACTTGAGCTTGTCCCGGTCCACCCCCTGGTGCAGAGTGACGCGGGATTCGGCGCGAGGGAAGGCGGCGGCTTGAGCGTGATCGTCGGAGTCCACGGCATCGGGAAGTACCGCTACTACGAGGACGCCGGCGGCTCGCCGGGCGGCGCGGCCGAGGCCATGCGGGTCAAGTGGAACCGCTACCTGGGCAGGGGGCTCGGCCGGGAGAACGGCGAGTACTTCTCCGAGATCGCCTACTACGCCCATCACCTGCGCCCCGCCGACCCGGAGCGGCCGGGTCGGCGCACGACGGCAGGCCAGATGGAGACTCCGGCCAGGCTCGTGCTCGCCGACTGGGCGGCCCAGCTGGACGGGCGGCTGCGCGGCCTGGCCGGGGAGACGCTGACCGGTCTCGCGCACCGGCTGGCCGGGTGGCTGCTGGACTCCCTCGGCCCCCATGCGGTGCGCTTCGCCGAGGACTTCTGTCCCGAGGTCGCCGCCTATCTGGGGGGCGGCGCCCCGCGGAGCCGGGCCCGCGACGCGGTGGCAGACACGATCCGCCGACGCGCGCCCCGAGTGGTGATCGCCCATTCGCTCGGCAGCGTGGTGACGTACGAGGCGCTGTGGGCGCAGCCGGAGCTGACGGTCGACCTGCTGATCACGCTGGGCAGTCCGCTCGGCATGCGAGACGTCGTCTTCGAGCGGCTGCTGCCCGCCCCCGCCAACGGCCGGGGCGCCCGGCCGCCCGGCGTCGGCCGCTGGATCAACGTCGCCGACAAGGACGACATCGCGGCCATCCCGCCGGACCTGCGCGGCTGCTTCGAGGGCGTGGAACTCGACGTGACCTGCAACATCGACCCGCTCGACTTCCACACCGTGCGCAACTACCTCGGCTGCGGCGCGATCAACGACTTTCTCCAACCGTACATGTCCTGAAATTAACGCGGGCTATGATCGTACGATCATGAAGACTGTTCTTTTCGACTACGGCAATGTCATCTCGCTGCCCCAGGCCGAGGCGGACGTCGCCCGGCTGGCCGAGCCGCCGGACGGCCCGCCCGAAGGCGGCCTGCCCGGGTTCGTGCAGCGCTACTGGGCGGCCCGCCTCGACTTCGACCGCGCCGCCCTCGACCCCGGGGCGTACTGGTCGTTCGTGTACGGCAGGCCGGTGGCCGGGGCCGAACTCGAGCGGGCCGTCACGCTGGACGTGGCGAGCTGGTCACGTCCCAACGAGGACACCGCGGCGGTGATCGAGGAGCTGGCGGGCCGGGGAGTGCCGATGGCGCTGCTGTCCAACGCCCCGGTCTGCGTCGCCGACGGGATCGACCCGCTGCCGTTCATGGCGCCGATCGGCCCGCGCTTCTACAGCGGCCGCATGGGCATGGTGAAACCCGAGGCGGAGATCTATCTCACGGTGATCGACAAGCTGGGCGTGCCGGCCTCGGACGTGGTCTTCGTCGACGACCGCGTCGAGAACATCGCCGCCGCCCGGGCCGCGGGCATCCACGGCCTGCTCTTCCGGGATGTGCCGACGCTCCGCGAGGAGCTGAAGCCGCTCCTCGCATGGCCGTAGGCGTCGTCTCCGAGAGCCGCCAGGTCGGCTGTTCATCCGAACTGTTCATCGGCGGTTTCCCGGTGGGCAACCGGGGGACGGGCGGAAGGTCGGCCGGACCGGTTGCACTGTGCTCATGAAGGAAGCCGGACGCTCATGAAGAAGCCGGATGCTCATGAAGAAGACCGGACGCTCATGACGGAAGCCGGATGCTCATGACGGAAGCCGGATGCTCATGACGGAAGCCGGATGCTCATGACGGAAGCCGGACGCTCATGAAGAAGACCGGACGGTTCTTGACGAAGGCCGGGCACGCGCGGACGTCCGGGTCCATGGACCCGGACGGGTCCGGGCGGACGGCGCGGAACGCGTCACGACGGGCATTCCTGACGGTGCTCGCGGCGGGGGCCGGCGGCCTGATTCCCGGCTCGGCGCCGGCCGGCGCCTCCGCCCGGTCCCGCGTCTCCGACTCCTTCCCCGCGTCCTCGGGTACGGCCTACCGGAGGCTGCGCGGTGATCCGTTCGAGCTCGGGGTCGCCTCCGGCGATCCCACCACGGACGGCATCGTCCTCTGGACGCGGCTCGCCCTCGATCCCGTCGCTCCCGACGGCCTCGGCGGAATGCCCTCGCGCCCCGTGGAGGTCGAGTGGCAGCTCGCGGCCGACGAACGGTTCGCCGCGGTCCTCGCGTCCGGTACGGCGATCGCCCGCTCCGCGGCCGCGCACAGCGTCCACGTCGAGGTGGACGGTCTCGCGCCGGGGCGGGAGTACTTCTACCGGTTCCGGGCGGAGGGGCACGTCTCGCCGGCCGGCCGTACCCGCACGGCGCCCGTGGGGACGACGCCCCTGACGTTCGCGGTCGCGGCGTGCGCGCACTGGGAGCACGGCCACTTCACCGCCTACCGCCGGATGACGGAGCAGGAGCCCGACCTCGTCGTGCACCTGGGCGATTACATGTACGAGTACCCGCCGGACGGCTACACGGCGGTGAGCGGCTCCGTACGGTCCTTCGCCGGGAGCACCTGCCGGACGCTGGCGGACTACCGGTTGCGGCACGCGCAGTACAAGAGCGATCCCGACCTGCGGGCGGCCCATCGGGCGGCGCCCTGGCTGGTCGCGCTCGACGACCACGAGATCGAGAACAACTGGGCGGCCTCGGCGTCGAGCACCGGCGCCCCCGGTTTCCACGAGCGGCGGGCCCACGCGTTCCGGGCGTACTACGAGAACATGCCGCTGCGCCGGTCGAGCGTGCCGACAGGCGCCCGCATCCGGGTCAATCGCCGCCTCGCCTGGGGCGGCCTCGCCTCCTTCCATCTGCTCGACACCCGGCAGTTCCGGGACGACCAGGCGTGCCAGGACGGCGCCCGCGCGGGCTGCGACGAACGGCTCGACGACCGGCGCACGATCCTCGGGGACGAGCAGCGCCGATGGCTCCTGGACGGCCTCGCCCGCTCCGAGGCGCGGTGGAACCTGATCGGCCAGCAGGTGCTGATGGCACAGCGTGACCTCAGAGAGGGGCCGGGCAGGGAGCTGAACATGGACGGCTGGGACGGCTATCCGGCCGACCGGGCGAGGCTGCTCCGGGGCATCAGGGCCGGCGGCGCGGCGAATCCGGTGGTGCTCACCGGCGACGCGCACATGCATCACGCGGCCGTGCTCCGCGAGGACTTCGACGACCCGGACGCGCCGGCCGCGGCGGTCGAGCTCGTCGCCTCGTCGGTATCCAGCGACGGGGACGGCTACCGCGACGAGGCCCGGATCGCCGAGATGCTGCGGGAGAACCCGCACATCTCCTACATCGACCAGCGGCGCGGCTACATCCTGTGCCGGCTCACACCGGAGGAACTGCGGGCCGAGTTCCGCACCCTGGAGTACGTGTCCCGGCGCGGCGCTCCGGCGAGGACGTCGGCGCGGTTCAGCGTCCCCGCCGGACGCAGCGCACTGGAATAGTCGCCCTGGAATAGTCGCCCTGGACAGACGCCCTGGCACAAGCGCCTGCCCATCAGGCGAGCGCGTAGCCGAACAGGGCGTCCCGCCGGGCGCCGCTGAGCGTGCCCCGGACGTGGGGCAGGACACCGGTGTACGACCCTTTCCCCGCCTCCGTACCGATCCGCGTGACGGTTCCGGCCCCGGGGGCGGACACGAACAGGCGGCCGCGACGCACGAGTACGGCCATGCCGAAATCACCGCCGTGCCCGTCGGCGGCCTTTCCCGCCGGCACCGGCAGGGTGTGCCGCCGGGTCAGGCCACCCGACCGGGTGCCCGCGATCACCTGGACCGCGCCCGCGCCCGGCACGCCGACCACCAGCTCGTCGTCGCCGTCCCCGTTGAGGTCGCCCGCCGCCAGCGCGGCGCCGAACCTGTCGGAGTAGCGCGGCCTCCCGCCGAGGGCCCGCCGCGACCACAGCTCACTGCGCATGCCGGTCAGACCCCGGCCGGAGCCGTACAACACGTTGACGGCGCCGTCGCCGTAGTCCATGCCGCGCACGAGCGGGGTCAGGTCCTCGCCGGGCACGCCGATGGCCAGGTCGTCGCGCCCGTCCGCGTCGAAGTCGCCGGAGGCGAGGGCGGCGCCGAAGGCGTCCCACTTCTCTCCGCCGCCCTGCACACCGGGGCTCTCCTGGGTGAAGACCCCGGCGCGCCGTCGCCGCGGGTCGACCACGGTCACCACCCCCGACCCTGCGCGCGGCCCCCCGTCGCCGGGCGCGCCGACGGCGATCTCCGCCCGGCCGTCCCCGTCGAAGTCACCGGTCGCCAGCGCCGCACCGAACCGGTCGGTCTGGCCGGCGTCCTGGCCGACCCACCGGGTCGGCTGGGTGACCAGCACGCCCTCCCCGTCGGGGCGGCGACCGTTCATGCCGAAGACCCCGATTCCGCCCCCGCCGTCGAGTCCGGGCGCCCCGACGACCAGCTCGTCGTCGCCGTCCCCGTCGAGGTCGCCGGCGGCAAGCGCCGCACCCAACCGGTCGGTTCCGTACGACCTGCCGAGGCGGGTGACGTCCATCGTGCCCGCCGTCCTCAGCCCACGCGGCGTGCCGTACAGCAGGTGGACGACGCCGGCGCCGTCGGCGCCGGGGACGTGCGGGCCGTGGAACTCCTCGGACGCGCCGATCGCCAGGTCGTCGCAGCCGTCGCCGTCGAAGTCCCCTCGGGCGAGCGCCGACCCGAACGCGTCGCCGCGCTCGGGTGCGTCCCCGAGCCCGTACGCGCCCTGGCGCAGCACCCGGACCGGTTCCATCCGCCCGGGCCGCTCCCGGAACAGGGTGACGCTTCCCGCGCGCGCGTGCCCGTCCACGGTCGCGTACGGCGCGGCCACGGCGAGGAACGCGGGGCAGGACCGGACGGCGACGGCGGGAGACGCGACCGCGAGCGGGGGAACGGCCAGGGCGGCCGCGACCAGCAGGGATCCGCGGCGTACGAGGAGGACGGAGAGGCCGGATGGACGCGGGACGCTCATGGCCGGATCGTCCCCGCACATCGGGACCGGAGTCCCACCGGCACGTGAACATCCCGGATCGGCCGGCTGAAATCGGGACGGGATCGTCGCGCGCGGGATGCCCGGCCGGCTGGCCGATTACACGATTACGATCGCTCGCAGCGAACACACGCAGAAGAGGGAACACCATCGGACTCCTGTTAGTTGAGCCGACATAACTCAACCTACGGGAGTGCTCATGACCCAGATCCTTCCTGTCCTCCCACTGGACGACGCGGTCGTCCTGCCCGGCATGGTGGTTCCGCTCGACCTGTCGGCCGCCGAGGTCCGTGCGGCCGTCGACGCGGCGCGCGCCGGCGGCGAGAGCACGGTCCTCCTGGTGCCCCGCCTGGACGGCCGGTACGGCGCGGTCGGGGTGTCGGCGGTGATCGAGCAGGTCGGACGGCTGCCGGGTGGCGAGCCTGCCGCCGTGGTCCGCGCGGTGGACCGGATGCGCGTCGGCACCGGCACCACCGGGCCGGGCGCGGCGCTCTGGGTGGAGGCCGCGGTGCTGGAGGGGGTGACCCCCGGAGCGAAGGCGGAGGAGCTCGCCAGGGAGTACAAGGCGCTGACCACGACGATCCTGCAGAAGCGCGACGCCTGGCAGGTCGTCGACGCCGTGAACCAGATCGACGATCCGGCCGTTCTGTCCGACAGCGCGGGTTACGCGCCCTGGCTGTCCCTGCCGCAGAAGCAGCTCCTGCTGGAGACCGCCGACCCCACCGAGCGGCTGGACCTGCTCGTCGGCTGGGCCCGCGACCATCTGGCCGAGCTGGACGTCGCCGAGACCATCCGCAAGGACGTCCAGGAGGGCATGGAGAAGCAGCAGCGGGAGTTCCTGCTGCGCCAGCAGCTCGCCGCGGTGCGCAAGGAACTGGCCGAGCTGAACGGCGAGCCCTCCGACGAGGAGGAGGACTACCGGTCGCGCATCGAGGCGGCCGACCTGCCGGAGCAGGTCAGGGAGGCCGCGCTCAAGGAGGTCGGCAGGCTGGAGCGGATGCCCGACCAGTCTCCGGAGACCGGCTGGATCCGCACCTGGCTCGACACGGTCCTCGACATCCCCTGGAACACCAGGACCGATGACGAGTACGACATCGCCGGCGCCCGCGCGGTGCTCGACGCCGATCACACCGGCCTCGACGACGTGAAGGACCGCATCGTGGAGTACCTCGCGGTGCGCAAGCGCCGCGCCGACCGGGGTCTCGGCGTGGTCGGCGGACGGCGCAGCGGAGCGGTGCTCGTGCTGGCCGGTCCGCCGGGGGTCGGCAAGACCTCGCTCGGCGAGTCGATCGCCCGGGCCATGGGCCGCCGGTTCGTCCGGGTCGCGCTCGGCGGCGTCCGCGACGAGGCGGAGATCCGCGGCCACCGGCGCACCTACGTCGGCGCGCTGCCCGGACGCGTCGTGCGGGCGATCCGCGAGGCGGGCTCGATGAACCCGGTCGTGCTGCTCGACGAGATCGACAAGGTCGGGGCCGACTACCGGGGCGACCCGACGGCGGCACTGCTGGAGGTGCTCGACCCCGCGCAGAACCACACCTTCCGCGACCACTACCTGGAGGTCGAGCTCGACCTCAGCGACGTGCTGTTCCTCGCCACGGCCAACGTGCTGGAGCAGATCCCCGGGCCGCTGCTGGACCGCATGGAGATCGTCACGCTCGACGGCTACACCGAGGACGAGAAGGTCGCCATCGCCCGCGACCACCTGCTCCCGCGCCAGCTGGAGAAGGCCGGCCTCACCGCCGACGACGTGTCGGTCGAGGACGCCGCGCTGCGACGCCTGGCGGGGGAGTACACCCGGGAGGCGGGCGTCCGGTCGCTTGAGCGGTCGATCGCCCGGGTGCTCCGGAAGATCGCGGCGAGGGCCGCGCTCGGCGAGGCCGAGCCGCCGGTCGCGGTCGAGGCCGGCGACCTGGTCTCCTACCTGGGCCGGCCGCGGCACGTGCCCGAGTCGTCCCTGCCGGAGGCGCGGCAGCGTACGGCGGTGCCCGGCGTGGCCACCGGTCTCGCGGTGACCGGCGCCGGCGGTGACGTTCTCTACGTGGAGGCGTCCCTTGCCGACCCGGAGACCGGGGGAACCGGAGTGACGCTCACCGGCCAGCTCGGTGACGTGATGAAGGAGTCGGCCCGGATCGCGCTGTCCTACCTGCGGTCGCGCGGAGCCGAGCTGGAGCTGCCGGTCGGCACGCTGCGGGACAGATCCGTGCACGTCCACGTCCCGGCGGGCGCGGTGCCGAAGGACGGGCCGTCGGCCGGCGTCACGATGACCACCGCCCTCGCCTCGCTGCTGTCGGGCCGCCCGGTCCGCGGCGACGTGGCGATGACCGGCGAGATCTCCCTCACCGGCCGGGTCCTGCCGATCGGCGGGGTCAAGCAGAAGCTGCTGGCCGCGCACCGGGCCGGGATCACGACCGTGCTCATCCCGGCGCGCAACGAGCCCGATCTGGACGACGTGCCCGCCGAGGTGCTGGCCGATCTCACCGTCCACGCGGTCAGCGACGTCAGGGAGGTCCTGGAGATCGCGCTGACCCCGGCGTCGGCCGCCCAACCGGCTGCCGCGTGATCCACAGCGGCGCGGTCGCTTCCCGCGGCCGCGCCGCGGCATGCACCAGAGCCGTCGGGTGCGGCCGCTGCGGGGCCCTTGTCGCGCTCTCCGCGATGGCCGACCGTCGCGTCAAATGTCCAGATAAAGCGGATATATGGCTCCGCCTGGGTCGCATCGTAGATCGCTTAACGTGGCCTTATCGCTGGTTTGCGATGCTGAATGCGTACCGGCGGAGAGCCGGGAAGTCACCGGCGTATCCATCGAGGGGGATTGGCGATGAGCGAACCTAACGACGTTCCCAAAGAGAACACCCAGGAGCTTCCGAGTCACGGCTGGAGCCAGTTCGGCAGCGCTCCGCCGCGGCACGGCCAGTACGGCGGGGCGTTCGGGGGCGGCGGCCAGGGCTACGCCTCGTTCGACCCCGCGGGGCTCCCCGGGCCGCCGCCGCGGCCCAGGGGCGGCCTGACCGGCAGGCAGAAGGTGGGCGCCGGCCTGGCCCTGGTGGCCGTGGCACTGGGTGGTGGAGCCGCGGGGGCCCTGATCACCAACGCGGCGAACGGCGATCGGACCGTCGTGTCCAGCCCCATCGTGAACCCGGTGTCGAGCTCGTCGGGGAACACCATCGCCGAGGTGGCCAAGAACATCATGCCGTCGGTCGTGTCGATCCAGGTGCGGACCCAGATGGGCGGCGGCGAGGGCTCGGGGGTGATCCTGTCGGCCGACGGCCTCGTGCTGACCAACAACCACGTGGTGGCACAGGCGAACCAGTCCGCCACGATCACGGTGAAGTTCAGCGACGGCAGGACGGGCACGGCCGTCGTGAAGGGCACCGACCCCACCACCGACCTCGCGGTCATCCAGGTGCAGGACGTCACGGACCTGGTCCCGGCCTCGCTCGGCGACAGCGACAAGCTCCAGGTCGGCGACCCGGTTCTGGCGATCGGCAGCCCGCTCGGCCTGGAGGGCTCGGTGACCTCGGGCATCGTCAGCGCGCTCGACCGCACGCTGACCGAGAGCGGCGACGACCAGCAGCAGCCCTTCCCCTGGGGGCAGCAGCGGCAGAGCCGCGGCACGACGATCGGCGGCATGATCCAGACCGACGCGGCGATCAACCCGGGCAACTCGGGCGGCGCGCTGGTCAACGGGTCGGGCGAGGTCGTCGGCATCAACACGGCCATCGCGACCTCCGGCTCCAGCAACGGCAACATCGGCGTCGGCTTCGCCATCCCGATCAACATGGCCAAGCAGGTCTCCGACCAGCTGATCAAGACCGGCCGGGCCAGCCACGCGTTCCTCGGGGTGAGCGTCGCCGACGCGGTCGGCGGCACCCCCGGCGCCGTGGTCGCCTCGATCACGGTCGGCAGCCCCGCGGAGAAGGCCGGCCTCAAGGAGGGCGACCTGATCACGAAGATCAACGACAAGCGGGTGGACAGCGCCGAGACGCTGGTCGGCACGATCCGCAGCTCCAGGCCGGGCGACAAGGTGACCATCGAGTACACGCGCAACGGCAAGACGGCGTCGGCCTCCATCACCCTGGCCGAGCAGGCCGCGGGCTGACGCGGTCCTCCGGGGAACGGTACCCGGGGGACGACACAGGACCGGATCGCCGGTGGGCCTCAGAGGGGGAGGCCCGCCGGCGATCGTCGTCAGCGGCGGGTCAGCGCCTCGGACTCCCACAGGTCCCGGTAGTACCCGGGCACGGCGGCCAGCTCGGCGTGCGACCCCCGCTGGATCACCCGCCCGTCCTCGATGACGACGATCTCGTCCACCTGCTCCAGTCCGCGCAGCCGATGCGTGACCAGCAGCGTGGTGCGGCCCCGGGTGGCGTCGAGCAGGTCGGCCATGAGCAGGTCGGCCGTCTCCTCGTCCAGCGCCTCGGCCGGTTCGTCCAGCAGCAGCACCGGCGGGTCGAACAGCAGCGCCCGGGCGAGCGCGAGCCGCTGGAGCTGGCCGCCGGAAACGGTGCGCCCGTCCTCGCCGAGCACGGCGTCCCACCCGGTGCGCTCCGCCCACCCGTCCAGCCGGGCCCGTCGTACGGCCCGGGCGAGCTCGGCGTCCGACGCCTCCGGCCCGGCGAGCCGCATGTTGTCGCGCAGGCTGGCCTGGAAGACATAGGGGTCCTGGGTGAGCCCGGTCATCCGGGCGCGTACGTCGTCCGGAGCGAAGGCGCGGATGTCGACCCCGTTGACACGGATCTCGCCCGACTCGATGTCGACCGTCCGCATCAGTGCCGCCAGCAGCGTGCTCTTCCCGGCGCCGCTCGGCCCGATCACCGCGACGCGCCTGCCCGGCGTCAGCGTGAGGTCCACCCCCTTCAGGGCGGGTTCGCGATCGCCGTGCCGGACGACCAGGTTCTCTATCTCCACGGTCAGCGGCGGCTCGGGCGGGGGAGCGGGCGTCGCCGGCGCCGCCACGGCCGGGGGCGTCGCCGCGATCTCCCGCAGCCTGCGCAGTGCGGCCAGCACCCCGGCGAACCGCTCACCGGCCGCCGCCAGCGGCAGCACCGGCTCGAACGCGACCAGCGAGGTGAGGGCGAGCACGGCGGTGGCCACCCGGTCCACGGCCGCCGCCTGGGCGATCAGCACCACGGCGACCACGGTGAGTCCCTGCGCGAGCATGCCGACGGCGAGGGCGACCGCGTTGATCCGCGCCCGCCCGCGTTCCAGCCGGGCCAGCCGCGTGTCGGAGGCCATGGCCGCGTCGATGGCCTGGTCGCGGGCGCCGCAGGCGGTCAGGTCGGCCGCGCCGTGCACCAGGTCGGCCACCCTGGCGGCCAGTTCGGCCCGGGCCGGGGCGAGCCGGGCCGACCACCGCCGGGCGGCGGCGGCCGTGCCGGCGGGCAGGACCAGCCCGGCGGCGAGCAGCCCGGCGCAGAGCGCGAGCGCGGCGGCGGGCAGCAGGAAGGCGGCGACGGACACCGCCGCGACCCCGGTGAGCAGGGCGGCGACGGCCGGGAGCAGGCAGCGGACGAGCAGGTCCTGGACGGCCTCGGTGTCGTCGACCATCCGGCTGAGCAGGTCGGCCCCCCGCCGCGGCAGCGGCCCGGTGGGGATCAGCGCCCGGTAGAGCCGCTCACGGGTGCCCGCCTGCGCGCGCAGCGCCACGTCGTGCCCGGACAGGCGCTCGCCGTACCGGAAGATGCCTTTCGTCGTGGCGAACGCGCGTACGGCGACGATGGCGACCGACAGCGCGGCGAGCGGCGGCCGCTCGGCGGCCCGGGTGATCAGCCAGGCGGCCGCCGCGATCAGCGCGACGCCGGCGAGGTCGGCCGCCGCCCCGGCCAGCGCGGCGAGGACGAGCCGCCGGTAGAACCCGCGGATCATGAGATCGATTCACCCCTCACCAGGGAGCCGGAGCCGATGCGGACGACCCGATCGGCCAGGTCGATCATGGCCGGGCGATGGGCCACGATTATGGCCGTACGGCCCTCGCACAGCTTGCGGGTGGCCTCGATCACCGCGGCCTCGCTGCGCCCGTCCAGCCGGGCCGTCGGCTCGTCGAGCAGCACCACCTGCGCCCACGGCCGGCAGAACGCCCTGGCCAGCGCCACCCGCTGCCGCTGCCCGGCCGACAGGTTCGCCCCGCGTTCGCCGAGCACGGTGTCGTAGCCGTCCGGCAGGGCGGTCACGAACTCGTCCGCCTGGGCCGCCACGGCCGCCGCCCCGATCTCTGCGGACGTGGCCGTCGTGCCGAGCGCGATGTTGTCGGCCACCGAGGCCGCGAACAGGTGCGGGCGCTGCGGGACGAACGCCAGGCGTCGCCGCCACGTGTCGAGATCGAGATCGGCGAGGTCGGCGCCGTCGATCAGCACCCGGCCCTCCGTGGGCGTCACGAACCCGAGCAGCAGGTGCAGCAGCGTGCTCTTGCCCGCCCCGCTGGGGCCCACGACCGCGACCCGTTCCCCCGGTGAGACGGTGAGCCGTACACGGTCGAGCGCGGGGACGTCGCGTCCGGGATAGCGGACCGTGACGTCCTCCAGCCGGATCTCGGGCGGCGCCGCGCCGTCCGGGCCGGCCGCCGCGGCCGGGGGAACCCGGAGGACGGCGCGGCCGCCCGTCACGGCATGCGTCTCGGCCGTCTCCCGCGACTCCCGGCCGTCGATGACGGCGAAGGCCTCGTCGGCCGCTGCCACACCCTCCATCGAGGCGTGGAACCGCGTGCCCATCGCGCGCAGCGGGACGTACGCCTCCGGGGCCAGCAGCAGGACGAGCAGGGCGGTGGGCAGATCGAGCGAGCCCGACAGCAGCCGCAGGCCGACGGGCACCGCGACGAGGGCCAGGGAGAGCGAGGCCACGAGCTCCAGCACCAGCGACGACAGGAAGGCCACGCGCAGCGTCCGCATGGTGGCCGCCCGGTGGTCGTCGGCGACCCGGCGGATCACCGAGGCCTGGTAGCGTGCCCGCCCGAAGGCGCGCAGCGTCGGCAGGCCGCGCACCACGTCGAGGAAGTGGCCGCCCAGCCGGGACAGCGCCCGCCACTGCCGTTCGGTCACGGTCCTGGTGGTCCACCCGACGAGGGCGCCGAAGATCGGGATGAGCGGCAGCGTGAGCACGACGATCACGGCGGTCCCGAGATCGGCCACCAGCAGCCGGACGGCCACCGCGAGCGGCACCACCCCGGCCACCGCGACGGCGGGAAGATATCCGGTGAGATACGGGTCGAGCGCGTCGAGTCCCCGGCCGGCGAGCGTGACCAGTTCCCCGGATCGGATCCCCGAACCGGCCGTCGCACCGCCCCCGGCCGTTCCACCTGCGGCCGCACCGCCCCCGGCCCTGACGGCCCCCGCACCGCCCGGCTCGCCGAGCCGGGGCAGCAGCCGCCGGCGCAGCGCGGACTTCAGCGCGGTGGCCGCGCGCCCCGCGAAGATCCCCTGCGCCCAGCCGAGCAGTCCGCGCGCCGCGACCACGAGCGCCAGCAGGAGCAGGGCCGAGGCGACTCCGGCCGGCGGCACCGCGCCCGACAACACGCGCGCGAGGATTTCGGCCTGGGCGAGCACGAGCAGCCCGGCCGCCACGGCCGCGGCCAGGCAGCCGGCCAGATGGAGGCGGACGGCGCTCTCGGCGCGCGCCAGCCGCAGAAGATCCCTGTGCACACTGCCCCAATCAGAGGCCGCGCGACGATGCCCCGAAACCGCGCGGCCGCCACCCAATCAGAAGAACGTCGGCACGGCGCCCCTGGCGAAGGTGCGCCATATCCATAGTTGCGCGCCCACCATGATGGGAACGCACGGCAACACCATGACACTGAGCACAGTCAGTGTCGCGGCCGGGGCGGCGTGATCGAGGATCGGGGAGGCCAGGGCCGCCATGGCAACCGCGGCCGGCGCGGCGGCCACACAGGCGGACCCCAGCAGGGCCGGGCTCGACCGACGCCGCCCGCCGACGACGGGTTCGCCGGGAAGCCGCCAGGCGGCGAAGGTCCAGCCGTGGAAGGCGAAGACCGCGGCGACGACGATGCCGCCCGCGATGCCCGGCGGGTCGAACAGGGCGTCCTGCGGCAGCCCGCGCACGATGGCGATCAGGGCCATCCCCCAGGTGAGCGCCAGCCCGGCTGAGCCGAGGCACAGCGCCGCGTCCCACACCGACCGCCAGGAGGCGCCGCCCACCCGGCGGCGGAACCACAACCCGGCGTCACGCAGGATCCACGACAGCAGCAGCGCCACCACCAGGGGGTACAGCCCGCTGATCACCCTGCCCTCGAGGATCGGGAACGCGCCGAACAGCGTGCCCACCAGGGCCACCAGCCACACCTCGTTGGCGAGCACGAACGGTCCCATCGCCCCGACCAGCCGGTCCCGGTCGGCCGGTGTGCGGCCCAGCACCGGCAGCAGCATGCCGAGCCCGATGTCGAAGCCCTCCAGCGCGAAGTAACCGATCAGCAGGACGGCGAGCGTCCCGAACCACAAGATCTCCATTGGCTGGTTCCTCTACAGCGAGCGGGCGGGGGCGGGGGCGGGTTCCACCGGGAGGTCCGGCGCGCCGAGGGCGACCAGCCCGGGGCCGCGCCGTACGGCACGGGCGATCAGGGCGTAGTCGACCACGGCGAGCAGCCCGAGCACACCGGCGAAGGCGACCAGCGAGGCGGTGAGCCCGCCCGTGGTCATGCCCGGGGTCAGCGCGTCGGCCACGCGGAGCCTGCCGTACACGAGCCAGGGCTGGCGGCCGACCTCGCGGGCGATCCAGCCGGCGATCGCCGCCACGAACGGCAGCGGGACCATGAGCATGAGGACCGGGTGGAGCCAGCGCCAGCGGGCCAGCAGGTCGCGGAAGAGCAGTGGCAGCAGCGCGAAGAGCACGACGAACTGCCCGAGCTCGCCGATGAGGATCATCCCGCCGAGCGCGGCGCCCTGAACGGCGCCGTCGAACTTGTCCGGCTGGACGCTGCCGATCGGGCCGAACTGGGCGAACCCGAATCCGACGGTGAACGTCGCGCCGATGGACGCGGTCACGACCCCGATGCGCAGCGACCGGACGAAGAACTCGCGCTCGGCGGTCCGCCTGAACAGGTGGTAGGCGCTGGCGCCGAACATCACGAAGCCGCCGGTCATCAGGCCGGCGCTGATCACGTGGGGGAGCGCGAAGACGAGGGTCGGGTTGGTGAGCAGCGCACCGAAGTCGCGCAGCACCAGCCGGCCGCCCTCCTCCACCGCACCCGCCGGGTGCTGCAGGAACGAGTTGGCCACCATGACGAAGAACGCGGAGGCGTAGGCGGTCAGCGTCACCAGCCAGATGCAGGCCAGATGCGCCTTCTTCGGCAATCGGTGCCAGCCGAAGATCCACAGGCCGAGGAACGTGGACTCCAGGAAGAAGGCCAGCAGCGTCTCCATGGCCAGCGGCGCGCCGAACACGTCACCGGCGTAGTGTGACAGACCACTCCAGTTCAGCCCGAACTGGAACTCCATCACCAGGCCGGTGAAGATGCCGAGCGCGTAGTTGATGACATAAATCTGCCCCCAGAAGCGGGTCATCCGCTCGTGCAGGGGGTTTCCGCTCAGCACGTGGCGCGTGTTCATGATCGCGACAAGCGGGGCCAGTCCCAGCGTGAGCACGACGAACAGGAAATGGAGGCTTCCCGTCACGGCGAACTGCAGCCGGGCCAGATCGACGACGTCCATGCGACTCCCTTATAGGTAGACAGCCTACATGTAGGTAGCCTACATATAGACTGGTCGCATGGAGGACCGGGATAGGGTTCGGATGTGAACGCCGACGAGCTCCGCGGGCACATGGACGCCCTGCTGCTCTCCGTGCTGGAGGGGGAGCGGCTGCACGGCTATGCGATCATCGAGGCGCTGCGCGAGCGCAGCGGTGGCGAGTTGAACGTTCCGACCGGCACGGTCTATCCGGCGCTGCGGCGGCTGGAGGGCGCGGGGCTGCTGGCCGGCGAGTGGTCGACCGCGGGGGGCCGCAGGCGCCGGACCTACCGGCTCACCGACGCGGGCCGCCGGGCCCTGGCCGGGGAGCGCTCGGCGTGGCGATCGTTCACGCGTACGATCGGGAGCGTGCTCGATCCGCTGCGCTGAGGGCGGCGGGAGAGGCGAACCGGAGGCAGAGTGTGGCGCTGCGGAGCTGCCACAGCCATATGGCGTAGCTGACGATGGTCAGGGCGATGCCGGGCAACTCGTCCATGATGTCCGATGTGCCGCGGGTGAAGCTCAGGGCCGCGCACATTGCGACGAGCACCGGCATCCCAAGCCACACCAGAAGCCCCAGCGACCGAGTGATCAGCGCGGGGCGGTGCAGCCGCCGCAGTCCCCGGCCGAGTGCCAGCAGCGCGAGAGCGCCGACCACGCCCGTGAGGAGCTGGCTGTAGTCCACCACCCTGGCCAGCACGCCGAACCAGGCCGGCTTGGCGGCCATCACGGAGGGGGGCTCGGGGAAGATCTTCCAGACGAGGTTCCACATCAGCGTCATCGGCGGCACGCTGAGGAACAGCAGGAGCGCGGTCCTGCGGCCCTGACCGACCGCGAGCTCCTGCTGGAATCCCGGGGCGATCTCCGCCACCGGGCCGAAGTCCGCGACCGCACGCCGCTCGGCCTCCGCTCGCGGCAGGCCATCGCACTCGTAGGCCTCGGCTGCGTCCAGCAGACCGTCGCGGGCCTCGGCGAGCAGGTCACGCTTCACCCGCCCCGGACCCCGCAGGGCGGAGCGCAGCGCGGCCACATAGACGTCGATCGGACCCCCGTCCGTCATGGAACCGCCTCCCTCGCCCCGGCTGCCCATAAG
Organism: Sphaerimonospora mesophila; assembly: GCF_001417795.1. NCBI lineage: Bacteria > Bacillati > Actinomycetota > Actinomycetes > Streptosporangiales > Streptosporangiaceae > Sphaerimonospora > Sphaerimonospora mesophila. Next base: position 561,657 of record NZ_BCBX01000031.1, on the reverse strand, counting down.
CGTAGTCGCGGGACGAGGGAGGCGGCGGGTCGCGGCCGTGCCGGAAGGGGGTCCGCGAGGTACCCGCGTGCGGACTCCCCGGCTGAGCCCCGCCGCCCAGCTCCCGGATGGCGTTCGGGACTCCCGGCGCGCGCCGCCGGCCCGGCTCCTGGCGGCCGCGTCCCCGGGCCGGCTCTGCCCCTGTCTCAGGCTCGGCCTGTGGGACGCGGCCGCTCAGTCGGGACGCGTCAGACGCGCTGCCACAGGGCCGGGACGTTCGGAGGCTCCCAGCCGACCAGGGCGGTGTGTCCCTGGAGGCAGCGGTACGTCACTCCGCCATAGGTGACCGTGGCGCCGGCCTGGTACGTCGTACCGGCCTGCCAGGTGCCCCCGCCGGGCGGCGGCGTTGGGGTGGGGCTGCTCGGCGGCGGCGTGGGGGTCGGGCCGGGGCTGGTCGGCGGGGTGCCGACGACGTTGAGCACGAAGTCGAACGTGGCCTCCCTGCCGTTGCCGTTCGCCCGTACGTTCATGAGCAGCCGGGGGTCGTAGATCGTGTCGGTGTTGTTGCGCGGCTCGCCCGGGAAGTAGAGCTGCGTGGTGAGGATCGGCTTGTTCGGGGCCTGTGCCTTCACGTGGATGTGCCGGGTGCGGCCGGGGTAGAGGCCGGGCACGATCGTGGTGAGCCTGTACGCCCCGTTGGCATCCGTGAACTGGTGTCCTCGGAAGGTGTAGCCCTGCATGTCGTAGTTGCCGTTCGCGTCCGCCTGCCAGAAGTCGAGCAGCACGTTGGCGAGCGGCACGCAGTTGACGCCGAACACGTAACCGCTGACGGTGAGCAGCGTGCCGGAGCCGGGCAGGGTGGAGCGCAACGGGGAGCTGGGCTTGAAGTAGGGACCCTCTATCTGCGGCGGAGTGTTCCCGCCGCTGTCACCGCAGAAGGGGGTCGGCTCCAGCGGCTCGCCCTTCTCCACCGCGGCCCGGGCCAGCGGCGTGGCCCCGAGCAGGAGCGGGATCGGGGCGGCCACGAGGGCTGCCTTCATGAAGGACTTGCGGCTGATGCCCTCGGGTTCGTTGGCGCTGTCGGCGGCCATGACTGTCTGTCTCCTTCGACCTGGGGGATGAGCGCGATCACAACCTGTCGAACGGTGACGACCCGACGAGGCTGGTCGAGGGCAGGCGCCGTTCAGGTCGTGTCCGGTAGGTCCTCCTGCCGATCGCGATGGCTACTGCGAAGATCCACAGGACACTCCCTCGCGCGACTGCAGATCGCGGCGCCTGGCTTGATCGATGCTAGCTCTGGAAAGGAAAGGTGAATACTAGATGAAACTCCATAACGCCGTGATATGCCCCTTGCCGTCGAATAGCCGTACCAACCGATAAAAAGCCAGATCTGTGGAAAATCGCGCCGGTCCCCGCGTACCGGGTCCAACGTCCCGTCCGTCTCGTGACCTTGGGACTCTCGCCGGTGGCCGTACGGCGGGCGACGGATGGGAACCGTCCGTGGCAGTGTGAGAGCCGTGGGGGACAACCCCCGAAAATTGGGAGATCGTGGGGCAGAAGAGGACCGTTGCCCGGATACCCTGTCTTCAGAGGAATCCCGGCTTCCCGGACCGTCGCCTGTCCCCCCGGGGCGAGGTGACGGGCAGCCGTCGTACCTGGCGGAAGTGGAGAGCGAGGCGGGACGTGGACCAGCCGAAAATCGTCGTGGGCATCAACGGGTCGATGGCATCGCAGGCCGCCCTGCGGTGGGCCGCCGCCGAGGGGCTGCTGCGCGGCGCGCGAGTCGAGGCCGTGTACGCCTGGGAGTGGTCGGGCGGACTGCACGCCCCTTATGCCCCGCTGTCGAGCCGGACCTCCCGCGAGGACGAGCACGCCGCCGCCGCCGACGTCGCCGAGCACGCCGTCGGCGAGCTGGGCGAGAGCCACGTCGTGCCCGTCGTCGTCGAGGGTCCGTCGGCCCAGGTCCTGCTGCGTGCGACCGCGGACGCCGACCTGCTCGTCCTCGGCGCGCACGAGGCCGAGAGCGAGCCGTACCCGGTGATCAACCCGGTGGTCACCGCCTGCCTGCTCAGGGCGCGCTGCCCGGTCGTCGTGGTGCTGCCCGGCGGCGAGCAGGAGCGCCGCGCCGAGGCCGTGCTCGCCGGCGCCCGCACCTGAGCCGGCCGGGGAGCCGGGTGGCGGACGCCACAGGGCCGGGGGGAGCCGGACGGCGGACGCCACAGGTCCACGACGTCACAGGTCCACGGCGTCGCGTCTGGTCTCGGGAGGCGCGCCCGGCGGGCCGCCGAGGCGCGGATAGTGGAGATCGAAGGCGGGCCGCTCCGACCGGATCGGCGGGATCGAGACGAAGTTGTGGCGCGGGGGCGGGCACGAGGTCGCCCACTCCAGTGAGTTGCCGTACCCCCAGGGGTCGTCGGTGGTGACCCGCCCGCCACGCCGGGCGGTGCGCCAGATGTTGAACAGGAACGGCAGGTTCGACAGCCCGAGCAGGAACGCGCCCACGCTGGAGACCTGGTTGAGCAGGGTGAAGCCGTCGAGCGGAGAGTAGTCGCCGTACCGCCGCGGCATGCCGATAACACCCAGCCAGTGCTGCACGAGGAACGTCACCTGGAAGCCGACGAAGACCATCCAGAAGTGCACCTGCCCGAGCCGGTCGTTCAGCATCTTTCCGGTCAGCTTCGGCCACCAGAAGTAGAACCCGGCGAACATCGCGAACACGACCGTGCCGAACAGCACGTAGTGGAAGTGGGCGACGACGAAGTAGGTGTCGGTCACATGGAAGTCGAGCGGCGGCGACGCCAGGATCACCCCGGTGAGCCCGCCGAACAGGAACGTGACCAGGAACCCCACGGCGAACAGCATCGGCGGCTCGAACGACAGGTGCCCGCGCCACATCGTGCCGACCCAGTTGAAGAACTTCACCCCGGTCGGCACCGCGATCAGGAACGTCATGAACGAGAAGAACGGCAGCAGCACCCGGCCGGTGGCGAACATGTGATGTGCCCACACCGTCGCCGACAGCACGGTGATCGCCATCGTCGCGCCCACCAGGCCGATGTACCCGAACAGCGGTTTGCGGCTGAAGACCGGGATCACCTCGGTGACGATCCCGAAGAACGGCAGCGCGACGATGTAGACCTCGGGATGGCCGAAGAACCAGAACAGGTGCTGCCAGAGGACCGGGCCGCCGGTCTGCGGATCGTAGATGTGCGTCCCGAGTTTGCGGTCGGCCTCCAGCGCGAGCAGCGCGGCGGCCAGCACCGGGAACGCCAGCAGCACGAGGATCCCGGTGAACAGCACGTTCCACGTGAACAGCGGCATCCGGAACATGGTCATGCCGGGGGCGCGCATCATGATGATCGTGGTGATGAAGTTGACCGTGCCGAGGATCGTGCCGACCCCCGCCATGGCGAGCCCCATGATCCACAGATCCCCCCCGATCTCCGGGCTGTACGTCGCGGTGGCCAGCGGCGTGTAGGCCGTCCAGCCGAAGGAGGGGGCGCCGCCCATCGCGAAACCGCCCAGGCTGATCAGCCCGCCGAAGAGGAACAGCCAGAAGCTCACCATGTTCAGCCGGGGGAACGCCACGTCCGGGGCGCCGATCTGCAGCGGCATGATCGCGTTGGCGAACCCCGCGAACAGCGGCGTCGCGAACAGCAGCAGCATGATCGTGCCGTGCATGGTGAACATCTCGTTGTACCGGGTCAGGTCGACGTACTGCATGCCCGGCTGGAGCAACTCGGCCCGTATCACCATGGCCATGGCGCCGCCGAGCAGGAAGAAGGCGAACGAGGTGATCAGATACAGGTTCCCGATCACCTTGTGATCCGTGCTGGACAGCCAGGAGGCGGCGACCGAGCCGATCGGGCGTCGCCGTCCCGGCGTCGTGCCGGGCCGAGTGGCCTGCGCGGTCATGCGGCGGCTCCTTTCGAAGGCGAAGGAGGTCCCCCTGCCCCGATTGCCCTGCCCCGTCACGCGCCGGTCACACGAGCATCGCCCGAAGAGGAATGCCGGAATCCCGCGGCTGGTTATGCCCGCTGAGGACCGGATGAAAGGAGTCGCCCATGGCGACCATCGAGGTGACCGAGAAGAACTTCAACGACATCACAGAAGAGGGCATCGTGCTGCTCGACTTCTGGGCGTCCTGGTGCGGACCCTGCCGATCGTTCGCACCCGTGTACGAGAAGGCGTCCGAGCAGCATGCCGACATCAAGTTCGGCAAGATCGACACAGAGGCGCAGCCCGCGCTGTCCCAGGCGTTCAACATCCAGGCCATTCCCACGATCATGGCGATCCGGGACGGCATCCAGGTCTTCGCCCAGGCGGGCGCGCTGCCCGCCACGGCGCTCGAGGACCTGATCAGGCAGCTTCGCGCCCTCGACATGGACGCGGTACGCGCCGAGGTCGCGGCCCAGACCGGCGGCAAGACCAAGCAGTGATGATCCCGCCTCTCCCGCGGAACGCGCCCCGGTCCGCGTCGATCATTCGGTGATCTTCCAGCGGACCGGGCACGGCGTACGGAGACACCGGCGATCGATCGCGAACGGTGTCTCCGATCGCTACATCCGCGGCCGGGGCGACAGTCCGGCGGCCCGATAGCAGTCGTCGATCAGCCGCATCGTGACCACCGCGTCGTCGGCGTCGGTGGGCACCGGCGTCCCCTCCCGGACCGCGGCGGTGAACGCCTCGAGCTGATAGGCGAAGGACGGCCGCCTGCCGAGGTGCTCGACCCGGCGGCCCGCCCCGGTCTCGATCACGATGCGGTCGTCCAGGTGCGGCAGGACGAAGTTCGTCGCGGTGGCCTCGCCCCGGCTGCCGACGATCCGGCAGCTCATCTCCACGCCGTCAGCGGCCATGTGGCAGCGCGCGAGGCCGGTCGCGCCGGAGGGGAAGACCAGGTCGGCGTCGAGCCACTCGTCCACGCCCGGCGCGCCGGCGCGCTCACCCGCCCTGGCCGACGCCACGGCGGGCTCACCGCCGCCCCACGGGGCGAGCACGCGCTGCGCGTGCAGGCTGTAGCAGCCGACGTCCATGAGCGCGCCGCCCGCGAGGGCCAGGGACCACCGGGGGTCGTCCTCGGCGGGAGCCTCGATCGCCGTCATCGTCTCGACGCGGACCAGTTCGCCCAGCTCTCCCGAGGCGAGCAGTTCGTGGAGCCGCAGCGTGACCGGGTGGTGGCGGTAGTGGAAGCCCTCCATCACCGTCACCCCCGCGCGCCGCGCCGCGTCGCGCACCTCGGCCGCCTCCTCGGCGTTCGAGGCGAACGGCTTCTCCGACAGCACGTGCTTGCCGGCCTCGACGGCCGCGAGATTCCATGGGCCGTGCAGGGCGTTGGCCAGCGGGTTGTACACCGCCTCGACCTCGGGGTCGGCCAGCAGATCGGCGTAGGTGGCGACGACCCGCTCCACGCCGTGCTCCGCGGCGAAGGCCTCGGCCCGCCGCCGGTCGCGCGCCGCCACCGCGACCAGGCGGGTGCCGGTCAGCTGCGCCGGCGCGACGATGGCGAGCGCCGAGATCCGGGCCGCGCCGAGAACGCCGAGCCGCAACGGTTCCATCTGTGCTTTCCCTTCCCCTGCTTACCGGCAGAAGGGATCGTATCGGTGCTTTCCACTACAGGACCGCCCGGGAACCGCGCTGCGCCGCGGAGTCGCCCCCGGGGGTCAGGAACCGCCCCCCTCGATCGGCTCGGCGGGGCGGCCCGGCCCCAGGAGGGGGCGCTGGGCCGCCTTGTCCGCGACGTACGCCTCATAGGCGCGCCGGGTGCTGTCGAGCTCGCTGACCTGGCTGACCGGCACGTCCCACCAGGACTCGCTGCCGGGGGCGTGCACGGTCGGGTCGGTCTCGACGTGGATGACGACGGGCCCGCCGCCCGCGGGGGCCGCCTTGGCGTCCTTGATCGCCTGATCGAGCTCAGCGCGGCCGCGCGCCTCGATCACGGTGGCGCCGAGGCTGCGGGCGTTGGCCGCCAGGTCGACCGGCAGCCGTGGTCCCTCCAGACGCCCGGTCGCCTGATCGCGGAAACGGTGGGCCGTGGCGAACCGCTGCGATCCCAGCGACTCCGACAGCGAGCCGATCGAGTGGAAGCCGTGGTTCTGCACCAGCACCACGATGATCTTGACGTGTTCCTGCACGGCGGTGACCAGCTCGGTCGGCATCATCAGATAGGAGCCGTCGCCCACCAGCACGAACACGTCGCGGTCGGGATCGGCCAGCCGCACCCCGATGCCGCCGGGGATCTCGTACCCCATGCAGGAGTAGCCGTACTCGACGTGGTAGGCCTTGCGGTCGCGGACCCGCCACAGCTTGTGCAGATCGCCCGGCATGGAACCGGCGGCGCAGACGACCACGTCCCGGGGATCGGACAGCTCGTTGACGCGGCCGAGCACGGTGCCCTGGGTGAGCACGCCGGGGGCGAGCGCCGCGGTGACCTCCTCGCCCGGGTGATGGGCCGCCTCGACCAGCGCGTCCCAGTCACGCCACAGCCGCGCCTGGAGCTCCCGATAAGCCGGCGCCACGGCGTACCCGTCGAGCGCGGCCGTGAGCGCGCCGAGCGCCTCGCGCGCGTCCGCGACGACCGGCAGCCCGCCGATCTTGCCGGCGTCGAACCGGGCGACGTTGATGTTGACGAACCGCACCTCCGGGTGCCGGAAGGCGCTGCGCGAGGCGGTGGTGAAGTCGCTGTAGCGGGTGCCCACGCCGATCACCAGATCGGCCTCGGCGGCGAGCGCGTTGGCGGCCGTCGTGCCGGTCGAGCCGACCGCGCCCATCGCCTGCGGATGACCGTGCGGCAGCGACCCCTTGCCCGCCTGGGTCTCGCCGACGGGGATGCCGGTCGCCGCGCAGAACGCGCGCAGCGCCTCCTCCGCGCCCGAGTAGTGCACCCCGCCGCCGGCCACGACGAGCGGCCGCCGCGCCGCGCGGACGAGCGCGGCCGCCGCCGCGATGTCGGCGGGCTCGGGGAGGGGCCGGCCGACCCGCCAGACCCGCTCGGCGAACAGCTCCGCCGGCCAGTCGAACGCCTCGGCCTGCACGTCCTGCGGCAGCGCGAGCGTGACCGCCCCGGTGTCCGCCGGGTCGGTGAGCACCCGCATGGCGCCCAGCAGCGCCGAGGGCAGCTGCTCGGGCCGGTCCACCCGGTCGAAGAACCGCGACACCGGCCGGAAGGCGTCGTTGACGGACACGTCACCGGCGTACGGAACCTCGAGCTCCTGCAGCACGGGCGTGGCCACCCGCGTCGCGAACGTGTCCGAGGGCAGCAGCAGCACCGGCAGCCGGTTGATCGTGGCGAGCGCGGCGCCGGTCAGCATGTTCGTCGAGCCGGGGCCGATCGACGCGGTGCACGCCCACGTCCGCAGGCGGTCCTTCTGCCGGGCGTAGGCCACCGCGGTGTGGACCATCGCCTGCTCGTTGCGCGCCGGCACGTACCGCAGCGGCCGGTCGCCGCCGGCGAGCTCGTTCTGCAGCAGCGCCTGGCCCAGACCGGCGACGTTGCCGTGCCCGAGGATGCCCAGGCACCCGGCGAACAGCCGCTGCCGCGCGCCGTCGCGTTCGGTCCACTGGGCGGCCAGGAAACGCACGATCGCCTGTCCGACGGTCAGGCGGACCGTGTCCGGGTGCGTGGTCATCGTGATCCTCCGATCGGCAGTCTCCGGTCGACCTCCTGCTGGGTCCACGAGTCCCGCACCCATCCGTGCGCGGGGTCGTCGCAGATCAGCCAGGCCCGGACCGGGCCGGGGCCGGCCATCACGTTGAGGTAGTAGAGGTCGTAGCCGGGCGGGGCCATGGCCGGGCCGTGCCAGCCGTGCGGCACGAGCACGACGTCGCCGGAGCGGACCTCGGCGAGCACGTCGATGGGCCGCTCCGGCGTGCCGTACACGCGCTGGTAGCCGACCGGGTCGGCGCCCGGCGGCGCGCCGCCGTCGGCCCTGACCTCGAAGTAGTAGATCTCCTCCAGCTCGGTCTCCACGCCGTCGCGCTCCTCGTCATGCTTGTGCGGGGGATAGGAGCTCCAGTTGCCGGCCGGTGTGATCACCTCGCAGGCGATGATCGAGTCGGCGTCGAGCACCCGCGGCACGCCGAAGTTGCGCACCTCGCGCGAGGCCCGTCCGGCGCCGCGCAACTCGACCGGGACCTCGGCCGCGCGCACGTGCCGGAAGGGGAGCGGCGCCGCCAGCTTGGCCGCCCTGGCGCCGCAGAGGGCGACCTTCGCCGGGGCGCCGCCGGTGTTCGTCACCGTGAGGCTCGCCTCGCGCGGGACGTAGGCCACGTCGGCCGGACCGGCGAAGACGCTCTCCCGTCCGGCCAGCCGCGCCTCGTGCCGCTCCCCGGTGTGATCGGTCACCGTGACCCCGCAGTCTCCCGACAGCGGGACGACGATCAGCTCGTCGCCGCCCGTGACGAGATCCACCCGCCCTCCCGGGTCCAGGGCCGCCACCCGCAGGCTCGTGTGCCGCCACCCGTCGACGGCGTCGGTGATCGAGACCTGGAATCCGCCTTCGGCGGCGGTGCCGTACGGATGAACCCAGCGTTCGTCGTCGTTCATGACCTGGCCTGCCCACTCATGGTCTGGTTCCGTTGCCGATCCGGGCCCCCTCACGATCCGCTCCCCTCATCATCCGGGTCCCGTCACGATCCGGGTCCGTGTACGAGCCGCGACGCGATGTCGACGGCGGCCGCCACGTCGCCGTCCGGCGGGAAGAGCAGCGCCCGCCCGACCACCAGCCCGCGTACGGCGGGAAGCCCCATGGCCCGTTCCCACGCGGCGAACGTCTCGTCGGGACGGCCGCTCGGATCGCCGCCGAGCAGCAGCGTCGGCAGCGTCGTGGCGTCCATCACCCGCTCCAGCTCATCGACGACCGGCAGCTTCAGCCAGGTGTGGCGGCTCGTGGCCCCGAGCCCGGCGGCGATGCTGATCGACGCGATGGTCGAGTCGGGATCGAGCAGGTTGCGCACCCGGCCCTCCTGGCGGACGGAAAGGAACGGCTCCACCATCGCCATCACACCATGGGACGCCAGCTCGGTCACCGCCCGGGCGCTCGCCTCCAGGGTCGCCACCGTGTCGGGGTCGTCGAGGCAGATCCGGGTGAGCATCTTGCCGCCGTCCAGCCCCCGGGCCGCGATCTCCCCGGCGGTGTAGGCGGTGAAGCGGTCGTCGAGTTCGAAGACCGACCCCTGCAGGCCACCCCGGTTCATCGACCCGATGACGAGCTTGTCCTCCAGCGCGCCCATCAGCAGCAGGTCGTCGAGGATGTCGGACGTGCCGAGCACTCCGTCGACGCCCGGGTGGGACAGCGCGACGGCCAGGCGCCGCAGCAGGTCGCTGCGCGAGGCCATGGCCCGCCGGTCGTCGCGGACGCCGAGTGCGCCCCTGGCCGGGTGGTCGGCGGCCACGATGAGCAGCCTGCCGTCCGCGCCGGCGAGATCGCGCCGGGCCCGGGCGGCCCACCCCGCGGTGATCCGCTGCGGCTCGCGCACCCGGATCTCGGTCAGCTCGGCGATGGCGACGGCGAGGTCCGGGCGGCCGGTCAGGCCTGGTCGGCTGCTCGTCGAGGTCATCGTCCCCCCTTCCGCTCTTCGGCGGCGAGGACGGCCTCGACCTCCGCTTCGTACGGCATGGCACTGGAGCATTCGAGCCGCGACGCGACGAGCGCGCCGGCCACGTTGGCGAACCGCAGCACGCGACGCAGGTCCCATCCGCTGAGCAGACCGTGGACGAGGGCGCCGCCGAACGCGTCGCCGGCGCCGAGGCCGTTGACGACCTTCACCGGGAACGGCGGCACCTCGACGCACTCGTCTGCGGTGGCGGCGAGCACGCCCTCGGGCCCCTGCTTCACGATCGCGAGTTCGATGCCCCGGTCGAGCAGGGCGTCGGCGGCGCGCCGCGGCTCGGTCTCGCCGACGGCGACCTCGCACTCCGCCCGGTTGCCGACCGCCACCGTGACGTGTTCGAGGGCGGCGCCCATCTGCGCGCCGGCCTCGGCCGGGTCGGGCCAGAACATGGGCCGGTAGTCGAGATCGAGGATCGTGTGCGCCCGCCGGCCGCGGGCCCGCCAGGCGGCGAAGTGCGCGGAACGGGAGGGCTCCTGCGACAGCCCGGTTCCGGTGGCCCAGCAGACGGCGGCCTCCCGTACGGCATCGAGCGGGATCTCGTCCGGCTCGATCATCAGGTCCGGCGCGATCGGATAGCGGTAGAAGTACAGCGGGAAGTCGTCGGGCGGGAAGATCTCGCAGAAGGTCACCGGGGTCGGCGGCCCGTCCACCTCGGTGACGAAGCGGTCGTCCACCCCGAAATCACGCAGCGCGCGGTGGATGTAGCGGCCGAAGGGGTCCCGTCCGGTCCGCGTGATGATCGCGGTGCGGCGTCCGTAGCGTGCCGCCGCCACCGTGACGTTGGTCGCGCTGCCGCCGAGGAACTTCCCGAAGCGCTCGACGTCTTCGAGGCCCACACCGTGTTCGAGCGGGTAGATGTCCACCCCGCACCGGCCCATGGCCACCAGGTCGTATGCCATCGTCAGGTCCCCGCCTCGTCCGCCAGAGTCAGCAAGTGCTCCAGGCTCGCCCGCACCTCCCGCGCCGGGCCGGTGCTCGCGTCCGCGGGCGGCCCGCTGAGGATGGTGTCCTGTTCCAGGACGTACCAACCTCGGTACCCGCCGCGCTCCAGGGCGGACACGATGGCCGCGATGTCGACGTCGCCCCGGCCGAGTGGGACGTACATGCCGCCGGCCACCGCCTCGGTGTAGGTCGCAGCTCCGCCGCTGACCCGGCGCGCCCAGTCGGCGCGTACGTCCTTCAGGTGGACGTGGGCGATCCGTTCGGGGTGCCGCCGGGCGACCTCGACGGGGTCGCCGCCGCCGATGAGCAGATGGCCGGTGTCGAGACACAGGCCGATGCGGCTGCCGCCGAGCACCCGGGCCGTCTCCTCGCCGCTTTCGATCATCGTGCCGACGTGCGGGTGCAGGGTGGCCACGAGTCCGCGGGCGGCCGCCGCGCCGGCGATCCGGTCGAGGTTGGCCAGCAGGGCCGACCAGCCGGCGCCGTCGAGCTGCGGCCGGGCGTCGTAACCCTCCCGGCCGGTGGCGGCCGCGACGACGACCGTGGAGGCCCGGGCGGCGACCAGGCCGGCCATGGCCCGCTCCACCTCGGGCAGCGGGTCGTGGCCGGCGTCGTGCAGCACGACGGGCACGAACTGCCCCACGGCCGCCAGGCCGTACGCCGCCAGGGTCGACGCCTTCTCCTCCGGCGCGTCGGGCAGGAAACCGTCGGGGCCGAACTCGGTCGCGGTCAGGCCCAGCTCGCGCATCTCGCGCAGCACGGTGTCGGGCGGGAGCTGATGGCCCCAGCCGGGGACCTCGCAGACGCCCCATGAGATGGGGGCCCCGGCCACGCGGCGGGCCACGGGCGTCCCGGCGGCGATCGCGTCCTCAGCGGTCACGTCTCAGATCCCCTCGGTTTCGTCGGTGCTCCTGATCTCGGCGAGGGCGACGGGTCTGCGCTCCGCGCGGGAGCGCTCGCACGCCTCGGCGATGCGGAAGGCCTCCAGGGCGTCGCGCACCGTGCACGGGGACGGCCGCAGCCCGCGTGCGACGTCGGCGAAGGCGGTGAGCTCGGCGCGGTAGGCGGGCAGGAAGCGCTCCATGAACGACCACTTACGCGGGCCGCGCGGGAAGTCGACGTCGTCCTCGGCCGAGCGCATGGCCAGCGAGTGGTCCAGCCCGACGGCGATCGTACCCTTCTCGCCGAAGATCTCCATTCGCACGTCGTGGCCGCCGCCGTTGTACCGGGCCGAGGAGACCATGACGATCGTGCCGTCGTCCAGGGTCAGCAGGGCGGCGCCGGTGTCGACGTCCCCGGCCGCGGCGAAGAAGTCCGCCCCCTTGTTGGCGCCGGTGGCGTACGCCGTGGCGACCTCCCGGCCGGTGACGAACCGGAGGATGTCGAAGTCGTGCACGTTGCAGTCGCGGAAGATCCCGCCGGAGACCGGGATGTAGGACGCGTGCGGCGGGGCCTGGTCGTGGGTGTTGGCCCGGATGGTGTGGACGAACCCGAGCTCGCCGGACTCCACCGCCCGCCGCGCCCGCCGGTAGCCCGCGTCGAATCGCCGCTGGAAGCCCACGTGCACCGGCACGCCGGCGTCCGCGACGAGTGCGGCGAGCGCGATGGTCTCCTCCAGGGTGGCCGCCACCGGCTTCTCGCAGAAGGTCGGCACCCCGGCGGCGACGCTCAGGCGCAGCAGCGGCGCGTGGCCCGGCGTGGCGGTGGCGATGACGAAGCCGTCGACGCCCGACGCCAGCAGCGTCTCGGCGTCCGGTGCGACCTCGGCGCCGAGTTCGTCGGCGACGGCCTTGGCGGTCTCGAGATCGGCGTCCGTCACCACGAGTTCGTCGACGAAGCCGAGGTCGGCCAGTGTCCTGGCATGGAAGGCGCCTATCCGTCCGACACCCGCGAGCCCGATGCGCATCCGCGTTCCAATCCGATCTAGTGCCCCCACCGCCGGTCTTCGTCCCGGGTGAACCTCGGCGGTCGGGTGCCGGTGGTCATTCGGTGTCCCCCGTGGTCGGCCGGGCCACGGCGGTGATGGGTGAAGCCTGCCTGGCCTATCAATGTTCCGTCAAGAGTTTGTCCTAACATATTTTCATAACGTCGTACGCACATGTTCGGGGTAAACTCTGCGTCGTGGCAATCCAAGTCGGCGTGACGATCGACCGCTCATCCCCCGTCCCCCTCTATCACCAGCTCGCCGAGCAGCTCAGCATGGCGATCGCGAGCGGGCGGCTGCAGCCGGGCGACCCGTTCGAGAACGAGGTCGCGCTCGCCGAACGGCTCAACCTGTCGCGGCCGACGGTCCGGCGGGCGATCCAGGAACTGGTGAACCAGGGGCTGCTCGTGCGGCGGCGCGGGCTCGGCACCACGGTCGCCAACCGCAAGGTGCACCGGCGGGCCGAGCTGACCAGTCTCTACGACGACCTCATGCGCGTCGGCGGCCGGCCGTCGACGGTCGTACTCAGCCACGAGGTGGTGTGCGACGAACGTGTGGCAGCCGCGCTCGACCTACCGGCCGACGCCGAGCTGCTGTCGATCGTGCGGCTGCGTCTGTCCGACGACCGGCCGCTGGCCATCATGCGCAACTGGCTGCCCCCCGGCCACCTGGACGTCACGCGTGCCGAGCTGGAGGCGGAGGGTCTGTACGGCGTGCTGCGGCGGCGTGGCGTCCGTCCGGTCGTCGCGCACCAGACGATCGGCGCACGCACCCCGACCCCGTCGGAGCGGCGTCATCTCCGCCTGAGACCCACCGAGCCCGTGCTCACGATGACGCGGGTCGCCTTCGACGCCGTGGGCAGCGCGGTGGAGTACGGCGACCACTGCTACCGGGCGCAGGACTACAGCATCGAGGTCATGGTCGACCAGCGCTGACACGGCGCCGCGGACCGGCCCCGCCCGCGAGCTCTCTCGCCGGCGCGAGCCGGTCGGGCATGGTGAATGCGATATCAGGCAGAGCGGTAGAGCTCGGCCACCCGGAAGGCGAGGTCGAGGGACTGGCTGCGGTTGAGCCGCGGGTCGCAGGCGGTCTCGTAGCGCAGCGACAGGTCCTCCTCGACGATGCCGTGCCCGCCGCCGACGCACTCGGTCACGTCGTCGCCGGTGAACTCGATGTGGATGCCGCCGGGGTGGGTGCCCAGCGCGTGGTGCACCTCGAAGAACCCGGCCACCTCGTCGAGCACGTCGTCCAGGCGGCGCGTCTTGTGCCCGCTCGGGGCCTCGAACGTGTTGCCGTGCATGGGGTCGCAGACCCAGGCGACGGTGGCCCCGCTCGCCCTGACCTTCTCCACCAGCGTCGGCAGCGCGTCCCTGACCCGGCCGGCGCCCATACGGCTGATGAACGTGAGCCGGCCCGCCTCGTTGTCCGGGTTCAGCTTCTCGACGAGCGCGATCGCGTCCTCGGGGGTGGTCGTCGGGCCCAGCTTCACGCCGATCGGATTGCGGATCTTGCTGAAGAACTCCACGTGCGCGCCGTCGAGCTGGCGGGTGCGCTCGCCGATCCACACCATGTGCCCCGACACGTCGTACGGCAGGCCGGTACGGGAGTCGATCCGGGTGAGGGCCCGGTCGTAGTCGAGGATCAGCGCCTCGTGCGAGGAGTAGAACTCGACCGTGTGGAACTCCTCGGGTTCCGCGCCGCAGGCCCGCATGAACGAGAGCGCCTGGTCGATCTCCCTGGCGAGCTGGTCGTAGCGCCGTCCGGCCGGGGACTCGGCCACGAAGTCCTGGTTCCAGGCGTGCACCTGCCGCAGGTCCGCGTAGCCGCCCTTGGTGAACGCCCGGGCGAGGTTCAGCGTGGCCGCCGAGGAGTGGTAGGCCCGAAGCAGGCGGTTGGGGTCGGGACGGCGCGCCTCGGCGGTGAAGTCGAAGCCGTTGACCATGTCCCCGCGGTAGGCCGGCAGCTCGACGCCGTCGCGCACCTCGGTGGACTTGGACCGCGGCTTGGCGAACTGGCCCGCCAGCCGGCCGATCTTCACGACCGGGACGCGGCCCGCGTAGGTGAGCACGATCGCCATCTGCAGCAACGTCTTGAGCTTGTTGCGCACGTTCTCGGCCGTGGCGCCGGCGAAGGTCTCGGCGCAGTCGCCGCCCTGCAGCACGAAGGCCTCGCCTCGCGCGACGGCCGCCATCTCGGCCTTGAGTTTGTCGCACTCGCCCGCGAACACCAGCGGGGGCAGCTCGGTCAGCTCTCGGACGACTCTGTCGAGCTCACCGCGGTCCGGCCAGTCGGGCTGCTGTGCGGCGGGCAGTTCACGCCACGTGTCAAGGTTGCTGCTAGCGCTCACGGCACACAAGGCTATTGCACCGGGGCGGCTGTGGCCGCCATCCGTCCAATTAGTGAGATCTTCGTTGCCGAGCCTGGAGGCGTACGCGCTCCGGCAGCCGTACGTGCTCGGGGAGCACGCCGTGGCCGATGAAGCGCCGGACGAGGCCCCTGATCACGGGCAGCCGGGTGAGGTCGGGCGGCAGCGCCGGCCGTCCGGGCCGGGTCAGCGCCGGGCGGATCAGCAGGCGCTGGACCACCCGCTGGGCGGTCTGGGTGACCACGGTGGGCAGGGCCCGGCGGCGCTGCACCCGGGCCAGCAGCGCATCGGGGGCCTCGCCGCGCAGCAGGGCGGGCCCGATGATGTTGGCGGCGGCCACGGCGTCCTGCACCGCGAGGTTGATGCCGACGCCGAAGACGGGCGACATGGCATGCGCGGCGTCCCCGATCAGCAGCAGGCCAGGGCGGTGCCAGCGGGTGAGCCGGTCGACCGCCACGCGCAGGAACCCGGCCTCGTCGAAGTCGCGCAGCTCGCCGACCCGGTCCGCCAGGTACGGCAGCAGCCGGGCGATCGTCCGGCGCAGCTCCGCCACGCCCCTCGCCTTGAGCTCCTCGTAGCCGCCCTTGGGGATGACGTAGGCCAGCTGCCAGTAGGTCTCCCGGTTGATCGCCACCATGAGGTGCCCGGCCGACGCCCGCAGGAACGGCTGCTGGGGATCGCCGGGCTCGCGGCGGACGCGGAGCCAGACGACGTCCATCGGCGCGCCGAACTCCTTCGGCCGCAGTCCGGCGGCCCGCCGTACGTCCGAGCCGCGCCCGTCGGCGCCCACCGTCAGCACCGCCCGGATCTCGTGCTCGCCGCTCTCGTCCCGGTATCGCACGCCCCTGACGGCGTCGTCCTCGACGATCAGGCCGGTCACCCGGGCGCGCATGAGCAGCCGGAAGTTGGGATATCGGGCGGCCTCGGCGGTGATCAGGTTGAGGAAGTCCCACTGCGGGACGAAGGCGATGTAGCGATACCTGCCGGGAAGCGCGCTCAGGTCGGCGATCGGGACCCGCGCCTCGTCGGCCTCGATGGCCATCCGGTACGCCTTGCGGTGCGGCAGCCGGTGGAACGCCTCGGCCAGCCCGATCTCGTCGAGCACCTGGAGGGTCGAGGGGTGGATCGTGTCGCCGCGGAAGTCGCGCAGGAAGTCGCCGTGCTTCTCCAGCAGCGTGACGTCCACCCCGGCGCGGGCCAGGAGCAGCGCGAGCATCGCCCCCGCCGGGCCGCCGCCCGCGATCACGCATGTCGTACGCATAATTCATCACCCGATGAAATCATCGCACACGCACCCGCGAGCGGCGATACCCGAACGGCATCCTTTCCCCGGAGGTGGCCGGATTCAGACGCGGACGCCCGCGATGCGGCGGGCGCGCAGGACCTCCAGGGAGCCGGACAGCGAGCGGGTGGCGAGGTCGCGGATCGTGCCGAAGTGCTCCTCGGGATACTGCCGGGGTCCCTGCTCCACCAGGTGGATCAGGTAGAGGTAGACGCGGTAGAGGGCGAGCCGGGTCCGCGCCTGCGGCGTCAGGGCGATCTCGCCGCCGGCCTCGCGGTAGCCCGCCAGCAGCGGATCGCCCTCGCGCAGCTCGCCGAAGATCGTGGGGGTGATGAAGTCGGCCAGCGGGTCGCCCCAGAAGGCCCGCTCGTGGTCGATCAGGCCCTCCACGCGTCTGTCCTCGGTCAGGAACACGTTCCCCGGCCACACGTCGAAGTGGACCAGCGACGGCGTGACGACCTCGTCGAGGACGTCGGAGTTCGTGTGGACCAGGCCGGCGATCTCCACGATCGTCGCGGGCAGCGGTGTGCCGAAGTGGACCGCGTCGTCCAGCAGCGCCCCCATCATGACGAGGAAGGCGTCCCGCCAGGTGTGCCCGGTCAGGCCGGCGTACGGATAGCCGAACACGCCCGTGCCGGAGACCTCGTGGAGGCGGGCGAGGTGACGGCCCAGCTCGAACCGCAGCGCGCCCTCCTCCTCCGGGGTGAGCGAGACCTGGTTCCAGGGCACCCCGTTCAGCGCGGACAGGATGAGGTAGTCGCCGCCGCCGAGCGCCGGATCGTCGAACCCGGCGTGCAGCAGCGCCGGCATCGGCAGCCCCTTCCCGGCGACCAGGTGATAGACCATGGCCTCGGTGCGCAGCAGGTGGTGCTCGTAGGTCAGCAGGCGCAGTCCGGGCGGCGACCCGGCCTTGAGCACGACCTGCCGTCCGTCGTCGAGACCGAGCAGCCACACCGCGTTGGCCATGCCGCCGGCCAGTTCTGTGACCGACACCACGCCGGCGCCCAGCCCGTCGCGGGCGAGCGCGTCGAGCTCATGGGTGGACAGCGGCCTTTTCGTCCTGCTCTGCATTATTCGGTGTCCCGTGCCTCGGAGTGGGGTTCGGAGAGATCAGTTGTCGTCGAAGATCGCGATGGTCCATGAGGCCTCGTGCTTGTCGCCCGGGTTCAGCACGACCAGATCGGCCTCGGAGTTGAACGCGTCCGGCGGGCACGTCATCGGTTCCACGGCCAGCCCCCGGTGGTCGAGGTAGGTGCCGGTGCAGACCTGGACCCACGGCATCACGGCGGGATCCCAGGTGATCTCCACCCCGCCCTCGGGGCCGCGCACCCGCACCCGGCCGGCGCCGATCGAGGTGAAGGCGTTGTCGATCGCCGTGTCACCGAGCGCCCGCGAGGCCCTGAAGTCGTACGGCGTCCCGGCCACGTCCTTCAGCGTGACCGGGGCGAGCGACTCGTCGGTGATCAGCATGCGCTCGATCGGCAGCTCCAGCTCGTACTCCCGTACGTCGGGGCCGGCCAGCAGCCAGGGGTGCGGGGCGCAGCCGTACGGCGCGGGGGCGTCGCCCACGTTCTGCGCCGTGAGCGTCGTGGTGAGGCCGTCGGCCGCGACGGAGTGCAGCACCTCCAGCGCGATCTTGAAGGGGTAGCCCGCCGTCGGCTCGATCATGTGCGTCAGCCGTACGAAGCCGTGGTCGTCCTCGGCCGAGAACACCTCGGCGCACTCCCACACCCGGTCGGAGACCAGGCCGTGCAGCGCGTGGCCCCGATCGGGCTCGTTCACCGGCAGGACGTGACGGCGGCCCCCGAAGACGTACGTGCCGCCGACGACCCGGTTCGGCCAGGGCGCGAGCACGGTGCCGCTGTAGTAGGGGATCGGGCCGTCCGGCGGCCAGCTCGTCACCAGGTCGCGGCTGCCGTGGCGCAGCGCGCGCAGGGCTCCGCCCCGCTCGCTGATCGTGGCGTGGTAACCGCCGCCGAGGATGGTGTGATCGGGCACGGGGGAGTCCTCTCACTGACAGACGTCATGAATCAGGTCAAGTACGCACGGGACTTTAGTCCAGCTCTCCGCCATGGATCCAAGGCGGGGACCATGCTGTGGGAGCGCTCCCACGACACGCCAAGTTAACGCCTTACGGCTGGACGGTCAACTAATTCCCGGAATTGCGGCTAGACGCCTTGGGAGCGGCCAAATCCTCATAATCAAGGGGGACGGGCAACGAACCTCATCGACAGGTCCATATGCCCATAAAAATGAAAATTTCACCCCCAACCACCCATAGCCGTGATCTTGTAGTTGCTCGCAGCCTCAGTGCTTCACCTGCGGCTCCGCCGTTCGTGATCTTGTAGAAACTTCTCGTACGGCCGGCCTGCCAGGGGCTTCGCCGTACGTGATCTTGCACTGCAAGATCAGTGAGGCTGTTCGTCCTGGTCAGGGCCGATCGGTGCGAGTTTCTGCAAGATCACGAACGGGAAGCGGCAGGTCGGCGGATGAGTATGCCAGTAACTGCAAGATCACGGCAGGGGTGGGGCGGGCACCGGCCGGCCGGATGGGCCGGCCGCCGCGAGAACACGCCTAGCGGAGCTCGCCGGTCTTCACGACGTCGCGGTACCAGAGCGCGCTGTCCTTGGGGATCCGCTTCTGGGTCGCGTAGTCCACGTAGACGATGCCGAAGCGCTGGCTGTACCCCTGGGCCCACTCGAAATTGTCGAGCAGCGACCACACGTGGTAGCCCTCCACCCGGGCGCCCTCCTCCACGGCGCGGTGCAGCGCCGCGAGGTGGTCCCGCAGGAAGGCGATGCGCCCCTCGTCGCGTACCCGCCCGTCGGGGCCCGGCTCGTCGAGGGTGGGCAGCCCGTTCTCGGTGATGACCAGCGGCACCCGCGGATAGTCCCGCGTGAGCCGGGTCACGACGTCGTAGAGGCCCTCGGGATAGATCTCCAGCCACTCGGCCTGCGCCGTGGGGTGCTTGAAGACCCGCTCGCCGTCGCCGTCGACGAAGTGCGGCGTGTAGTACTGCACGCCGAGCAGGTCGATGGGCGTGCTGATCGTCGCGAGATCGCCCTCCAGGATGTGGTCGCGCATCGGGCCGCGTTCGGAGATCCACCGCAGCGTGTCCTCCGGGTAGTGGCCCTTGAAGATCGGGTCGAGGTAGAGCCGGTTCTCCAGCCCGTCGGCGTGCCGGGCCGCCCGCGCCGCCTCCGGCGTGTCGTCGGCCGGATAGGTGGGATGCAGGTTCAGCGCCGGGCCGATCCGCCGCCCGGGGTGGCGGTCGTGCAGCACCTGTGCGGCGAGGCCGTGGGCGAGCAGCAGGTGGTGGCAGGCGACGAACGCGCGGGCCTCGTCGCGGACCCCCGGCGCGTGGTCGCCGAACTGGTAGCCGCTCTGCACGATGGTCTTGGGCTCGTTGATCGTGAGCCAGTCGCCGATGTCCAGGGCGTCGAACACGATCTCGGCGTAGTCGGCGAACCGGGCGGCGGTGTCCCGGTTCTCCCAGCCGCCCCGGTCCTGCAGCTCCTGGGGGAGATCCCAGTGGAACAGCGTCGCCATCGGGCTGACCCCGCGCTCGGCCAGGCCGTCCACCAGCCGCCGGTAGAAGTCGAGGCCCTTCTGGTTCGGCCGGCCCGTGCCCGTGGGCTGGATCCGCGGCCAGGCGATCGAGAACCGGTAGCTGCCGAGACCGAGCTCCGCGATCAGGTCGAGATCCTCGCGGTAGCGGTGGTAGTGATCGGCCGCCGGTTCCCCGGTGTCGCCGTCGCGGACGTTGCCGGGCGTCGCCGAGAAGGTGTCCCAGATCGACGCCCCCCGTCCGTCCTCGGTGGTGGCACCCTCGATCTGGTAGGCCGCGGTGGCGGCTCCCCAGACGAATCCGTCCGGAAATCGCGCCGGAGAGTTCATCGCGTCATCCCAATCTCACTTAGCAATTCTTCCGGGCGCTCGAACGCCGCGTCGCAGGCCGTCATAGGGGAACGCTCTTCCGATCGAGGTG
This sequence comes from Sphaerimonospora mesophila, assembly GCF_001417795.1. NCBI lineage: Bacteria > Bacillati > Actinomycetota > Actinomycetes > Streptosporangiales > Streptosporangiaceae > Sphaerimonospora > Sphaerimonospora mesophila. Next base: position 541,568 of record NZ_BCBX01000031.1, on the reverse strand, counting down.
CCGTCTCGTCGCGCACGTGTCGTGGGAGCGCTCCCACGAGGAGCCTAAATGGCTCTGTGATGGCTGTCAATCCCAGCGGAGGCCCAAGAAACCGCCCTGGCCGGCGGACATACATGTGCGCGTGTATCCGACGTATAGCCGGTTGCCGCCATGCCTTGGTTAGCGTCTGCGGAGCACACCCGCCCCGAACGTCGCCGAGGTGCGCCTTCATGTCCTACGTCCTTGTCGGCCGCCGACCGTCGATGGGGGCCGGCATTCCTCATCTCGGCGGTGAGCAAGATCCGGAGCCGGGCGGCGTACGCCCGGCGGCCGGCGCCGTGCCGGCCATCGGCGGAGTCCCCGCGGCGGGCCCCGATCAGGCGGGGCCGGCGGTCGCGATCGCCGTCGCGGCGCTGCTCACCCCGCTGACGGTGCCGTCCGTCGGCATCGCCGACCTCTTCTCGGCTTCGTCCTGACCGGAACTTCGTCCTCACCGGAGGTCCCGCCCATGCCGTTCCTGATCGCCCTCGTCGTCGTGGTCGGCGTCCTGTGCCTGCTCGACCTGCTGCTCACTCTCGGAGTGATCCGCAGGTTGCGCGTGCACGGCGAACTGCTCGCCACGCGGACCGGCCCCCGGCCCGAGCCGATGCTTCCGGAGGGGGAGAAGGCTCAGCCGTTCTCGACCGTCACCGTGGACGGCGTGCGGTTGTCGGACACCGCGCTCGCGGACCCGACCCTGCTCGGTTTCTTCTCTCCCGGGTGTTCGGCGTGTGTAGAACGCCTGCCGCTCTTCGTCGAACGTGCGCGGGACTTCCCGGGTGGACGCGATCACGTGCTCGCCGTCGTGGTCGGACCGGAGAACGAGGCGGCCGACTACCTGCGACGGCTTCGGCCGGTGGCGCGAGTAGCGCTCGAAGAGCACGGGGGCGAGGTCAGCCGGGCGTTCCGTGTCACGGGCTTCCCGTCGTTCGCACTGATGGACGGTGACGCGAGAGTGCTGGCCAGCGGCGCCCTCCTCGAAGATCTCGACAGTGCCCCGGCGTCCAGGTGAGCGGCCGGACGACCCCGCACGCCGATACCCGCACGGTCGCACGCGGAGCCGTCATCGCGCTCGGCATGGCGTGTCGGGCAGCCGGTTGGCACACCGTCGGTTTCGCCGTTCTCAGCGTGGTCGCGGCGGCCGTACCGGTGACCCTCGCATGGTTGACGAAGTCGGCGCTCGACCAGATCGCGGGCGCGGACGCCACGGTGGCCGCCCTGGCGGGCCTCGGCCTCGCCATGGCCGGATGCGGTGTGATCGTCGCACTCGTGCCGCAGGCCATCGAGTACCTCAAGGCGGAGACGGGCCGCAGGGTGGGGCTGGTCGCGCAGGATCGCCTCTTCCGGGCGACGGAACGTTTCGTCGGCCTGGCCAGGTTCGAGGATCCCCCGTTCCTGGATCGGATCCGGATGGCCCAGCAGTACGGCGGTGCCACGCCCGGCATGGTCGTCTCCGCCGTGCTGGGCATCATGAAAGCCGCGGTGCTCGGCGCCGGATTCCTGGTGTCTCTCCTGGTGTCTCTCCTGGTGACGATGCCGTGGATGGCGCTGGCCGTCATCGGCTCGGCGGTTCCTTCGCTGATGGCCGAGCTGTGGCTGTCCCGGCGGCGGGCGGCGATGCTCTGGCGGATCGGTCCGGTGGAACGCCGCGAAGTGTTCTTCGCCGACCTGCTGCTCAACGTGCGAGCGGCGAAGGAACTGCGGCTGTTCGGGATCGCCTCTTACCTGAGGGAGATCGTGAATCGGCAACGCCGCATCGCGAACGCCGAACGGCGCCGGATGGATCGGCGAGAGCTGTGGGTGCAGGCCGGCTGCGGCTTTGTCAGCGCTTTCTCCGCCGGCGTCGGCCTGGTCTGGGTCCTGATCTCAGCCGTCCACGGCCACCTCGGTGTCGGCGACATCTCGCTGTTCGTCGCCGCCGTGGCGGGCGTCCAGTCCGCGCTCGGCGGGCTCGTCGCAGAACTCGCCGTCGCGCACCGGCAGCTGCTTTTGTTCGATCATTATCTCGCGGTGCTGCGCGCCGGGCCCGACCTGACCGTCCGGACCGTGCCCGTTGACGTGAAGCCACTGTCCGGCGGCATCGAGTTGCGGGACGTGTGGTTCCGCTACTCGCCCGATCATCCATGGGCGCTGCGTGGGGTCAGCCTCACCATCCCCCACGGTACGGCGATCGCCCTCGTCGGCAAGAACGGGGCAGGCAAAAGCACATTGGTCAAGCTGCTCTGCCGGATGTACGACCCGGAACGTGGCGCGGTGCTCTGGGACGGTGTGGATCTGCGCGATATGGACCCGGGGCAGTTGCGCGGCCGGATCGGCGCGGTCTTCCAGGACTACATGGAGTACGACATGACCGTGGCCGAGAACATCGGTCTGGGCGATCTCACCGCGTTGGACGACCGAGGCCGGATCGAGGCGGCGGCTCGCCGGGCTGGGGCGCACAGCCTGGTCGCCGGGCTGCCCCGGGGATACGACACGCTGCTGTCGCGGATCTTCTTCACGGTCGGGGAGGGGGATCAGGACGGCGATTCCGGGATGCACCTGTCCGGCGGTCAGTGGCAGCGATTAGCGCTGGCCCGGGCGTATCTGCGCGGCGAGCGTGACCTGCTGATCCTGGACGAGCCCAGCTCCGGTCTGGATGCGGAGGCCGAGCATGAGATTCACACGGGGCTGCGTGAGCATCGGAGAGGCCGCACCAACGTGCTGATCTCACATCGGCTGGGGGCGGTTCGCGACGCCGACCACATCGTCGTACTGGACGAGGGCCGGATCGTGGAGGAAGGCACGCACGCGACGCTGATGGCGTCCCAGGGCTTGTACGCGCGACTGTTCTCCATGCAGGCGCAGGGATACCATCCCGAGCGGATCCCGGGGTGAACGCAATGGCCTGGTCGCCTCCCACAGCGAAAACGCTCGGCCCGCCGTTGCCCGACCGCTCTCCCGTGCCCTACCGGACGGACCGGACGGCAGGGAGCCCGTATTGATCGCGCTCACGGTCGCGGGCCTGGTCGTCGTGCTCGGCGCGGCGGCCGCGGCCGGGCTGGTCCTGGTACGGCGGGCCTTCATGGTCATCGAGGTCGAAGGGCGGAGCATGGAGCCCGCTCTACGGTCGGGGGATCGGCTTCTCGCCCGGAGGCGCACCGGGCCGGGCGGAACCATCGAACGTGGCCAGATCGTGGTCATCACTCGGATCGGGCCTGGCGACGGGTTCCTGTTGGACGGCGGTCCCCTGCAGGTGATCAAGCGGGTGGCGGCACTGCCCGGCGACGCGGTTCCCTCGGTGTTCGAAGGGTTGGGGGAGGGACCGGTGCCGCCCGGACACGTTCTCGTGCTCGGCGACAACCCGGATCACAGCGCCGACTCACGCCAGTGGGGATTCCTCCCCGACCATCGGTTGATCGCTGTCGTGGCCCGGCGCCTCCCGCCCGGACCCTCCGTAATCGCGAGACGACCGTAGCGGCGACAATCCCGCTAATGACGATTCCGAAATTCTTTACTTCCCGATCGCTATTCGGCGCGCCATCGGTAATCGCAGCTGCGGGGAAGTGGCCGTCGTACGGGGGATACAGGGCGACGTGTATCGGATTCGTATGCCGGCTATCCCCGCCCTTAGTAATTTGTCACCAGGAAATCTCATCGAGGAGGTTTGATGACGAGAGGTATCCAGCGTCTGGCCGACCGCATGCTCGCCCGGTTCGTCCCCGAGACCAAGGCGGCTGCCAGCGAGTGCGGTACCGAGGGCAGCGGTACCTGCTTGGTCCGGTACTGCTGCTGGGGTGGCGGAGTCCCCAACGGCAAGTTGTGCGGCCCCTGGCAGTACACCTGCTGACGGTCGAGACATGCGGCGGGACGCCCCCGGTCCTCGGGGGCGTCCCGCCTTTCGATTCTCCGGGTTGCGTTCTCGGCGAATCCTCACCGAAATCGCCCTGCGCCTTTGTCCGGGCTGGTCGCGCAGCACCGCCGGGCTCAGCGCCGTATGGAAATCCGCTCATTTGCTGATCACGGAATTCGCCGTTTCCATGGCGTACAGTCGGGTGAGATCGTTCATCCGATACAGATCCTCAGAGATCGGCTCGACCAGTCGGAGATCGGCGAGTCGGCCGAGCGCCGCGGACGCGGTATGGAGGTCGCAGCTCAGCAGGCGCGAGGCCTCGGCCGTGCCACAGTCGGCGATCCCCTCGGTGCCCAGGCGGTGGAAGAGCTTCACCGCGTTCTCATCCGACGGGCCCTGCCCGCGGAGCAGGACCTCATAGTCAGGATGGAAGGCGGCGCGCACGGAGAGATCGCCGCACGTTAGTAGATCGAGCCGCTGCCGCTCATTCTCCAGCATGTCGGCGAAGGTCGCGAGCGACCATTCTCGCCGGACGTCCAGCCTCTTGCCGGCGATGCGCAGCGCCAGCGGGAGATGCTCGCACAGCCGCGCCACCCGGCCCACCTGGTCGGGTTCTCGGCGGGAACGTTCCCGTCCGCAGAGCCGTGCCAGCAGCTCGCATGCCGATGAGTGCTCCAACGGACCCAGGGATACGTGTTCGACGTGATCAAGCGCCCCGAGCACCCTGCGACTGGTGATCAGCACCTGGCACTCGCGGGCGGTGTTGAGAAGCGGGCGCACCTGCCGTTCGTCGGTGACATTGTCGAGCAGGACCAGGAAGCGTCGTCCCGTCGTCACCGCGACGAATCGCTGGACCACCTCGCTCTCACCGGTCGGAACGTCCCCGCCGCACATGCCGAGGATGGCGAGCAGCCTGGTCAGGGTCTCGTACGCGCCCGACCGGGCGCACGATCTCAGGTCGACGTAGAGAACGCCGTCGGGAAACGTGTCGGCCGCGGCACGAGCCGCGTGGATCGCCAGCGCGGACTTGCCCGTGCCCGCCGGACCGTGGACGGCGATGGTCCGCCACGGAGGCGCCGCCGAGGTGATCGCCGCGACCAGATCCTTCAGCTCCGCGTCGCGCCCCACGAACCGGGCCGGCGGCGCGGGCAGCGCCCACGACGGTGGCACCGGACGGGACGGCTGGGACGCGCCGGCCGGTTCGGACTCCACCGGGGAGGGGCCCCCGGCGAACCTCGGAGGCTCGCCGAGCGCCGGGTCACGCAGCAGGATCGCCTGGTGGAGGGTGGCCAGCTCGGGGCCCGGCGCGACGCCCAGTTCCTCGCCGAGTGCGGCCCGTGCCCTGCCGTACGCGCCGAGGGCCGCCGCCGCGTCACCGGTCCGGTACAGCGCGAGCATGAGGTGTCCCCAGAGTCGTTCCCTCGTGGGGTGCACCGCGAGGGTCTCGCGGAGATCGGCGATGACCTCCGCGCGCTCGCCCAGGGCGAGACGGGCCTCGGCCAGTGTCTCCAGGGCGAGTAAGCGTTGCTCGCCGATGGCGTCCAGCCGCGGCCCCAGCGCCGAGGATCTGGGTACGTCCTCGGCCGGCGCGCCCCGCCACCAGGACAGCGCGGCCGTCAGGTGCCGGAGCGCCGCCGCCGCGTCGCCGCCGGACAGCGCTTCCCGGCCCCGCCGTACGGCCTCGGCGAACTCGGTGAGATCGAGCTCGCCGGGGCCGACGGAGAGCAGGTAGCCGGGTGGGCGGGCGATCAGCAACTCGGGCGTGCTCAGGCTGTCGCGCAGCCGATTCGCGTAGGTGCGGAGGTTGGCCACGGCGGAACGTGGCGGATTCGCGTCCCACACGGCCTCCACCAGCCGGTCCAAGGACACGGTGTGGTTGGCCTCCAGCAGTAGGGCGGTCAACAGAGCCCGCTGCTTGGGAGGGCCGAGCGGCACCTTCTTACCGTTTCGCCGCACCTGAACCGGGCCGAGAATGCTGAACCGCAGACTCATCGGACCTCCGCGTTCCGGAAGGAAATCGAGGTCGGCACAGGTTCTGCCGTCGAGCGGGTCGGCGCGTGGGGAGCGCCGCAGTCCCTACGGTGGCCCCGTCAAGCGGAGGCGCGGATCACCAGGTGCGTGTCGAGGATCACGACCGGCTGCTCCAGCGGCTCACCGTTGATCCGGGCGATCAGCAGTTGCACCATCTGCCTGCCCATCGCCTCGGTCGGCTGGTGCACGCTGGTGAGCGGCGGATCGGTGTGCAGCGCCACCTTGGAATCCTCGAAGCCGATGAGCGCGACGTCGTCGGGCACCCGCATGCCCCGCTCCCTGAGCACGTGGAGCGCGCCCATCGCCATCGGGTCGGATGCCGTGAACACGGCGTCCAGGTCCGGATGCCGCTCCAGCAGTTCGTGCATCGCCGCCTCGCCGCTCTCCTCGGAGAAGTCTCCGTACGCGACGCGCTCGGTCATGCCGGTGGCGAGCAGGGCGTCGCGATATCCCGCGAGACGGTCGACACCCACCCCCATGTCCTGGGGACCGGCGATCGTGGCGATGCGGCCGCGGCCCTTGGAGATCAGATACTTGACCGCCTGCCGCGCGCCCGCCCGGTTGTCCATGTCGACATAGCTGTACGGGTTCAGCCCGACAGGACGGCCGCCCAGCACGGTCGGCACGCCCATCTTCTCCAGCCGCCCCGGCAGGGGATCGGCGCCGTGGACCGAGGTCAGCAGGACGCCGTCCACGTGCTGGCCGGTCAGATAGTGCTCCAGCCGGTCGTGCTCGCGTCGGTTCTGCGCCATCGTCAGGATGAGCTGCAGACCGGTCTCCGCGAGCGCCGAGCCGATGCCGCGGATGACCCCGGCGAAGTACGGCTCGTCGAAGACCCGCTGTTCGGACTCGGACACCACCAGCGCGATGGTGTCCGTCCGGTTGGTGACCAGGGTTCGCGCCGCCCGGTTGGGCACGTAGCCGAGCTCCTGGATGGCCTGCATCACGGCGTCTCGGGCTTTGTCACTGACCTTCGGTGACCCGTTGATCACACGCGACACCGTGCCGCGGCCGACCCCGGCGCGGGCGGCGACCGCCTCCAGCGTCGGTCGCCCTCCCGAACGGCGGTCACCGTTCATCTGGTTGCCCCCTCGTCCTATCTGCGCTTATTCTGCCGGACCCAGCAGCCCGCCGTGCCGGATGGTGTCGGCGTACCAGAGGGCGCTCGACTTCATTGTCCTGATCTGCGTCTCGTAGTCCACATAAACCAGGCCGAAGCGCTTGCCGTACCCCCAGGCCCACTCGAAGTTGTCCATCAGCGACCAGGCGAAGTAGCCCCGCAGCGGGATGCCCGCCTCGATGGCGTCGTGGCAGACCCGCAGGTGCGTGTCGATGTACGCGGCCCGCTCGGGGTCGTGGATCGTGCCGTCCTCCGCGACCACGTCGTCGAAGGCCGCGCCGTTCTCTGAGATGTAGAGCGGGAGTCGCGGGTATTCGGCGACGAGCCGGTCGAGCACCTCGCGCAGCCCCGAGCCGTCGATCTCCCAGCCCATCCCGGTGACCGGCCGGCCACCGTTGACGAACCCGACATGCTCGCTGCCCACCCAGGGCGAGCCGGAGTCCGTCGGCGCCGCCGACGCCGACTGCGCACCGCCGGGAGCCCCGGACACGGTGAAGCGGCTGTAGTAGTTGATCAGCAGCATGTCGAGGGGCGCGGCGATCGTCGCCAGGTCGCCGTCCTCGATGAAATCGAGGTCGGTGACGGCGCCGAGGTCCTTCAGCACGTCCTCGGGGTATTCGCCCTTCAGCAGCGCGTCCAGGAAGAAGCGGTTCTGCAGGCCGTCGATGCGCCGTGCCGCGTCCGCGTCCTCCTCGCTGTCGGTGGCCGGGGAGATCGCGTACAGGTTCACGCACCCGCCGATCTGCGAGTCCGCGTTCTGCGCGCGCATCGCCTGTGCGGCCAGGCCGTGGGCGAGGTTGAGGTGGTGCGCGGCGCGGATCGCCGCGGCCGGCTCACGCCGCCCGGGGGCGTGCTCTCCGGAGGCGTACCCGAGGAAGGCCGCGCACCACGGCTCGTTGACCGTGCTCCAGTTCCGCACGCGGTCGCCGAGCTCGGCGTGCACGGCGGCGGCGAAGTCGGCGAAGCGCTTCGACGTGTCGCGTGCCGGCCACCCCCCGGCGTCCTCCAACGCCTGGGGCAGATCCCAGTGGTAGAGGGTCAGCCAGGGGTCGATGCCGTAGCTGAGCAACTCGTCGACCAGCCGCTTGTAGAAGTCGAGGCCCTTGGTGTTGTACGCCCCCGAGCCGAGGGGCTGGATCCGCGGCCACGAGACGGAGAACCGGTAGGCGGTCAGCCCGAGATCGGCCATCAGCCGGACGTCCTCGGCGTACCGGTTGTAGTGGTCGATCGCGACCTCGGCGTGGTCGCCGCCCACGATCCGGCCGTCCTGGCGGCAGAAGGTGTCCCAGATCGAGACCCCCCGCCCGTCCGCCGAGATCGATCCCTCGATCTGGTAGGCGGACGTGGCGGCTCCCCAGACGAACCCGGTAGGGAACATCAGGCCTGAGGGCTGGGTCTCGGGTCGTGTGCCTTGCGTGGTCACGCTTTGACTGCACCTTCCATGAGTCCGCCGATGATCTGTCGGCCGAACGCGATGAAAACGACGATGAGCGGGATGATCGACATCAGCGTGCCGCTGAAGATCAGCACGTAGTCCGTGCCGTACTTCGCGTTGAGCGAGTTGATGGCGACCTGGACGGTCGGGTTGTCCGGCGTCAGCACGAGCAGCGGCCACATGAAGTCGTTCCAGGTCAGCATGAACGTGTTGATGCCGAGCACCGCCATGCCCGGCCGTACGGCGGGCAGGATGACGTTCCACCAGATCCGCATCGTGGACGCGCCGTCCACCCGGGCGGCCTCCACCAGCTCGTTCGGCACGGCCTGGTCGGTGTACTGCGTCATGAGGAAGACGCCGAAGCCGTTGAGCAGGTACGGCATGATCACGGCCTTGATCGTGCCGACCCACTCGAGGCTGACCATCACCCGGTAGAGGGGCACGATGCCCATCTGCTGCAGCGGCACCATCATGGTCACCAGGACCAGCAGCAGCAGGATCTTGCCACCCTTGAAGCGGAGCCTGGCGAACGCGAAACCGGCGAACGTCGAGATCATCACCACGGAGGCGGTCACCGTGACGGCGATGATCAGGGAGTTGGTCAGACCGGTCAGGTAGTGCGCGTCCGGGTTGGACAGCACGCGCTGGATGTTCTCGCCGAGATTGCCGCCGGGCAGGAACGGCGGCGGGATGTCGGTGGCCTCCCGGTTGGAGCGCGAGGCGATGATGATCATCCAGTAGAGCGGGAAAGCCGAGATGACGATCGTGATGGCGAGCACGATCTTCGTGAACGGAGTTGCGGCCCAGATGCCGGCGGCTCCTCCGGACGCCTTGGTGCGGCGCCGCCGCGTGCCGGCGGGCGCGGAGAGCGTGGTCACTTGTTGCCCCCGATCCGGCGGATGAGCAGGAAGTTGATCAGTGATCCGATGAGGATGAGCAGGAACAGCAGCCAGGCGGCGGCCGAGGCATAGCCGTAGTCGAACTCGCGGAAGCCCTCTTCGAAGATGAACATCGAGACGGTCTGGAACTGGCTGTCGGTGCCGCCGTGGACGTTGCCGTTGTAGAACGTGGTCGGCTCGGCGAACAGCGTGAGACCGCCGATCGTCGAGTTCAGCACCACGAAGATCATGGTCGGCCGGAGCATCGGCACGGTGATCTGCCAGAACTGACGCCGCCGGGACGCGCCGTCGATCGAGGCCGCCTCGTAGAGGTCCTTGGGGATCGTCTGCATGCCGGCGAGGAAGATGATCGCGTTGTAGCCGGTCCACCGCCAGTCGACCATCGTGGCGATGGCGAGCCAGGAGGGGATGCGCTGGGCCTTCCAGTCGATGGGGTCGACCCCGAACCAGCTGAGGATCCAGTTGATCACACCCCAGTCCCGGCCGTAGAGCTGGGTGAAGACGACCGCCACCGCGACCACCGAGGTGACCAGGGGGAGCAGGACGCCCATCCGGACCAGCAGCTGGCCCCTGAACCGCTTGTTCAGCGCGTTGGCGAGCAGTAGCGCCAGCAGCATCTGCGGGACCGTCGCGATGACGAACATGCCCAGCGTGTTGACGACCGCCTTCCAGAAGGCGGAGTCGGCGAGCATCGCGGTGTAGTTGCCCAGGCCGGTCCACTCGACCGTGCCGGTGAGGTCGTACTTGTAGAAGGAGTAGTAGAGGGTGAAGCCGAGGGGGAACAGCCCGAAGAGCAGGAAGAGCAGATAGTACGGCGAGACCAGGAGGTACGGCGCGGCCTTGAGGTCCAGCCAGGTCCGGAAGGACCGGGGCGAATTCCGCCGGACGTGCCTCCTGCCGGGGGGAACCGGCGCCCGGGTGGGTTGGCCGGCGTCGACGTGCAGGCTCATGGATTACCTTTCAGTGAAAGCAGGCGACCGGCCCGCCGGCGGGGTGCCGCTGCGGCGGGCCGGTGTTCACCTGGCGGGCGAGGGTCAGCCCGCGGCCTTCACGGCGTCGTCGACGAGCCGCTTCCAGCCCTCGGCGTACGGCACGGAGCCGTCGTCGATGGCCGAGACCACCGACTCCACCGCGTTCTTCACCTGGGCGTGCTTCACACCGAGGAAGACCGGCTGGAGCGCGCCGGCCGACTTGACGAAGATGTCACCGACCGGGGCGTCGTTGAAGTACTCGTTCTTCGCGCCCTGGACGGCCGGGTCCTGCTGGGCCTGGACGTTGCTCGGCAGGTTGCCGGAGTAGTTGAAGACGCTCACCTGGCCTTCCTTGCCGGTCAGGTACTCGAGGACCTGGGCGGCCTCCTTCGGGTGCTTGGACTGCTTGGGCACCGCGAGCCAGGAGCCGCCCCAGTTGCCGCCGCCGCCGGGCACCGCCGCGACGTCCCACTTACCGGCGAACTCCGGACCGGCCGCGTCGTCGCCGCTGACCACGCCGAGCATCCAGGCCGGGCAGCCGAGGGTGGCGAACTGCGACTTCTTCATGCCGGTCTTCCACTCGTCGGTGAAGTTGCGCAGCTTGGCGGTGAGTCCCTCCTTGCTGATCTTCTCGGCGAAGTCGTAGGCCGTCTTGACCGCCGGGTTCGAGTCGACGATCAGCTTGTTGTCCTTGTCGAAGTAGGCGACGTTGCCGTTCTTGGCGGCCTCCTGCACCAGGACCACGTTGTAGAGCGTGTTGGTGCCGTCGACGAACTTGGTGTCCTTGACCTTGGCCTGGAACTGGTGGCCGACCTTGACGAAGTCGTCCCAGGTGGGCCAGAGCTTGCCGACCTCCTCGCGGTCGGAGGGCAGGCCGGCCTTCTCGAACAGGTCCTTGCGGTAGCACAGGCTCATGCCGCCGACGTCGGTGCCGAGCGCGAACAGCTTGCCGTCGACGGTGACGCCGTTCTCCCACTTCCAGGCGGGGAAGTCCGCCTGGTGGTTGTTCAGGCCGAACTCGCCGAGGTCGGCCCACCACTCGGGGTGCGCCTTGGCGAGGCCCATGCCGCCTTCCTCGATGCCGACCACGTCGCCCGCGCCGGCGCCGGACTGCAGCCACTGGATCATCTGCGGCCAGTAGGTCTGCTCGAACTGGTCGGTCAGGTTGTCATATTTGATCTGGATGTCGGTGTGCTCGGCGTTCCACTTGTCGACGGCCTCCTTGAAGCCGAAGTTCTTGCCGCCGCCGAACGTCTGGAGCGTGATCGTGACCTTCTCTGCGGCGGCCGAGGACCCGCCGTCCGACGGAGTGCTGCTGCTGCCGCCGTCGTCGGTGCTGCAGGCGCTGATGACGCTCAGGGCGAGCGCGGACGCCGCGGCGATCGCGAGCATCCTGCCGCGACGCGAGTTGCCAATCATTGCGGACCCCTCTCAGGTGGTATCCCGAAGTCTCATTGGGAGGGTTGTGTCTCAGGCCGGTCCCCGAGCTGACGGCCCGTGATCTGTAACTGCTGCTCGGCGCTGCCGTGCCCGTTGCGAATCCAGGGTTGGGAGCGCTCCCACGAAGAGTCCTCTATTGGGCCCTCAGGCGTCAATACGCTGAAACCTAACTGTTACTCCGCGGGGGGTTAGAGCCCCGAAAAGGGATAGAACCGGATGAACTTCGCCTGGGAGCGCTCCCATGGTCATATGGGTAGAAACGTGGGAATGGCCACCGCCCCTCCGGGCGGTGGCCATCCGAGGCGGACGCACCGATCACGGGACCTGCGCCGGCGGTGCGCGCCCGCCGGTCGCGCTCGCCGAGTCGGCGACCCGGCAGGTGATGCCGACGCAGGCGCGCAGCATCGCCAATCGCGCCGATAGGGTGGCCAGCAGGAAGGGATCGGCCGTCGCGGCGAGGTTGTGCATCTGCGCGGGATCGCTGCTCAGGTCGTAGAGTTGTCGCTCACCCGTGGCGTACTCCACGTAGCTGTAGTGGTCGGTGCGCAGGACGCCGTAGTCGGGCGGGGTCTTCGGCGAGTAGTCGGCGTGGGCGAACTCCACGAGCACGGCGTCGCGCCAGGGCACCGCACGGCCGTGCAGGAGCGGGGCGAGCGAGCGGCCCTCGGCGAACGCGGGCGCCACGGTCCCGGCGATTTCGGCGAACGTGGGCGCGAGGTCGACCGTTGAGGCCAGCGCGCCGATCCTGCTGCCGGGGACGATGCCCGGGCCCCTGACCACGAGGGGGATGCGGATGTCCTCTTCGAAGGGCGTCGTCTTGCCCGGGCGCAGCCGATGCTGGCCCAGATGGAAGCCGTTGTCGGAGGTGAAGAAGATGTAGGTGTCGTCCAGGCGGCCGGTCTCGGCCAGGGTGGAGACCAGGGCGCCCACCATGTCGTCGACGCCCAGCATGGCGCGCAGCCGGTTCCGGTGCACCCGGTCGATCCTGCGCACGTCCTTCGCCGACAGCGGCGCGTGCTTTCTGAGCCACAGCGGCTCGGCCGAGGTGTCCGCCTGGTCGAACGACGCGGTCCTGGGCGCGATCTCGTCGCTGAACGCGTCGGCGTGCCTGGGGGCGTAATTGGCGGGCAGGTGCGGCGCGACCGGGGCCAGGTAGAGGAAGAACGGCCCGGTGGTCGAGGTGGCGAACGCGCTCGCCTTCGTGCTCAGCACGTCCTCGAGGTAGTCCTCGGCCGCGTGGCCGTACTGCCGGATGGTCCCGTTCTCGTTGAGCGCGTAGCCGTACTCCTGATAGAGCCTGGTGACGGGGACCGCCCACTCGTCCCAGCCCCGCGGGACGTACGACCAGCTCGCGCCGGTCGGATAGTTGTTGAGGTACTTGCCCAGCAGGGCGGTGCGGTAGCCGGCGTCGTGCAGCCATGTGCCGACCGTGGAGGCCTCCAGCGGCCGGAACTTGGGAAAGCCGCCGGTCGGCGGCCGGTTGCTCACCACATGGTGGCTGTGCATGTACTGTGACCGCAGGATCGACGATCGGGAGGGGCAGCACCAGGGGTTGGTGGCGAAGAAGCGGGAGAACGTCGCCCCCTGACGGACCAGCAGGTTCCAGATGTTGGGAAACCGGCTGAGATCCATGGCGTCCAGATCGTCCACCAGGATGAACACGATGTTCGGCCGATGGGGCGTGGCGGGTTGCGCGCGTGAGGGCTCTCCGTGGGCGATGCCGGAGAGTGCGAGGCACAGGGTGAGTGCGGCGGCCAGCCGGGTCGGCCATCTCCCGCGCCCCCTCGCGATCGCCGCCCTCTTGGGGAACAGCGCTCTCATGCGGACCGCTGCCCTCTTGAGGAACAGGGCTCTCTTTGTGAACGGCACGGCAGGGATCGTAACCGCACGCTGGACAGCGGAAACACACAGAGCGTAACTGCTTCGACGCAAAAAGTGAACAAATCGCACGAAAGGCGTGCGAAACGCCAGCCCTGCTCACGTCCTCCGCGGCGGCCTCGTGCCCCGCCCGCCCTCAGCGGGAGGCCGAGTCGGAGACCGCGGCGCCGTACGCGGCGCCGGAGGCCGGATCGGGCGCCGCCTCGGGCGCCGGATCGGGTGCCGTTTCCGCCGCGGGGTCGGGCGACAGCGGCAGCCTGACGACGAACCGGACGCCCGCGTCCTCGCACTCGACGTGAATCGTGCCGCCGTGCGACTCCACGACCTCGCGGGCGATGGCGAGGCCGAGCCCGGTCCCGCCGTGGGTCCTGCTCCTGGCGGTGTCGCGCCGGTAGAACCGTTCGAAGATCCGGTCGCAGTCCCCCTGCGGGATGGGCTCGCCGTCGTTGAACACCGACAGCACGGCGTGCTCACCGGTTTCGTCGCGGACCCGGCCGACCTCGGCGTGCACCCGCGTCGCCGCGTGCCGCTCGGCGTTGTCGAGCAGGTTGGTCACCACCCGGGAAAGCTGCGGGCGCAGCCCTTTGACCGTCACGCCCGGCGCGGCCTGGAGGTGTGTCGGCACCCGGTCCGGGCGGGAGCGGATCTCGGCGGTGAGCAGTTCCCCGAGGTCGAGGAACTCGCGCACGGTGGGCGGGGCGGTGCCGAGCCGCGCCAGCAGGAGCAGGTCCGTCACGATCGCCTCGAGCCTGCCCGTGTCGCGCAGGGCCGCCTCGACGGCCTCCTCGGTGTCCTCCGGATGCAGGCGGGCGCACTCCAGCTGGGCGCGGATCCCCGCTATGGGCGTGCGCAGCTCGTGCGAGGCGTCGGCGGCGAACTGCCGCTGCTGCTGGATCGACCGCTCCAGCCGGGACAGCGCGTCGTTGGCGGTCCTGGCGAGCCTGGCGATCTCGTCGTCACCGGGGGGTTCCGGCACCCGGCAGCCGGGGTTTGACGGCGCGACCTCCCCGAGCTCCGACCGGATCGCCTCGACGGGGCGCAGGGCACGTCCGGCGACCAGCCAGGCGATCGATGCCACCCCGCCGCAGAGCAGCAGGCACGCGAGCAGGAGCCCCAGCTCCGGCAGCCGGGTGCCGAGAACGGCCGGGGTGGCCCGGCCCGCGTACACCACGGCGGAGTCCGGCTCGGGGGAGACCTTGACCGCGGTCACGTAGAGGCACTCGCCGTGCGGCAGCGAACACGAGGTGGCCCGGCTGACCCGCGTGTGGGGGGCGGGACGTAAGGGGCTGAGCCGGCGCAGCTCCCTGGCCGGTGCGCTGGCCGCCATGATCCGCCCGTCCGAGGTGACCACCTCGATGAGGTCGATGCCGTTCCCGCTCGTCGGCAGCGGGTCGGGCAGCCGCCCCACCTGGACCTCCGCGGCGATCCGGCTCGCGGTCGACAGGCTGTCGTCCCAGATCCGGTCGGCGATGCCGTGCCGCAGGACGATGTCCGCGATGATCGCCACCGGGATGAGGACGAGCGCGGCGGCGGCTGTGGCGATCAGCGTCAGACGTGCCCTGAGGGACGGTACGCGCGGCCAGGGGAGGGACATGTCCCGAGGCTACTGATGGTCATCTCGTGGAAACTTCGCGACAGCGAAAATTCGAGGCCAAAGTTATTCAAAGTGGGACCAAGTGGATGTTTGCCCGCTCTTTCTGAAACTTGCGGAAGGAGCATGCATGGATCGGCGGTGTCTCGTACGCGCGCTCCGATGTCGACCCATGCCCGGCCCACCGCCGTAACGGCGGCGCGACCCGTGTCGGAGACTGTTGGTGTCGGCCCCGGTAGGAAGGCAGGTGGTGGGCATGTTGCTGCGGCTGCGGGTCTCGCTCCCGGACCGCCCCGGAGTGCTGGGGCAGGTGGCCCGGGCCTTCGGGGTGATGGGCGCCGACATTCTGCAGGTCACCGTGCTGGAACGGCGGGCCGGGCGCGCCGTGGACGACTTCACCGTCTTCTGGCCCGGCCTGTTCGAGCCCGGCGAGCTGCGTGACCGGATCTGCGTGGTCCCCGGCGCCCGGGTCGACGGGGTGTGGCCGACACGGGAGGCCCCCGGCACGAGCCCCGACTACGACCTGCTCGGCCACATCGCGGGCGAACCGGAACGGGCGATCGTCACGCTGGTCGACGCGATGCCCGACGTGGTGAGCGCCGAGTGGGCGGTCGCGGTCGACTCCGGGAGCGGCGCGGTGCTGCACGGGAGCTGGCAGGCGCCCGAGGACGTGCCGGCCGCGGACCTGACCCCGCTGCGCGCCTCCGCCATGACCAGGGACGGACTGCACCTGGCGTGCGTGCCGATGGACGGGACGCACCTGGTCGTGGCCCGGTCACAGGGGCCGCCGTTCCACCAGGCCGAGCTCGACAAGATCGCCAGGTTGACGGGCATCGTCTGCGCCCTGGCCCGATCGGCCGCCGGCCGGGAGCACGCTACCGGCGCGGCGGGTCTATCCGGGCGCCGCTCTGGGTGAACAGCATCAGACGGGAGACGTCGACGGCGACCCGGCCGTGCTCGCCGGCCCGCCACACGGGACGGTTGCCCAGCCGGACGATCAGGTCGGCCCGCCGGTGCGTGCCGTACCCCGCCGGCGGCGGGGTGTGCTCCTCCTCGGAGCTCCCGCCACCCCCCAGGAGCCTGCGCATGATCGAGCGGGTCTTGCCGTTGGCCCCGGCGCCGCCGTTCATGTGGCGACGGGGGTCCGGCGGTTCCGGCACGGTGACGGCGGGGATGCCCGCCTCCAGGTAGGCCAGCCACTCGTGGCCGTGATATTCCAGGGTGCGGACCCGGCCGAAGAAGCTCGGCCCCTCCGTCTGCTCGGGCACCGGCGTCAGCCCGTCCGGCCGGATGCCCACGATGATCTGCGCGCCGGTGTGCTGGGAAACGGCGTACGCACGTGGATCGGTCCATGGCATCGTGATTTGGTGCGGGCCGAAATCCAGCATGATGAACTGGTTCTGCGGCGTCCGGACGGTGGCGGCGAGCAGGTTGAGCTGCTGTGAGTTGAGGAACGCGGCGGTGAAGGCGGTGGCCGGGTCGTTGTAGACCTGGGCGGGGGTGCCGACATCCTGCAGCACGCCACGATTCATGATCGCGATGCGGTCGGCCAGGGTCAGCGCCTCGACCTGGTCGTGCGTCACGTAGATCGTGGTGACCCCGAGCGCACGCACCAGCGATGAGATCTCCATGCGCAGTTCTGTGCGCATGCCGGCGTCGAGGTTGGACAGCGGCTCGTCCATCAGGAACAGGGACGGCTGCCGTACGATCGCGCGGCCCATGGCGACACGCTGGCGCTGCCCGCCGGACAGGGTGCCCGGCCGGCGGTCCAGGGTCTCCTCGATGTGCAGCGCGCGGGACAGCTCCACCACCCGCTCGCGGACCATGTTCGGGTCGGTCTTGGCGATCTCCATCGGGAAGGACAGGTTCCCGCGTACGGATCGGTGCGGATAGAGCGCCCCATTCTGGAACACCATCGCGACATCGCGGTCGCGAGGTGCGTAGTCATTGGCGAGTTGGCCGGAAAGCCACAGATCGCCTGATGTGATCTCCTCCAGCCCCGCGATCATGCGCAGCAGGGTGGACTTCCCGCAGCCCGAGGGCCCGAGCAGGACGAGAAGCTCCCCCTCGTCCGCGCGCAGGCTCAGGCGGTCTACCGCGAGAAATCCCCCCGGGTAGACCTTCGTCACGTTGTCGAGGACGACGGTGCTCATCAAAAGCTCGTTCCTCCCGGGCGCCGCGCCCGGATCCCCAGCCATCGGTTGTGATTGATGAGGTAGTACATCGCGTCTCGGCCACGAATGTCCATACATCCAATGAACAATCCGGCAACTACTGCTATTTCAAGGTGACTAAATCACTTTCTCCATAAAAAGTAGTTTGTCGGATTTGATGCCAGCTGGGCCGAGACCGGCCGAAGGTCACGACTTTGCGGAAACTTTCTGCAAGGTCTTTCACCACGGCTCGGCGGCCGGTACGTTCCGACGTAAACCCCCGAACAAGGAGCGCAACCAGATGCGGCGAGTCATCACGGCCGCGGCTACCGCCGCGGCGCTGACCCTGGCGGTGGCGGCATGCGGTGGCGGTGACGGCGGCACCGGTACGGCTCCCGCCTCCAGTGCGGCGCCCGCCGAGGTCTCGGGTGAGATCACGTGGTGGGACACCTCGGACGCGACCACCGAGGCCCCCGCGTTCAAGGAGCTCGTCGAGGAGTTCCACGCGAAGTATCCGAAGATCAACGTGACCTACGTCAACGTGCCCTTCGCCGACGCCCGGGACAAGTTCAAGACGGCCGCCCCGTCCGGATCCGGCGCCCCCGACGTGCTGCGCACCGACGTCGGCTGGGTGGCGGAGTTCGCCTCGCTCGGCTACCTCGCGCCGCTCGACGGCACCCCGGCCGTGGACAGGCCGGAGGAGTTCCTGCCCACGCCGGCGGCCAGCGGCAGGTTCGGCGGCAAGACGTACGGCGTGCCGCAGGTCACCGACACGATCGGCCTGCTCTACAACAAGGAGCTGCTGAAGAAGGCGGGCCACGACGCCCCGCCGGCCACCATGGCCGAGCTGAAGCAGACCGCGCTCGACGTCAAGTCGAAGACCGACGCCGACGGCATCGCGCTCAACGTCGACGCCTACTTCCTGCTGCCGTTCATCTACGGCGAGGGCGGAGACCTCGTCGACGCGCAGAACAAGAAGATCACGATCTCGTCGCCGCAGTCCGTCGCGGGCGTCAAGATCGTCGAAGACCTGATCGAGTCGGGTGCGGCCGCCAAGCCCGCCCTGCAGGACAGCTACACCAACGCCGAGACCGCCTTCAAGGAAGGCAAGGTCGCGATGATCTTCAATGGCCCGTGGTCGAACGCCGACAACCTCGGCGGCAAGGTGTTCAAGGACGACCCGGACAACTTCGGCGTCGCCCCGGTCCCGGCCGGCTCGGTGCGATCGGGCGCCCCCGTCGGCGGCCACGACTACACCGTCTACGCCGGCTCGAAGAACCTCGCCGCTGCGTATCTGTTCGTCCAGTTCATGGCCTCGGCGGAGAGCCAGGCCAAGATCGCCGGAGAGCTGGGCCTGCTGCCCACCCGCACCCCGGCGTACGGCATGCCCGCAGCGACCGCGAACCCGAAGATCGCGCAGTGGCAGAAGCCGATGGAGTCGGCCGTGGAGCGGCCGTGGATCCCGGAGGCGGCCTCGCTGTTCCAGCCGCTGGTGGAGGGCTACCAGAGGCTCGCCGGCGGTCAGACGACCACCGAGCCGATGCTGGAGGACGTGGCCACCGCCTACGAGGGCATCCTCAAGGGCTGGAGCCGGTGACCCGATGACGACCGATGCCGCCGCGGCTGGGCGGGCCGCGCCCCCGGGTGCGGTGCGGCGTGCCCTTTCCCGGCACTGGTACGCGTGGGCGATGACGGCCCCGGTCGTCATCGTCACGCTCGTGCTGGTCGGCTACCCGCTGCTGCGTGGCGTTTACCTGTCGCTCACCGACGCGACCGAGGCCAACATGGGCCGCACCATCGGGATGAACGTCATCCCCGCGACGTACGAGTTCATCGGGCTGCGCAACTACGTGGAGATCCTCACCTCGGCCACGTTCGTCGGGCGCCTGACCTGGACCATCGTCTGGACGGCGGTGTGCGTCGCCCTGCACGTGGGCATCGGGCTGGGCATGGCGTTGCTGCTCAACCGGCCGATGCGCCTGCGGTCGGTCTACCGGGTGCTGCTCGTGCTGCCCTGGGCCGTACCGGCGTTCGTGTCGGCGTTCATCTGGCGTTACCTGCTCAACGGCGAGTTCGGCGTGATCAACGCCATGCTCCGGGCGGCCGGGTTCGCCGGGATCGCCTGGCTCGACGACCCCTTCTGGGCGAAGGTCTCGGTGATCGTCTGCAACGTCTGGCTGGGCGTGCCGTTCATGATGCTCGCCATGCTGGGCGGCCTGCAGGCCATCCCGCGCGAGCTGCACGAGGCGGCCGAGGTCGACGGAGCCTCGCCCCGGCAGCGGTTCCGCCACATCACGCTGCCCGGCCTGCGCCCGGTGTCGAGCACCGTGGTGCTGCTCGGCACGATCTGGACGTTCAACCAGTTCCCGGTCATCTTCCTGCTCACCAAGGGCGGGCCGGCCGGGTCCACGGAGATCCTCGTCACGTACGCCTTCCGGGAGGCGTTCGAAGGCATCCGCGACTACTCGGGCTCGGCCGCCTGGGGCATGGTGATCCTCGCCCTGCTCGCGGTGCTGGCCGTCGTCTACCGGCGTGCGCTCGGCCGGCAGGGGGAGGCATGGTGACGGGCTCCTCCCAGGTCGTCCAGGGGTCCCGGCGGACGCCCCGGCCGCGTGGCGAGCGCGGCCCGCTGAAGTCGATCGCGCTGCACCTCACGCTGATCACGGCGAGCCTGATCGCGGTCTTCCCGGTCGCCTGGCTGGTGCTGACCTCGCTCAAGCCCAGGACGGTCATCGAGTCGGCCTCGGTCCGGCCGTTCGAACAGCCGACGCTGGACAACTACGCGCAGGTGCTCGGGGACACCAAGTTCCTCACCTGGGCCGCCAACGCGATCGCCGTCTCGCTGCTCACCGCGGTGATCGGCGTGCTGCTGTCGGCCACCACGGGCTACGCCGTGAGCCGCTTCCGGTTTCCCGGCCACCGGTCGATCATGTGGATGCTGCTGGTCACCCAGATGTTCCCGGTGGCCATCCTGATCGTGCCGATCTACAACCTGCTGGCCGGGCTCGGGCTGATCAACCGGCTTCCGTCGCTCGTCATCGCGTACCTCACCTCGACCGTCCCGTTCTGCGCCTGGATGATGCGGGGTTACTTCAACACGGTGCCGGTGTCGATCGACGAGGCGGGACTGGTGGACGGGCTGACGCCGTTCGGCGCGTTCTGGCGGCTCATCCTGCCGCTGGCCAAACCGGGGCTGGCCGTGGCCGCCTTCTACTCGTTCCTCACCGCCTGGGCGGAGGTCGCGTACGCGACCGCGTTCATGACCGGCGACGACAAGTACACGCTCGCCGTCGGCCTCAGCCAGTTCGTCGGGCAGCACAAGGCGGAGTGGGGCCTGCTCACGGCGTCGTCGGTGCTGATCGCCATCCCGGCGGCCGTCGTCTTCCTGCTCGTCCAGCGCCATCTGGTCACCGGCCTCACCGCCGGGGCCGCGAAGGCATGACATCACCATGAGAATCGGGGGATACACATGACCGAAGTCGCCCTGCACCCATCGGCGCGGACGACGGCCACCCGCTGGTGGCGGGACGCGGTGATCTACCAGGTGTACGTGCGCAGCTTCGCCGACGGCAACGGCGACGGCGTCGGCGATCTGCTCGGCGTCCGCAGCCGGCTGCGCTACCTGGCCGATCTGGGCGTGGACGCGATCTGGCTGACGCCGTTCTACCCCTCGCCGATGGCCGACTTCGGCTACGACGTGGCCGACTACCGCGACGTCGACCCGATCTTCGGATCGCTGGCCGATGCCCGGGCGTTGATCGACGACGCCCACCGGCACGGCCTGAAGATCATCGTGGACGTCGTGCCGAACCACACCTCCGACGAGCACCCCTGGTTCCTCGCGGCGCTGGCGGCCGGCCCCGGCTCCCCCGAGCGGGAGCGCTACATCTTCCGGCACGGCAGGGGCACGACCGGGGAACTGCCGCCCAACGACTGGGAGTCGATCTTCGGCGGCCCGGCCTGGACCCGGGTGGCCGACGGGCAGTGGTACCTCCACCTGTTCGCCCCCCAGCAGCCCGACCTCAACTGGGAGCACCCCGAGGTGCACGAGGAGTTCGCCGATGTGCTGCGGTTCTGGCTCGACCTCGGCGTGGACGGCTTCCGGATCGACGTGGCGCACGGCATGGTCAAGGCGCCCGGACTGCCGGACGTCGGCCACACCGGCCAGGTGCGGATGATCGGCACCGAGGTGGTGCCGTACTTCGACCAGGACGGCGTGCACGAGATCCACCGCTCCTGGCGGCGCATCCTCGACTCCTACGACGGCGAGCGGATCGGCGTGGCCGAGGCCTGGGCGCCGACCCCGCGGCGGCTCGCCGACTACGTCCGCCCCGACGAGCTGCACCAGGCGTTCAACTTCCACTTCCTCACCACCCCCTGGGACGCGGCCGGGTTCCGCACGGTCATCGACGAGTCGCTCCGCACGGCGGGACTGGTGGGCGCGCCCTCGACCTGGGTGCTGTCCAACCACGACGTGAAACGGCACGTCACCCGGTACGGCGGGGGCGAGCTCGGCCTGCGCCGCGCCCGCGCGGCCGCCCTGCTCATGCTCGCGCTGCCCGGCTCGGCCTACATCTACCAGGGCGAGGAGCTGGGGCTGCCCGAGGTGCTCGACCTGCCGGAGGAGTATCTGCGCGACCCGCAGCGGCTGCGCGCCCCCGACAGCGGCCGGGACGGCTGCCGGGTGCCGCTCCCGTGGACCGCGACCGGGGAACCGCCGTACGGCTTCGCCCCGCCGGGGATCTACGAGAGCTGGCTGCCGATGCCGGGCGAATGGCGGGACCTCAGCGTCGAGGCCCAGCTCAGGGACGAGACGTCCATGCTCGTCCTCTACCGGGCGGCGCTGGCGATCCGGCGCGGCCGCCCCGATCTCGGCGACGGCCCGCTCGGCTGGCTGGACGGCCCGCCCGGCACGCTGGCGTTCTCCCGCGGCGGCTCCTTCGCCTGCCTGGTGAACATGACGTCCGAGTGGGTCGAGATCGGTGCGGCGCCCGGGACGCCACTCCTCGCGAGCGACCCTCAGGCCGGGCACGGAGATCCGGTCCGGCTTCCCCCGGACTCGGCTACCTGGTGGGATATCGGTCGGTAATGTCTAAACCCATGAACAACACCACGCGGCTCGCCGACATCGCGGCTCAGGCAGGGGTGAGCGAGGCCACGGTGAGCCGCGTGCTGAACGGCAAGGCGGGGGTCTCCGCCGCCACCCGGCAGGCCGTGCTGACCGCGCTCGACCTCATGGGCTACGAGCGCCCCCAGCGGCTGCGCCGGCGCAGCAACGGCCTGATCGGGCTGGTCATCCCCGAGCTCGGCAACCCGATCTTCCCGGCGTTCGCGCAGGCCGTGGAGAAGCCGCTGACCCAGCACGGCTACACCCCGATCCTGTGCACCCAGGAGCCCGGCGGCGCCCCCGAGGACGAGTTCACCGAGATGCTGCTGGACCGGGGGGTCTCCGGCATCGTCTTCGTGTCCGGTCTGCACGCCGACACCACGGCCCGGATGGACCGGTACGCCCGCCTCACCGACCGCGGCCTGCCGATCGTGCTGGTGGACGGCTACA
Source organism: Sphaerimonospora mesophila (assembly GCF_001417795.1). Lineage (NCBI taxonomy): Bacteria > Bacillati > Actinomycetota > Actinomycetes > Streptosporangiales > Streptosporangiaceae > Sphaerimonospora > Sphaerimonospora mesophila. The sequence continues at coordinate 518,646 of NZ_BCBX01000031.1, read as the reverse complement.
ACGAGACGATCCCCGCGCCGTTCATCTCACCCGACGACCGGCTCGCTGCCCGCCTGGCCGTACAGCACCTGGTCGATCTCGGGCACGAGCGGATCGGCCTGGCCCTGGGGCAGCGGCGGTACGTCCCCGTCATCCGCAAGATCGAGGGGTTCCGGCGGGCGATGTCCGAGCTGCTCGGCCTGGCCGACGTCGACGACCTCATCCAGCACTCGCTGTTCTCGGTCGAGGGCGGGCAGGCGGCGGCGGGCGCGCTCCTCGACCGCGGCTGCACCGGCATCTTCTGCGCGAGCGACCTCATGGCGCTCGGCGCGATCCGCGCGGCGCGCGAGCGCGGGCTGTCGGTGCCGGGCGAGGTGTCGGTGGTCGGGTTCGACGACTCGCCGCTCATGGCGTTCACCGATCCGCCGCTCACCACGGTGCGCAAACCGATCGGCGCGATGGCGGCCGCCGCCGTGCAGACGCTGCTCGAGGAGATCGGCGGCACGCCCGCCAAGCACGTGGAGCTCGTCTACCAGCCCGAGCTCGTCGTGCGCGGCTCGACCGGATCCGGCCCACTCGTTCATCGCTGACGGCGTGTCCCAGAAAGGGGCGGGCCCGTGACCGCCGGGTTACAAGGTCACGGGCCCAGGTTTCCATGAACGTGACTCCGGATTGCGGGCACGAGCATGGCCGTCGGCTCCGCCGAGGGAGGATGGCTCGGCCGACGAGGTATGCGAGATCAGGGACTGGTTCGCAGACAGGCGGCCTCCGCGGCGAGTTTCTCGATCCGAGGATAGTCGCCGGCCGCCAGCAGGACGGCCGGCGTGACCCAGCTTCCCCCGACACAGCCCACGTTGGCCAGGGCCAGATAGGACGGCGCGTTCGCCGGCGTGATCCCGCCCGTCGGGCAGAACCGGACATCGGGCAGCGGACCGGACAGGGCCTTGAGATAGGACACGCCGCCGGCCGACTCGGCGGGGAAGAACTTCATCTCCCGCACGCCCTGCTCCGCCAGCGTCATCGCCTCCGTCGCCGTGGCCACCCCCGGCAGGTACGGCACGCCGGACGAGACCATCGCGGCGAGCAGCGACGGCGTGGTCCCGGGGGAGACGAGGAACCTCGCGCCGGCGCCGAGCGCGGCGGTCACGTCGTCGGCCGTGCGGACCGTCCCGGCGCCCACCACGGCGTCGGGCACCTCCGCCGCGATGCGCCGGACGGCTTCGAGCGCGGCGGGCGTACGCAGCGTGATCTCGATGACCGGCAGTCCGCCGGCCACCAGGGCCCGGGCGAGCGGCACCGCCGTACCGGCGTCCTCGATCACGACGACCGGCACCACGGGGGTGAGGTCAAGAAGGCTCATGACGGCTCCACATTAGATGACTTGCGCATCGGGAGGACTTCCCCGGATGCCTGCTGCGTCAGCCAGGCCGCCGCTCCGGCCAGCGCGGGCTGCCCGGCGACGATCAGTGAGGTGGCGATCGGGGCGAGATATTCGCGCAGCGCCGGGATGCTCTCCTCGAACCGCGCACGGAACGCGCTGGCCGGGATGCGGCCGGCGATCCTCGGCAGCACGCCGCCGCCGAGATAGACGCCGCCCCGTGCGCCCAGCGTGAGCGCGACGTTGCCGGCGAACCCGCCGAGCAGCGCGAGGAACACCTCGACGGTCTCGACGCACAGCGGGTGCTCCGACGCCACGATCTCCGAGGCGGTCCGCGCCCGCGGGTCGACCCCGCGCACCAGCGCCAGACCTCGATGGAGCCGTGACAGCCCCGGGCCGGACAGCAGGTGCTCGGCGTCCACGTACGGCAGGCCGTCGGCGCGCAGCGCCCGGACGACGTCGATCTCCAGATCGGACACGACCGGGACCGACACGTGCCCGCCCTCGCCCGGCAGCGGCACCCATTCCGTGCCGTACGGCACCAGCCCCCCGACGCCGAGGCCGGTCCCCGGACCGAGCACCGCCTTGGGCAGGCCGGCCGCCGGGGGCGGGCCGCCGAGCGGCACGAGGTCGTCCTCCGCCAGGTGCGGCAGCGAGAACGCGAGCGCCTCGAAGTCGTTGAGCAGCACCGTGTGCGGAATGCCCAGCTCGGTGACCGAGCCCGACCATCCCGCGTTGGTCAGCCGGTAGCGGTCGCCCTCGACCGGTCCGGCTATCGCCAGACACGCGGCCCCCGGCCGAACTCCGCCCGCATGTTCTGCGAGATAGGCGGCTACGGCATCGGCAAGGCCGAGATGCTGGGAAACGTTGAGTACGGCTATCGCCTCCGGCTGCCCGCCGGGGCGGGTCACCAAACCGAATCGCGCGTTCGTGCCGCCGATGTCGGCGACCAGCCAGGGCGGCCTCATGCGACGTCTCCGAAGGCGTTCCCGAGGACGTCCGTACGGGCGTCGGCGCCGAAGGCGGGCCCGGCGGCGCCACGCGAGACGGTCGCCGGGAAGACGCTCGCCCCGTGGTCGGCCGGTCCGACCACGTGCCGGAAGGCGGCGAACAGCTCCCGCCCGGTGCCCTGCCACCGCTCGTCGCCGGGCGGGGCGCCCGCCGGGGCGCGGCCGGACAGGTCGGCGAGGACGGTGAGCGTCCCGGCGGACGAGTCGAGACGGATCATGTCGCCGTCGCGTACCAGGGCGATCGGCCCGCCGTCGGCGGCCTCCGGCGACAGGTGGATCGCCGCGGGCACCTTGCCCGAGGCGCCGGACATCCGGCCGTCGGTGACGATCGCGACCTTCCGCCCCCGGTCGAGCAGGACCGCCAGCGGCGGGGTGAGCTTGTGCAGCTCGGGCATCCCGTTCGCGCGCGGGCCCTGGTAGCGGACGACCGCGACGAAGTCCTGATCGTCGAGCTCGCCGTCCTCGAACGCGCGCAGCAGGTCGAGCTGGTCGTCGAACACCCTGGCCGGGGCCTCGATCACGAGGTGCTCCGGCTTGACGGCCGACACCTTGCTGACGGCCCGGCCGAGGTTGCCCGACAGGATGTGGATGCCCCCGTCGGGGGAGAACGGCTCGCTCACCGGGCGCAGCACCTCGCGTACGTCCAGGCCGTCGAGGCCGTCACCGCCCACGGGGACGGCGGTGCGCTCCGCCCAGACGAGCTCTCCCTCCTTGAGCTCGGGGGCGCTGCGGTAGTGGTCGAGGCCGGGGCCGGCCACGGTGAGCACGTCGCGGTGCAGCAGCCCGGCGTCGAGCAGGGCGCCGATGAACACGGCCATGCCGCCCGCGGCCTGGAAGTGGTTAACGTCCGCCTGGCCGTTGGGGTACATCCGGGCGAGCAGCGGCACGACCCGCGACAGGTCGGCCATGTCGTCCCAGGTCAGCGTGATGCCGGCGGCCGCGGCCACGGCGACCAGGTGCATGGTGTGGTTGGTGGAGCCGCCGGAGGCCAGCAGCGCCACGACCGCGTTGACGATCGCCCGCTCGTCGACGATCTCGCCGAGGGGGATGTACTCCCCGCCGTGCGGAGTGATCTCGACCGCCCGCCGGGCCGCCGCCCCGGTGAGCGCCTGCCGCAGCTCGGTGCGCGGGTTGACGAACGTCGCGCCCGGCAGGTGCAGGCCCATCACCTCCATCAGGAGCTGGTTGGAGTTGGCGGTGCCGTAGAACGTGCAGGTGCCGGGGGAGTGGTACGACGCGGCCTCGGCCTCCAGCATCTCGGCCCGGCCGATCGCGCCCTCGGCGAACCGCTGCCTGGCCCGCGCCTTGACCTTGTTCGGCAGGCCCGAGGGCATCGGCCCGGCCGGCACGAACAGCGCGGGCAGGTGGCCGAAGCGCAGCGCGCCGATCAGCAGCCCCGGCACGATCTTGTCGCAGACCCCGAGCAGCAGGGCGGCGTCGAACATGTCGTGCGACAGCGCGATCGCGGTCGCCATCGCGATCACGTCGCGACTGTAGAGCGACAGCTCCATGCCGGCGCGCCCCTGAGTGATGCCGTCGCACATGGCCGGCACACCGCCCGCGACCTGCGCCACGCCGCCGGCCGCGCGGACCGCCCGCTTCAGCTGCGCCGGATAGGTCTCGTACGGCTGATGCGCGGAGAGCATGTCGTTGTAGGAGGTGACGATCGCCACCCCGGGCTTGGCCGTACCACGCAGGTCGAGCCTGTCCGCCGCCGGGGCGGCGGCGAAGCCGTGCGCGAGGTTGGCGCACGCCAGTCGGCCGCGGGCCGGCCCCCGCTCGCGCAGCTCCTGCCCGGCCCGCCCGATCCGGTCGAGGTAGTCGGCACGGCTCACCCGACTGCGACGGCGGATCCGGTCGGTGACCCGGTTGATCACGTGGTTCGTCACGCTAGGGAGCGTAGCGGGGAGTTATGTGTTATTTCAAGCCTACTTTTGTATGTTGAGATGAATAAGTCATTGAGCTTCGGTCAGTGGATGTGCTTAACTTCGAGGGTGACGCGACTGGCGACCACCGGCGAGGTCTTCCAGCTCATCAGGAGCGGCGAGGGGGTCACGCGTGCCGACATCGGCCGCGTGACCGGACTATCGCGTCCCGCCGTCGCCGCGCGGGTCGCCGAGCTGCTCCATCGCGGGCTCATCGTGGAGGACGCCGTGGGCCCCTCGACGGGAGGCCGCCCGCCGGTCCGGCTGCGCTTCGCCGCCACCGGGGGAGTGGTCCCGGTGGCCTCGCTGGGCGCGAGCCGTACCCAGATCGCGCTCTGCGACCTGGCCGGCGAGGTGCTGGTGCGCACCGATGTGGAGATCGACGTCGAGGACGGTCCCGACGTCGTGCTGCCCCTGCTCATGGACACCTGGGACAAGCTGCTCGACGGGCGGGGCCCGGTCGTCGGCATCGGGCTCGGCGTCCCCGCCACCGTGGAGTTCGCCGCCGGGCGCACCGAGAGCGCCCGGGTCATGGCGAGCTGGACGGGGGTGGTCATCCCGCCGATCATCGCCGAGCGGTTTCCCGTGCCCGTCCTGGTCGACAACGACGTGAACGTCATAGCGATGGGCGAGCACCGCGCGGCGTACGCGGCCGACCTCGACGACCTGCTGTTCGTGAAGGTCTCCACCCGGATCGGCGCCGGGGTGATCTCCGGCGGGAGCATCCTGCGCGGCGCGCTCGGCGCGGCCGGTGAGATCGGCCACATCCAGGTCAGGGACGGCGGGGGAGTGCTCTGCCGCTGCGGCAACCTCGACTGCGTCGACTCGGTCGCCAGCGGCACCGCGATCCTGCGCGACCTGCGCGCCAAGGGCCGGGACGTACGCTCGCTCGCCGACGTGACCGCGCTCGTGCGCGCGGGCGACGCGGAGACCATGGCGGTGGTGCGGCTGGCCGGCCGCCGGCTCGGTGAGGTCATCTCGACCGCCGTCAACCTGCTCAACCCGGCCGTCGTCGTGCTCGGCGGCGACGTGGCGGAGATGTTCCAGCCGCTGGTCTCCGGCGTCCGCGAGGTGGTCTATCGCCGGTCGACCCAGCTCGCCACCCGCAGCCTGCGCATCGAGCGCAGCCGCCTCGGCGCGGGCGCCGGCATCACCGGCTGCGCCCTCATGGTCCTCGACCGCGTCCTGTCCGCCGACGCCATCGACCGCGTCGCCTGACCACCCACCCCCCATGGTGGTGATCTTGCGATTTCTCGCAGCCACGCCGTGAGCAGGCACGTTCCGTTCGTGATCTTGCGGTTTCTCGCACGCATATCCCCTGAGCGGCGGAAACGGCATTCGTGATCTTGTGCTGGGCGCCGACCGCAAGATCACGAAAGGTGAAGGCGCACGTCAGACGGCCTGCGTGCGAGAAAGTGCAAGATCACCGAAATGATCTGCGCAGGTCCGGTGGCGTCCGTGCAAGAATTCGCAAGATCACGGGGGGTGGCTCTAAAATCCTGGCGATCTAGATAAGTGCCAGGTGTTCGATCTCGGGGAGTGCGCGTGCGTGAGCGAGTCCGCCGTGTGGTCGAGTCGCGGCGGTTCCAGCGGCTCATCATCGCGGTGATCCTGGTCAATGCGGTGACCCTCGGTCTCGAGACCTCGCCCTGGGTGCTCACCCGGTACACCACCGAACTGCACATCGTCGACCATGTCGCGCTGTACGTCTTCGTGGCCGAGCTGCTGGCCAAGGTCTACGTCTACCGGCTGCGGTTCTTACGCGACCCCTGGAACGTTTTCGACGCGCTCATCGTCGCCTTCTCGTTCCTGCCCACGGCGGGCGGGCTGTCGGTGCTGCGGGCCCTGCGCGTGCTGCGGGCCCTGCGCCTGATCTCGGTGGTGCCCTCGCTGCGGCGGGTGGTCTCCGCGCTGCTCAGCGCGGTGCCCGGAATGACCTCGATCGTGCTGCTCCTCGGGCTGGTGCTCTACGTCGCCGCGGTCATGGGCACCAAGTTGTACGGCACGGCCGCGCCGGAGTACTTCGGCGATCTGCCCACCTCGCTCTTCACGCTGTTCCAGGTGATGACCGGAGACGGCTGGTCGGAGATCACCCGCGATCTCATGGACACCCACCCGTCGGCCTGGCTGTATTTCGTGGTGTTCGTCCTGATATGCACCTTCGTGGTGCTCAACCTCTTCATCGCCGTGGTGGTGAGCGCGATGGAGGAGGAGAGCCGGGAGGAGCGCAACGAGGACGCCACCGTGCTGGCCGAGGTGGCCGCCCTGCGTGCGGAGATCCAGGGCCTGCGGCAGACGCTCATCGACCCCTGACCCCGGTCCGTCGATCTCGACGTACGGGCGCGGGCGGGTCCGCCGCCCATTCTCTCGAGCCTCCGGCCCGGTCAGATGTCGAGGAGCTTCGCGACCTGCTGCTCCAGGGGGATCGCGTCGAGACGATTGTCGATCTCGGCGTACGGCACGACCGGCGGCTCGTCGACACGGATGGCCTTCAGGTATTCGTCGAAGCGGGCGAGCTTCCCGCCGTCCCGGTGCAGCCCGCGGCGGACGAGGCGGTCGCGCAGGGTGGGGCCGTCGGAGCGGATCCACACCAGCCGCACCTCGGGACCGCCGAGCTCGCGGACCCAGGTGTGCCATCGGGCGGCGTCGTGGACCTGACCGGTGAACGGCCCGCTGAGCATGACCGGGCAGCCGTGCGAACGGATCTCCCTGGCGGTCTCCGTCATCCCGCCGTATTCGTACCGTTTGATGTGTTCGTCGTACCAGGGGCCCTCCCGCTCGTCCGGCGGCCTGCCGTGGCCGGCGAGCACGGCCTCGACGAAGCCGCCGTAGAGCGTGTCCTTGTCCAGCAGCGCCGGGACCGGGTCGAGCCGGGCGAGCAGGAGCCCGCACACCGTGGACTTGCCCGCGCCCGGCGGACCCGAGACCACCCACGCCGGTGCAGCGGCGGTCATTCTGGCCGGCCGTACGGCTCGATCCGGTCCATCGGGGCTATCGGGGGATCGGCGTAGGGCCCCGACGCCTCCGGGTGACTCCCGGCCACCCGGAGGCTCGCCGCCTCGGTCACCCGCATCGCGTACAGATCGTTCGCGGGGTCGACGGGAATCAGGCCGTAGCCCGTGTCCACCTCGTCCTCGGCGAGATCGAGGTGCCGCCTGGCGGACTCCAGGTTCGCGCCGTGCGGGAGCCGTACGGTGATGAGTACTTTCCGCAATCTCGCTCCCCGCTGCCCGGCCGCGGTCTCAGGCCGCCCTGGCGGCCCTGCGCCGCAGGGCCGCGATGACGCCGGCGGCGTCCACGACACCGTACCCGTAGTCGTGGTCATAGCCTACGTCGCTGCGATCATCGGCGGTACGGCGCAGCAGGGTCCTGAGCTGGCTCGCCGACAGCTTGGCCGACGGCCACAGGGTGCGTACGGCGGCGACGAGACCGGCCGCGACCGGACAGGCGGCGGAGGTGCCCGAGTCGGGCTCCGTGTCACCGAAGGCCTGGGAGCCGGCGAAGTGGGTGTACGCGCAGAGGTCCGGCTTGCGTTCCGTGAGCCGTCCGGGCCCCTGGGAGGAGTAGCCGACCCGCGCCCCGTTGGTGTCGATCCCGCCGATCGACAGCACCTTGGGATGGGAGTTGGCCCCCACGATGGGCCGATCGGGGAAGGCGCAGCGCGAGTCCCGGCAGTCGCGGCCGCAGTTGCCCGCCGCGAACAGGATGTCGGCCCCGGCCTCGGCGAGGCTGCCGACGATCAGGTTGAACGGGTGGGCGGGGTTGTCCGAGTAGTTGCCCGGGCTGCCGGGCGGGAAGTCCCAGCGCGGGGAGAACGACCCCCAGCTGTTGCTGACCACGAGCGCGCGCGACCGCGCGGGCTGGGCCTCCAGCACGTCACGCAGGTGCGCGTACGCCGCGATCGCGTCGGAGAGCAGCCCGTCGAGCGTCGATCCGCCGCGCCGTCGCGACAGCAGCACCGGGATGTCGAGGAGCGACGCCTTGGGCGCGGCGATGAGCGCGTCGAACGCGCACATCGTGCCGTGGTCGATCGGATGCTCGCCCGGCTTTCCCGACACACCGTGGGGACTCCAGCTCCGGTCCTCGTCGACGGTGATCTCGTGCCCGAGCACGCGCTCGGCGTGGGCCGCGTTGATCCCCGTGTCGACGACGGCCAGGGCGACTCCGCCGCCGTCGAGTCCCTCGTCCGCCAGCTCGGCCACGTGCAGCAGCCGCTCCACGTCGTGCCAGTCGCCGACGGCCGGGTCGTCACCGCAGGTGAGGCAGCTCTCGATGACCGGGTCCGCGTAGACGGCGACGACCTCCCGGCGGGTCATGGGCAGCAGCGAGACGCGGGTGGAGATCTCGTCGTCGGCGATCTCACCGCAGACCACGACGGACGCCTCGTCCGGGCGCATCGAGAAGGTCAGCGGCTGGTTGAGGGAGAGCGGGTCGGCGCCGGGCGTGGCGGGGACCGGACGGGGCACCGCGACGGGCGCGAACGCGTGGTCGAGGACGACGCCCGGCAGCCCGTCCGCCACGTCGGAGGCGGTGACGGCGACGGTGGGATCGGCGACCGCCGCGACCAGGTCGGGCGACGGGCGGACCTGGATGAGAACGCGCATGACGATTCGCTCCGTATCGTTTCCGTTACGCGACGTCACCACCTTCCTCCATGCGGAGGGCCACGTCCACTCATTCCGGCGGTCCGGCCCGCACGCGCCGCCGCTGAAAAAAGATCGGGATGCCGCCGGCGGGGCGGCATCCCGAGATGTCAGCTCAGAAACCGCACAGTTCGGACAGGCTCTTGGCCTCCCGATCGTCGTTCTGCGTCGGAGTCTGCGTCGGCCGCTTCGCGATCAGCTGGGACTTCGAGGGGGAGGAGGACGCCGAGACCCGGGGCGTGGTCGCGCCGGGCGTGGCGGGGGCGCCCGAGGGGGACGCGTTCGCCGCGACCGTACGGCGGTCGGCCATGGACTCGCGGATCGCCTTGAGCGTGAGCGTCCTGATCTTGTGCCAGTCCGGATTGCCCGGCCAGATCAGCGGCGGCACGAACTGCAGGCTGGTGATCTTGGCGTCCTTCACCTTCAACCCGAGCGGGACCAGGTGCTCCAGCAGATCGCGCGGAATGTCCGTACGGAACATGTGCCGGGTGGCAGTGGCGATCTTGGTGAAGTTGGTGAGCACGGTCGCCGGGTTGGCCTGCTGAGCGAGCGCACCGATGACGCAGCGCTGCCTGCCCATCCGGGAGAAGTCGTCGCTGTCCACCCGGGACCGTCCGTACCAGAGCACCTCCTCGCCGCTCAGCCTGCGATGGCCCGCCTTGATCGTGCCGGCCGTGCCGAACTTGCCGCCCCACTTGATGTCCCGCTCGACGCGGATCTGCAGACCGCCCATCGCGTCGATCAGCCGGGCGAAGCCGAACATGTCGACCATCGCGTAGTAGTCGATTTTCAGGCCCAGCGTGTGCCCGATCGCGTCCTTCAGAGCCTGCGGACCACGGTTCCGCCCACCCATCACCTGGGGGTTGTTGTCCGCGTAGTACCAGACGGCGTTGAGCAGGCCCTGCTCGGCGGTGAACCCGTTGGGGAACTGCTTGTGCAACGGACTACTGGCCGGGAAACGGACGTACTGCAGGTTGCGCGGCAGGCTGAACAGCACGGTGTTGCCGGTGGCGATGTTCACGCTGGCCACGGTCATGGAGTCGGTTCGCACGCTCTCCCGGTTGCCCGCCGCGTCCCCGCCGAGCAGGAGGAAGTTGATCCGCTTGCGGCCGTTCCACGGATCCTCGGCCCTGATGGGAACGTGGGTCGGCTGGCTCCCGTCGGAGGGGGCGCTGATGGCGTCGAGCGTCTCGCCCACCGCCTTGATCGCGCTCGCGGTCAGCGCGAAGGGCGCCATCACCGACACCGCCAGCACGCCGACGACGATGCCCGACACGATCTGGCCGTTCTGGGGCAGACGCTTGGGGCGCAGCGCGACGAAGGACAGGACCATCAGGGTGAACCACGCGAGCGCGCACACCCCCGAACCGATCATGATGGTCGTGAGCGTGCTCGACCTGATGACCGCGCCCGCGTCGCCCGTGAATCGCAGCCCGTAGAGCAGGATCGCGACCAGCACCACGCCGAACACGGCCAGCAGCACGAATCCGGTGCGCCGCCGGCCCGCCCGGAGATGGGCGGCGCCGGGGACCAGGGCGGACAGCGCGGTCCAGCCGATCAGCGAGGCGGTGGTCAGCGGCCGGGCGTAGCGGGGACCATGTGACCCCTGCCCCTGCCGGGACGGCCCGGGTGAAGGCCGCTGCGACGAGGGCCCCGGCGATGGAGGTCCCTGCCGGGGGCCGGGCGATCCAGGCGCCCGCTGTGCTCCATGCCTCTGCTGTGCGCCAGACCCCTGCTGTGCGCCAGACCCCTGCTGTGCTCCAGACCCCTGCTGTGCGCCGGGCCCCTGCTGTGGCCCGGGTCCTTGCTGGGGGCCCCGCTGCCCGCGCGTGCGCTGACCCTGCCGGCTCTGTCCGCTCGCGCGCTGCCCACGCTGGGCCGGGTCACGCGGTCCGGCTTCGCGTTGCTCCTGCCCTCGCTGCCGTGGCGCCTGGGGCGACTGGGGCGCCTGTGGCGCCTGTCGCGACGTCTGCGGCGGCTGCGGGGGCTCGCCACCCTGCCGTGGCTGTGGCTGGGGCCGTGGCTCTGGCCGTGGCTGTGACGTGTCGCGTCCCGCTCCGGACCGCTCCGGGCCCCTGCCCGCCGTCCGCCCCCTGGCCCGGCCCGACGATCGGCCCGTGTTCCGGCGCGCCGGGCGTTCCGGGCCGTCGGCTGGCTCAGCGGGCCCCTCGCCGCGCATGGTTCACCGCTCTCCACCCTCCGTGAAAACTTGGCTAGGGATTCTAGCCCCCATACCTGGACAAGATTGACATAAGCCAAATGCTGCGGCGTACCGTCAGGACACGTAGGACGAGCCCATGACCCACGTGTTGCACTGGTGGACCTTCGGCCGGGTGTAGCCCTGGCGGAACCACACCGCGTTGTTGCGCGTGCTGCCGTGGTCGCGCGGCCCGCCCGGCTGGTCCCCGATGTATCCGTACGCCCACAGAAGCGTGTTGCGCCGGGCCGGGGTGATCGGATAGCTGCGCTCAACGGAGCGCATGAACATGGCGCCGAAGCAGGTCGCCTGCAGCTCGTGCCGCCGGGTGAGGGCCAGTTGCGCGCTACGCGAGCTCGACTCCTGATAGCGCGCCCACCAGGAGTTCGAGATGCCGGTGAGGTGCTGGATGTGGTGGCCGTACTCGTGGCCCATCATGCTGATGATGATCCCGTTCCAGGATCCGAGCGGGCCGTACTCCTTGGCCATCGCCGAGGTCGAGGCGTAGATCGTGCTGTTGCTCGGGCAGTAGTACGGCACGTTGCTCCCGGGCATCGGATAGTCGCCGCAGGCGCCCCTGCCCCTGCTCTGGGCGATCATGTAGCCCGGGGCACTCCACTCGATCCCGACCCGCCTCAGCGCCGGGGCCCACGCCTGGCCCATGCACCTGCCGGTCTTCAGGATCAGCGCCTTGAACTGCGCGTGGTTGTAGATGCTCGCGTTGCCCGCCGGGCACTTCGGCCGGGCCAGCGAGCCGGCCTGATAGACCGTGTTGTTCTTCAGGGTGCGGTTCAGCCTCGGGGCCGGCTTCTCGGAGACGTCGTCCTCTCGGGTGGGCCGGGACGTGGGTCTCGCGGTCGGGGGCTCGGCGGCGGTCGGTTCGGCGGTGGCGGTCTCGGACGTGTGGGTCGGCAGCGCGATCGGCTGCCGCTTCGTCGCCTTCTGCACCGCGCCGATCACGACGATCACCAGGAACGTGAACGCCAGCACGCCGATCACCCCGCCGATGGTCGCCGCCGCGCTGGACTTGCGCTTGGGCGGCTGCCAGTTCGGCGCATGGCCGTACGGCGACCGCGGGCCGTACGGCGGGTGCGGCTGCCCCGGCGGCCACCCGGGCCGGGGCGGGCCGCCCGCGCCGGGCTGCTGGGGCCAGGGCTGAGAAGGCCCCGGCTGTGGCGGCCAGGGCTGCGGAGAGACGGGGGGCGGCGGGTAGGGCGGCCGACCGGGGAGACCGGGTTGAGCGGACCCGCCGGGCGGTGGCGGGTAGGGCGCGTTCGGCGGGGGGCCGGGCGGTGGAGCCGGAGGCGGAGCGGGTGGCGGGTAGGGCGCGCGGCCGGCGGGCGGCCGTCCCGGAGGGGGGTGCTGTCCCGGCGGATGGCCGGCCGGCGGGTACTGCGCGGGTGGCGGCTGGGGCGGTTGCTGATATGGCCCGACCGGATAAGGAGCGCGCCCGCGTGACGGCGGTGGTGGTGGAGGGTACTGCGACGCCAAGACTTTGCCCCCTTTACAGATTCGGGGCGAAATCATACTGATTTTCCGATCAGTCTTGGATGTCGCACTCGCTTGAGTACGATATGTAATCAGGCGAAGTGATCTCGGTAATGTTCCGGAATCGTTTGGCCGATCTGCCTTAGCTTTTTCGCATGAATCTGCAGCAGCTTCGTTACGTGGTGGCCACGGCGGAGCATCGCACCATGACTGACGCGGCCAAGTCGCTGTACATCGCGCAGCCGGCGCTTTCCCGTGCTATCCGGGATCTGGAACGCGAGCTCGGGGTGACGCTTTTCGCGCGTTCCGGCAGAGGGGTCGTCGTGACCGCGCACGGGCGCCAGGTCGTCAAACTGGCCAGGGAGGCGCTCGACGCGGTCAAGGAGATCGAGTTGCTCGCCCGGCAGTCCGCGGTGTCCTCTGACGACCTGCGCATCGCGGCGACCCCCAGCTTGGAGCCCGGTCTCGCCGGACGCCTGCTGCCCGCCTACGCGTCGCAGCATCCGGAGATCCGCGTGCGGATCGTGCGGTGTGACGGCCGGGAGGACGTGGTGAACGCGGTACGCAGGCAGCGGGCCGACCTCGGCCTCACCGATCTGCCGGTGCCGGCCGACCTGGTCAGCCATCCGTTCGAGCGGCAGGAGATCGTGCTGATCTCGCCTCCCGGCGCGGATCTGCCCGACCCCGTGCCGATGGCCAGATTGAACGGGATGCGCCTCGTGCTGCCGGCGCAGGGGACCGCCCGGCGCCGGGAGTTCGATCACACCTTCGCCGTGTACGGCATCCGGCCGCTGGCGACGGTGGAGTCGGACGAACGCCGCGGCTGGCTGCGCACGGTTCGTACGGGGAAGGCCTCGCTGCTGTGGTATCGCGGAATGGCCATGCGCGCGGAGCGGGCCGGACTGGTGGTCCGCTCACTCGATCCGCCGGTCACGAAGGTCATCGCCATGGTCCACACCCGGCGCAGGCTCCCCGCCACTGCGCAGGACTTCCTCATGCTGACGGAGGGTGGCTCAGCCGCCTGATTGGAGCGCTCCAAAAGCCATGAAGCGGACATCCGTAACTGTCGGTGCCGTTACCGCTCAGCCGTACATCACGGACAGGAAGCGGACGAGGACCGCCTCGCGGACCGGCGCCGGCAGCGCGTCGAGCACGGCGTTGACGGTCGCCATGGCGGGCTGTCCGGCACCACGCAGGTCGATGCCGACCGAGGCGGCGAGCTCGGCGAACGTTTCGTCGTCGAGCGTGTCGAGGTCGAACGAGGCGATCAGTTCGGGCAGGCCTTCCGGCACGGCGGCCGGACCACGCAGCCGGGCGGTCCCGGCCGCCGACGCGATCACCTCGAGCATGGCGTCGACCCCGGCCAGCGTGACCCCGGTGACCGTGATGTGCAGATTTGCCGGGATCCCCGCGTAGGAGAGCTGCGGCTGGAGGAACCAGCCCAGACGCCGCGCCTCGTCGGCCAGCACGAACACGTCGATCTCGGGAGATCCCGCGATCGCCACCAGCGACGCGTCCGGCTCGCCCAGCACCCGCAGCCCGGGGATGCCGCCGATCCCGGCGACGAGCCGCCGGGTCGCCGCCAGCGTCCTGCGGCCCAGCTCCAGATAGCCCTCGCGGCCGAGCGACTGGAGGGTGGCCCACGCCCCGCCGAGCGGCCCGGCCGAGCGTGAGCTCTGCACGGTCGCGTTGATGATCGTGTAACCGGGCCAGGCGGCCGACGCGAAGTACGCGGCGCGGCGCAGCTCGGCGTCCCGGAACAGCAGCACCGAGGCGCCCTTGGGCGCGTAGCCGAACTTGTGCAGGTCACAGGAGATCGAGGTCACCCCGGGAACGCCGAGATCGAAGGGCGGGATCGCCGCGCCCGCCTCGCGCAGCCAGGGCAGCAGCCAGCCGCCCACGCAGGCGTCGACGTGGCACGGCACCCCCCGCGAGGCGGCTAGCCCGGCGATCTCCGCCACCGGGTCGACGACGCCCTGGGGGTAGGCGGGGGCGGACGCCACGACCAGGGCCGTCCGCTCGTCGATCGCCTCGGCGACCGCGGGCACCGACGCACGGAACGTCTCGGCGTCGACCGGCACCGGCACGGTCTCCATGCCGAGGTAGTGCGCGGCCTTGTGGAACGCGGGATGCGCGGTGACCGGCAGCACCACGCGGTCGGCCCCCGGGCGGGCGTCCCGCGCCGCCTTCACGGCCAGCATGATCGACTCCGTGCCGCCGCTGGTGAAGATCCCGGGAGCGCCGGGCCGTCCGAGCAGCTCGGCGGCCGCGCCCACCACCTGCTTCTCCATCGCGACCATGCTGGGGAACGCCGTCGGGTCGAGCATGTTGACCTCGAGCATCTCGGCGTACGCCCGGTGTGCGGCGTCGTGCACCTCGGGCCGCCCGGTGTCGTAGACGTACGCGGTCACCCTGCCGCCGCGTACCGGCAGGTCGTCGGCCCGCAGCGCGGACAGCTCGGCGAGCAGTTCGGACGCGGGCCTGCCGTGCTCGGGAAGCATCGTGGTCTCTCCAGGGTGAGCTCAGGGGGGCGGCGGCGAGGAGCCGGTTCAGGCATCGGCGAGCGGGAGCCGTACGACCGCGCGCAGCCCGGGGGCGGCGTCCTCGAGATGGACGGTACCGCCATGGGCCATGAATCGATCGTTACGAGGCGTCGTCAGCCGGCTTCGAGAACGAAGAACAAGAAGCTCAGGAACCTCGTGCCGGTGATCTCACGGAACTCCTCGGGGAACACCTCGCGGGCTTCCGGCACGAACGGCGGTTCGCTGATGACGCTGATGCGAAAGCCGGCCGCGGTGAAGGCTTCGGTCATCGCGTGCAGCGGCCGGTCCCAGAAGCTCACCTGGGCGGTCTGCCCGCCCATGGTCCATTCTTGGGTCCGGTTACGGGTCTCGAAGTACGTGGGCTTTTCCCCGGCCATGTGCTGCATGAGGGTGCTCATGAACGGGTGATCGACCGAGATGAGGAGCCTGCCACCACGCCTCAGCACGCGTCGCAGCTCGGCCAGTGTCGGTCCCCAGTCTTTCAGGTAGTGCAGCACCAGGGACGCGATGACGTCGTCGAACGCGTCGTCGGGGAAGGGCAGTGGGCCGGCCAGGTCGACGACCCGAAGATCCGCGTCGGCGCCCAGCCGCCGTCGGGCCAGCTCCAGCATCCCGGCGCTCGCGTCGACGCCGGTCACGATGGCGCCTCTATCGCGCAACACGGAGAACAGCGGACCCGAGCCGCAGCCGGCGTCGAGGATGCGCCTTCCGGTCACGTCCCCGGCGAGCTCCAGCATCGCGGGCCGCTCGTAGTACGCGTTGAGGAGACCGGTCTCGTTCTCGGCCGTGTACCCCTCGGCGAGCATGTCGTAGTCGTTGAATCGCGACGAAGACGCGGCCTCGACATGCATCTCGGGCATAGAAGACATGCGGGCCATTGTGACGCAGCCGGTGCAGCGCCGGGGGTCAGCGCCCGGTCGTGCCGTCGATCAGTTCGCGGAGGATGCCCGCGTGGCCCGCGTGACGTCCGCTCTCCTCGATCACGTGGGTGAGGGCCCAGCGGACGCTGGGAGCGGGGCGTCCCGGCCGCGGT
Source organism: Sphaerimonospora mesophila (assembly GCF_001417795.1). Lineage (NCBI taxonomy): Bacteria > Bacillati > Actinomycetota > Actinomycetes > Streptosporangiales > Streptosporangiaceae > Sphaerimonospora > Sphaerimonospora mesophila. The sequence continues at coordinate 502,450 of NZ_BCBX01000031.1, read as the reverse complement.
CGAGGGACCGGTGCGTCGAGGTCGGTGCCCGGGATCGTCGTGATCTCATGCGGAATCGATCGGATACGCCGATGACCTGTGATAACGCAGGATCCCCCGACCGAGGTCTCGGTATTATCACGATCTTGGATCATGGCCGGGGACGGTTCACGGCTCGGGTGCCGGCGAGGGACTACGGCCGTTGCTCGCATCGTCGGCTCCCGCGTCCAGCTCGGCGATGCCGGTGTTGTGGTCGCGGAGCATGCGCATGACGGTGCCAGAGGAGGGGGGCCGGCCCCTCTTGGCCCCCACGCCGGGTGCCCCGGTCTTGGCCTCGGCTGCCACTCCTTCGCCGGACAGGAGGCGATCAATGAGGGCCTTAAGCGTCTTGGCGTCGTCCGGGCCGAGCCGGTCCAGCAGGTGACGTCGGGTGGCCGTCTCCAGTGTCGGCAACGTCGCGTTGATCGTGTGCCTGCCTGCCGGGCGTAGCGCGACCTCCATCCCGTTCGGAAGCTTGTCGCGGGTCACGTAGCCGCGGTCGGCCATCCGGGTCAGCAGGTGCGACAGCCGCGTCCGGTCCCAGCCGAGGGCGGCGGCGAGGGCGTTCTGCCGCAGACTCCCGCCGGACTCGTGCAGGCAGGCCAAGACGCTCAATTCCGACTCGGAGACGCCGGACGCCGCGGTGGTTTCGGCGATGACGGCGGCACGGACCATCTCATGGGCGCGTTTCCATCGCAGCCACAGCTCAGTCGCCTCACCCGGCCCAACTGTTGACATATCAACACCTTCTTTTCTAGTGTTCGACCCGACCAGACGGCTCGATGTACAAGGACTTCTCCGATGCTCGATCCTCGGCGGCACTACGCCGGCCTGCGCCTGGTGGCGCTACTACCCCTCCTTCTGTTCCTCCCTGCCGTGATCGCCTTCTTCACGGACCCGGAGGTGGCGTGGGGAGAATACCTGGGTGTCTTCTTCCACCTCTCGATCCTCTTTCTGGTATCGCGCCTGGAGGCGGCGCCCTGGGCCAAAGCCGCGGGCTACGGCTGGGTGGCACTCGACGTACTCGCCGGCATCCTGATGATCAACGCGATCGAGTACGACACAGCCTGGGCGGTCCGGCTCGGCGGCCACGTCCTCGCCGGTGTCTGGATTGTGGCGAGTTCCCTGGTCAGCCGTTCCTGGCCGGTCCGCGTGGTCGGCGTCATCACCGGCGTCTGGCTCGGCGGCTACTCCTTCGTCGGCACCCTTCTCGCTGAGGAATTCCTGCGCCCGGCCGGAATCATGATCCTGGTCTGGTTCGCCCTCCTGGCGATTTTCCACCGCGACGATCCCGGGCACCCGGTGGCACCGACCAGCCCCGCACCGGCGGTTCGATCCGCTCCTCGCGCAGATGCTTGAGCAACTCCTCTCGCACCCGCTCGGGCCGTCGCTCGGCGTGCGCGACGTGCTCGGCCGGCCAGACCGCCAGCTTCGTCGCATCTGCGGTCGTACAGGTGCGAAAGCCCAGGTGCGTGCGGATCTGACTGCGGTGGTACTTGATCGTCGAGCCGGACCACTCGTAGAAGCCGAGCTCTGAGGCGGGAACCTGAACCCGCTTGGCCACATGCTCGACCACGTCGTCCGGCAGAACTGAACGACCGCGCGGCAACCGGCCGTGCTGCGTGCAGAACTTCAGCAAGATCGCGAAGCCGAGTCGCGTGGCGTCGCGCTTTCCGGCGATAAGGTCGCCCTCTTCGTCCGGGATCGTCCCGTGCTCGACCAGCTCGTCGACGTGCATCCAGGTTCGGGGCACCTGCGCCAGCGCCTGAATGAACCCTCCAGGTCGGTGGCACGTCCCTTCGGTATGAAGAGATCGCGTTTGACCGTCATCGCGCTGCTCGCGTCGTTGTGCGCCTGCGGCCAGTCCGGTGCCGGTCCGATGTTCGCTGTGGCCTCGACCGAGACGATCGTGTTACCACGGGCCGATCAGCCCACACCGCATCGGCCCACCCTGGAGCGGCTCAAACGAGAGGCGGCGTCGTCGGGCCGACCCCTGGAGGAGGTCGTCAAACGGTACGCGGCCCGGGTGGCCGCTACCTCGTCCCCCAGGCCGACGGACTTCGACGGTTACGACCCCGCGGTGACCGAACCGGACGTGACGATCGACGGCATTCCCTACGCCGAGCTGGTCGACATCGGGACCATCGCCAAATCGGAGGGCATCTCCTATGAGGAGGCCATCGACCGCTTCGGCGCACAGTCGTCCAACAGCCGGGTGATCGACAAACTCAATGCGGAGTTCCCTGACGAGATCTCCGGCGTCGGATACGTCGACGACCATCGGGGGCTGCGCGTCGGCTTCAAGGGTCCCATCCCGGCTCGCGCGATCGAGCTGGCCAGGACCCTCCCCATGGAGGTCACCCTGATCGGCGGCAAGGGATTCTCCACCGCGGAGCTCCGGCGGGCCCAGGACACGGTCGTCTCCTGGCTCCGATCCCGTCCCGAGGTGGCCACGATGACGGCGCACCCGGATGACGAGACCGGCCAGGTCAAGGTCACCGTTCAGCCGAAGGTGATGCCGGACGATGCCGAGGAGTTCAAGCGTGGGCTTCAGCTCCCGCAGCCGGACAATCCGCACATCACCGTCGAAGTCACGCTCTCCGCGGGGCCATCGCGTGGTCTCGCTTCACATCTAATGACATAACCGCCTAAGTTGCTGCCCGCGGCGGAGATTTGTCGCTAATGTTGCCGCGAACCTCTCACTAGGTGGTGTGCATGCGGCACTTCTTCGGGCTGCTGCTGGGCGTTTTCGTCGCCGCGGCCCTGCTCCTCGGTGGCGGATGGGCCTCCCAGGAGGTGATTCGAGGCGCGGTGCAGAACGTCGATCCGATCAAGGAACCCCGCATGCTGATCGCGATCGGTGTGATGGTGGCCGTGGGTCTGCTGCTCGGGCTGGTCCTGGTGGGCCGGGTGTCCCCGCTGGCGACGTTCATCCCGTCGATGGCGCTGCTCGCCTGGACCGTTGTCTATGTCCTGGACGTCTCGCGGGCCGCGTCCCTCGCCCCCACCGGCGCCTCCGTGCACCATGAGCTCGCCCAGGCGGGACAGGGGACGCTCACCCTGCTGTCCAGCGGGGTCTACGCCATGGTCGGCATCGCGCTGTTCCTCCCGGTGCTGATGCCGTCCCGATGGGCGCGCCAGGTCGGGAGCGAGGAGGAAGAAGAGGACGAGGAGGGCCTCGGCTTCTGAGCCTCCGCTATCGGGGCTCGCCGGTCGGCGACGCGCCGTTGCGGTAGAGGTGCGCCACCACGTCCTCGATCGAGGTCTCGCCCGGCACGGTGGCCAGCAGCTCGCCGACCGTGCCGTCGAAGGCGAGCCTGCCGTGGTCGATCAGCAGCACCCGGCGGCACAGCCGTTCGACGTCGCCCAGGTCGTGGGTGGTGAGCAGGACCGTGGTGCCGTACTCGGCGTTGCGCCGCCGCAGGAAGTCGCGCACTCCCGCCTTGCTGACGATGTCGAGGCCGATCGTCGGCTCGTCGAGGACGAGCACCGCCGGGTCGTGGAGCAGCGCCGCCGCGAGGTCGCCGCGCATCCGCTGACCGAGGCTGAGCTGCCGGACCGGGGTCGTCAGGAACCCGGCCATGTCGAGGAGAGTGGTCAACTCGTCCAGCCGCTCCCGGAACGGCTTTCGATCTACTTTGTAAAGGAGGCGGATCAGTTCGAAGCTGTCCCTCAGCGGCAGATCCCACCACAGCGTGGTCCGCTGGCCGAAGACCACGCCGATCCGCCGGGCGAGAGCCGTACGACGGCGGGTGGGGTCGAGGCCGGCCACGGTGACCCGGCCCGACGTCGGCGACAGGATGCCGGTGAGCATCTTGATCGTCGTGGATTTGCCGGCGCCGTTCGGGCCCAGGCAGCCGACGAACTCCCCGGCCTCGATGCGGAAGGACAGGTCCCGTACGGCATGCACGACGCGGCCGCGCACCTTGAAGGCGCGGCCGAGACCGGCGGCCTCGATCATGGTCAGCTCCCCGTCGATCGGTAGCGGCGGATCCCGGCGCGCCAGGCGAGCGCGGCGACGAGCGCCAGCGCGACGGCGGCGGCCGGGGAGAGGAAACGCACCCAGTGCGGCAGGCCGAGCGGGTCGTCGCGACCGAGCACGTACAGACCCGGCTGCCAGTTGACGAACGCCAGCGGCAGGATGAACGTGACACCCCGGACGATGTGGTCGCCGTAGACGCTCAGCGGATACTGGGTGAGCATGCCGCCCCCGTAGGTGAACGCGTTGGCGACCTCGGGGGCGTCGGTGAGCAGGAACTGGACGGCGCCGCCGAGGGCCCAGACGGACGTGAAGATCACGATGCCGCAGACGACCATCACCGGGATCATCCAGGCGCGGCTGGCCGGCACGTCCAGCCGGGGCAGCGCGATGCCCAGCACGACGGCCGCCTGGGCCACCCGGCCGATCCGATGCGGCATGAACCGGTCGGCGGCCACCTGTACGAACGGGCTCACCGGCCGGATCAGCATCGCGTCGAGGGTGCCGGCCCTGATGTGCTCGCTGATCCGGTCGACGTTGCTGAACAGCAGGTCGGCGATGGCGAAGGCCAGGCCGGCCGAGCCGTACAGGAACATGACCTCGGTGAGGCCGAAGCCGCCGAGCGAGGAGGTGTTCGCGAAGATCACCCAGATCACGGCGATGTCGAGGCCGCTCACGACGAACCCGCCGACGGTCATGAGGGCGAACGAGAGCGGGTACTGCGCGGCGGCCCTGGTCCACGTCCACACGAGCAGCGCGTAGGTTCTAACCACGGGGACCTCCCGCTTCGGCGGCGCCCGCGGGTCGCTCAGCCACCCTGGATCACCACCTTCCGCCGGGCGGCGGCCGTGAGGGCCGCGCCCAGCCCGAGCAGCACGGCCGCCCACAGGCACTGGAACGCCAGGGCCCCCGCCAGGCCGCCGGTCCGGTCGCCGATCCTGCCCAGGTACACGTCGGCGGGCACCTGCACCATCGCGGCCCAGGGCAGCGAGCGGGCGAGCGAACCGAGCCACCCGGGGAAGATCACCAAGGGCAGCATCATCCCGCTGAAGAACGTGGTGAGCACCATCGACATCACGTTGAGGCCCCGGTCGTCCAGCACCCAGCAGGCGGCGAGCGCGATCAGGTAGCGCCAGCCGAAGCTGACGACGACGGCGAGGACGAGGCACACCAGGAAGGCGGCCGCCTCGGCCGGCGGCTCGATCCCGAACAGCAGCGCGCCGGCGAGCGTGGGCGGGAGGCCGCGGGCGAGGAAGAGGTAGGCGGCCCGGCCCAGGTCCTCCGACAGGGTCCACATCTGCAGGGGCGCCGGGCGGACGAGATCGAGCGCGATGTCGCCGCTGCGGATGCGCCGGGGGAGCTCCAGACCCCCGCCGAACAGCTGCATCGGCCCGATGAACGCCTGGGTGAGGAAGCAGAAGGTGACGGCGTCGCCCACGTCGTAGCCGCCGAGCCCCGGCCGGGACTCCCACAGGGCGATCAGCACGTACGCGCGCAGCACCCCGAAGACGGTGTTGGTGAGCGCGCCGGCCGCCGCCGCGCCCCAGTAGGTCGCGTGCCTGCGGAAGCCGTACCGGACGAGTCGCAGATAGAGGAAGAAGGCAGGACACCTCCCAAAGTCGGGCCCGGGGGATCGGGCGGTCGGGGTCGGGCGGTCGGGGTCGGACGGTCCGGAGTCTGGCGGTCGAGAGTCTGGCGGTCGGGAGTCTGGCGGTCCGGAGTCGGCGGGGAGATCAGGACGCGTCGGTCCGGACCGTGTGGTCCGGGGAGTGGCTCGAGGGGTGGTCCGGGCGCGTGGTCCGGACCGTGGAGATCGTAAATCATCATGCGGCCGCGTGCACTTGATTACCGAGCGCTTTCCTGGGCAGCGGGAAGCACAGGGGGATGTCCTGCCCACAGGGCTCCCACCAGGAGCGTTACCTGACCGTAACCAGTCTGTGAGGGGGGTGAAACATACCGACCGGTAGAACCGTTACCTATACGGGAATGTCCCTTTTGGGAGGTTTTGAATGGGTGACGAGCTGAACCGTGATGTTCATCCTGATTACCCCGTGAGCTGGCAGGCGGCCGCCCTCAACGGACTGCTCCGGGGGACGATGAAGCCGATGACCAGCATCCTCCTCCGCAACACCACGGGCATGACGGTCGCCAGCCGGGTGATGGGCCTGGGCGAGCGCGTGCCGGGCATCCTTCCCAAGCACGTGACCATAGAACAGGAGAGGTTCGGCGCCTGCTCCGGCGAGTGGGTGCGCGCCGGCGACGGCATGGACGAGGGCAAGGTCCTGCTCTACTTCCACGGTGGTGCGTACTTCCTGTGCTCGGCCGCCACGCATCGCCCGATCACCTGGCGGCTGTCGCTCACGGCCGGGCGGCCGGTGCTCTCCCTCGACTACCGGCAGGGACCGGTCCACTCGCTCGCCGAGTCGCTCTCCGACGCGCTCGCCGCCTATGAGTGCCTGCTCGATCGCGGGTACGCTCCTGAGGACATCCTGCTGGCCGGCGACTCCGCCGGCGGCCATCTCACCCTGGCCAGCCTGCTCGCCCTGCGCGACAGGGGCATGCCCCTGCCCGCGGCCGGCGTATGCCTTTCCCCCTGGACCGACCTGAGCAGCTCGCGCCGCAGGGTGAACCACTGGAGCGACCCCATGCTTCCCGCCGGGCGCGTGGACTGGCTCGCCCGCCGCTGGACCGACGGCCTCGACCCGCTCGACCCCCTCGTATCCCCCGTCTACGGCGACTACACCGGCATCCCGCCACTGATGATCGTGACGGGTTCGACGGAGGTCCTGCGCGATGAGGGCCACCGGGTCGCGCTGAGCGCGCGGGAGAACGGCGTGCCGGTGACCTACGAGGAGTGGCGCCGGATGCCCCACGTCTTCCCGATCCTCGCCGACCTCCTCCCCGAGGCCCGCATGGTGTTCAAGCACATCTCCCGATTCTTCGACGCCGTCGAGTCGGCCGGCCGCGCCGGAACCGCCGTCCGCTCCGAGAGCGAAGCCGCCGCCTGAACCGGGCCGAGTCGGCCTGCGCCTGCAGCGGGCCGGGGGTGGTCTGGTGCATTCTTGGTCGGGTGGACGCAGCTCTCGAACTCAACGATGTGACAATCCGTGTGGTCGGCCGGACGCTCGTCTCCGGGGCGGACTGGCGGGTCGAGTACGGCCAGCACTGGGTGATCCTCGGCCCCAACGGGGCGGGGAAGACCACGATGCTCTCGGTCGCGGCAGCCGTACGGCACCCGAGCTCGGGCACCGTAACCGTGCTCGGCCGGCGGCTCGGCCGGGTCGACCTGCGGGAGCTGCGGCGGGACATCGGGCTGGTGGCGGCCAGCCAGCGGCTCGTCGACGAGGCACTGCTCGAGGAGGAGGCGGCCGACGCGCTCACCGTCGTACTGACCGGGCACACCGGGACCAGCGCCCCGCTCTGGGACAGGTACGGCGAAGCCGAGCGGGAGCGGGCCGAGCGGCTGCTGGCCGACCTCGGCTGCAAGGACCTGGGGGACCGGCCGTTCCGGGTGTGCTCGCAGGGGGAGCGGGCCAGGATCCGGGTGGCCCGGGCGCTGATGGCCGACCCGGCGATCCTGCTGCTGGACGAGCCGTTCGCGGGCCTCGACCTGCCCGCCCGCGAGGACCTGATCGAGGCGCTGGAGGATCTCGCCGCGGCCCGGCCCGGCCTGACGACCGTGCTGGTCACCCACCACCTGGAGGAGGTGCCGGCGACCACCACCCACGCGCTGCTCATGAAGGACACCCGCATCGTCGCGGCCGGTCCGGTGCGTGAGGTGCTGACCGGGGCCAACCTCTCCGACTGCTTCGGGCGGCGGCTGCGGCTCGACACGGTGGACGGCCGCTGGTACGCACGCGCGCTGCGCTCCTCCGCGTGAGGAGACCCGCGTGAGGAGACCCGTGAAGAGACCCGCGTGAGGAGATCCGTGTGAGGCGACGCGTGTGAGGGACCCCGCCGCGGTCCGTCGGGTCCGGGAGTGACCCGCGGTTCCGCGGCGGGGCCGGTTTCGACCTGCTGCCGTGCGCTGCCCGTGCGAGTTAGTGAGCCTCGGCGAACTGCGACTCCTCGGTGGAGCCCTTGAGGGCCGTGGTCGAGGAGTCCGGCGCGATGGCCGTGCTGACCAGGTCGAAGTATCCGGTGCCGACCTCGCGCTGGTGGCGGGTGGCGGTGTAGCCGCGCCGCTCGGCGGCGAACTCCGCCTCCTGCAGCCCGACGTAGGCCGTCATGCCCTCGTCGGCGTAGCCCCTGGCGAGGTCGAACATCGAGTAGTTCAGCGAGTGGAAGCCGGCCAGCGTGATGAACTGGAACTTGTACCCCATGTGGCCGAGCTCCCGCTGGAACTTCGCGATCGTGGAGTCGTCGAGGTGCTTCTTCCAGTTGAACGACGGCGAGCAGTTGTAGGCGAGCATCTGGTCGGGGTACTCGGCCTTGATGGCCTCGGCGAACTCCCTGGCCACGTCGAGATCGGGCGTGGAGGTCTCCATCCACAGCAGGTCCGAGTACGGGGCGTAGGCGAGGCCGCGTGCGATGCAGGCCGCCACGCCGTTGCGGACCCGGTAGAAGCCCTCGGCGGTGCGGTCGCCGGTGACGAAGGCCTGGTCGCGGGGGTCGACATCACTGGTCAGCAGCGTCGCGGCCTGGGCGTCGGTCCGCGCGATGATCAGTGAGGGGACGTCCGCGACGTCGGCGGCCAGGCGGGCCGCGTTGAGGGTCTTGATGTGCTGGCCGGTCGGGATCAGCACCTTGCCGCCCAGGTGGCCGCACTTCTTCTCGGAGGCGAGCTGGTCCTCCCAGTGGACGCCGGCGGCGCCCGCGGCGATCATCGCCTTCATCAGCTCGAACGCGTTGAGCACGCCGCCGAAGCCCGCCTCGGCGTCGGCCACGATCGGGGCCAGCCAGTAGGGGGCGTTCTCGTCGTCCTCCGACCAGCTGATCTGGTCGGCGCGCAGCAGCGCGTTGTTGATGCGCCGGACCACGGCCGGCACCGAGTTGGCGGGGTAGAGGCTCTGGTCCGGGTAGGTGTGCCCGCTCAGGTTGGCGTCGGCGGCGACCTGCCAGCCGGACAGGTAGATGGCCTTCAGACCGGCCTTCACCTGCTGCACGGCCTGGTTGCCGGTGAGCGCCCCCAGCGAGTGGACGTAGTCCCGGGTGTGGAGCAGGTGCCAGAGCCGCTTGGCCCCCAGCCGGGCCAGCGTGTGCTCCTCCTGGACGGAACCTCGCAGCCGGATCACGTCCTCGGCGGTGTAGGTCCGCTCGATGCCCTTCCACCTGGGGTTGGTCTCCCAATCCTGCTGCAACTGCCGGGCGGCAGCGGCGATGCGATCCGACATGTCCAGATCACTCCCTTGTTGCGTGCTCTGTCGTCACCTGGGGCTTGCTTCCGAGTCTGTTGCCCCGAAGAGAGATCAACAAGGACATCTGTCACGGAAGAACGCAAAATATTCTGCTAACACGAAGATTCGACAGTATTCAGCGGTGAAGAAATGACGAGTTTTCCCGATGGACTAGACCAATCAAGTGGTGTGGACCACCTATCGGTGGAAGATCCGAGGATTTTTCGCCTAGGATCGGTTCATGGCCTCGATTCTTGGCGAAGAACCGCTGTCTTTGACGCAGGAGCTCGACCTCCTGGCCTTCGGGCAGCGGCTCAAGCACCTGCGCAGGCAGCGTGGTCTCACCCTGACCGAGCTCGGCCAGCGGGTCGGGCGGGCGCCGAGTCAGCTCTCACTGCTGGAGAACGGCAAGCGCGAGCCGAAGCTGTCGCTGCTGAAGTCGCTCGCGGCCGCGCTGAACGTGCCGGTCGAGGAACTGCTGCGCAGGCAGGCGCCCAACCGGCGGGCCCAGCTCGAGATCGCCCTGGAGGAGGCGCAGCGCGATCCGCTGTACGCCGCGATCGGGCTCAGCCGGCTCAAGGTCTCCGCGCGCGTGCCCAACGACGTCCTGGAGCACATCCTCGGCCTGTTCCAGGAGCTCAAGGCCAGGGAGGCCAAGGGTACGGCCACGCCGGAGGAGGCGCGGGCGGCCAACGTGGAGCTCCGGCGCAAGCAGCGTGAGCTGGGCAACTACTTCGAGGAGATCGAGAAGGCGGCGGCCGAGGCGCTCGACGCCGTGGGCTACCGCGCCGGCGCGCTGTCGGAGAGCACCGTGCAGGCGCTGGTGTCGCACTTCGGGTTCACCCTGCACACCGTCCAGGACCTGCCGCGTTCGGCCAGGTCGGTGACCGATCTGCGCAACCGGCGGATCTACCTCAAGCGCGAGCATCTCGGCGGCATGCACAGCCCTCGGACCGTGCTGCTGCAGACGCTCGGCCACTTCGCGCTCCAGCACCACAGGCCCCGTGACTTCGCCGACTTCCTGCGCCAGCGGGTGGAGGCCAACTATTTCGCCGCCGCCGTGCTGGTGCCCGAGACCGCCGCAGTGCCGTACCTGCGGGAGGCCAAGCAGGACCGGGCGCTGTCGGTGGAGGACCTGCGCGACGTGTTCGCCGTCTCCTACGAGATGGCCGCGCACCGGTTCACCAACCTCGCCACCCGCCACCTCGACCTGGTCTGCCACTTCGTGCGCAACGACGCCGACGGGATCATCTACAAGGCGTACGAGAACGACGGCATCGTCTTCCCCGCCGACGAGCAGGGGGCGATCGAGGGGCAGCGGATGTGCCGGCAGTGGTCGGGCCGCCAGGTCTTCCGCTCGCCCGACCGCTTCTCGCTGTACTACCAGTACTCGGACTCGCCCACCGGGACGTACTTCTGCATCGCCCACGTCGACCCCTCCCAGGAGAAGGACTTCGCCATCACGCTCGGCGTGCCGTACCGGGAGTCCCGCTGGTTCCGCGGCCGCGAGACGACCGTACGGACGAAGTCGAAGTGCCCCGGCGGCGACTGCTGCCGGCGCCCGCCCGCAGAGCTCGCCCAGCGCTGGGAGGGGTACGCCTGGCCGTCGGCGCGGGCCAACTCCCACGTGCTGACCGTGCTGCCGCCGGGGTCGTTCCCCGGCGTCGACGAGGCCGATCTCTACGCCTTCCTGGAGCGGCACGCGGCCATGTGACTCGAGATCTCCGCAGTGATAGGGTTACCCGCCAGTAACCGTTACTTCCGGTAACCCTCACCGGACTGCAGGGATGGTCCATGAGCGAGCAAAACGGCGCTTTCCGCCCCGAATTGAGCGACGACCTGCGCGAGTTGCGCGACTGGGTGCACGGCTTCGCCGCCGACGTGATCCGCCCGGCGGGCGCGGAGTGGGACGAGCGCGAGGAGACCCCCTGGCCGATCATCCAGGAGGCCGCCAAGCTCGGGCTCTACTCGCTGGACTTCTTCGCCCAGCAGTGGTTCGAGGAGTCGGGGCTCGGGCTGCCGGTCGCCTTCGAGGAGTTGTTCTGGGGTGACGCCGGCATCGGCCTGTCGATCGTCGGCACCGGGCTGGCCGCCGCCTCCCTCGCGGCCAACGGCACCCCCGAGCAGATGGGGGAGTGGCTGCCGCAGATGTTCGGCACTCCCGACGACGTCAAGCTCGGCGCGTTCTGCGCGTCCGAGCCGGACGCCGGCAGCGACGTCGGCGCCATCAGGACCCGGGCCGAGTACGACGCCGCCAAGGACGAGTGGGTGATCAACGGGGTGAAGACCTGGGCCACCAACGGCGGGATCGCCAACGTCCACGTCGTCGTCGCGTCGGTCGATGCCGACCTCGGCACCCGCGGCCAGGCCTCGTTCGTGATCCCGCCGGGGACGGCGGGGCTCGCCCAGGGGCAGAAGTTCAAGAAGCACGGCATCCGCGCCTCCCACACCGCCGAGGTCGTCCTGGACGGCGTACGGGTGCCCGGCCGCTGTCTGCTGGGCGGCAAGGAGAAGCTGGACGAACGGCTCGCCCGGGTGCGTTCGGGGGCCCGCGTCGGCGGTCAGGCGGCCATGCGGACCTTCGAGGCCACCCGGCCGCTGGTCGCCGCCATGGCCGTCGGCACCGCGAGGGCGGCGTTCGAGTACGCGCGTGACTACGCCCGTGAGCGCGAGCAGTTCGGCCGCAAGATCGGCGAGAACCAGGCGATCGCCTTCCTCCTCGCCGACATGGCCACCAGGGTGGACGTGGCGCGGATGATGACCTGGCGGGCCGCCTGGATGGGCCGAAGGGGCGGGCCGTTCCCCCAGGCGGAGGGCTCGATGAGCAAGCTGGTCGCGAGCGAGACCGCCGTCTGGGTGACCGAGCAGGCCATCCAGATCCTCGGCGGCGCCGGCTACACGCGCGATCACCCGGTCGAGCGCTTCCACCGCGACGCGAAGATCTACACCATCTTCGAGGGGACGTCGGAGATCCAGCGCCTCATCATCGGCCGCGCCGTCACCGGCCTGCCCGTTCGGTGAGTATGTCCGTTCACTGACCACGGCGCGGCGGTCATGCTCGGCCACCCCGGCAGCGGGGGCCGGTCGGCGGCCGTCCCTCGGGGCGCCCCGGCAGGTGGTCGAGCGCGTGCGGCCGCGGCCCGGTCGATCCGCCGGCAACGGGGAGCCGGGGACCTACGGGGGTAGGGGATGCGAGCAGTCGAGGAAGACGGGGAAGCGGGCGGGGGCGGCGGACCGGGCACGGCCCCCCGAACGGTCACGTGGGCGCGGGGGACGTCCGCCGTGCTGGCCGTGCTGTCGGTGTCGCTGACCGCGGCCGGCACCGCGATCCAGTTATCGGTGCCGAAGGAGTGGGCGCCGTGGCCGCCAGCGGCGCCCGACCACGGCGCGGGCCTGACGTTCCCGCTGATCGGCGCGTTCCTGATCGCGCACCGTCCCCGTCTCAAGCTGGCCTGGCTGATGTGCGTCGGCGGCCTCGGCTGCGCGGTCAACGTGATGGCGATCGGGCTGCAGTTCACGCAGGCGGCGGCCGGCGACCTGGAGAGCGCGGGGTGGCTGCGCATCCTGGCCATCGTGGGCTGGATGACCGGGGGGTGCCTGCTGGGGATCCTCACGCCGCTGCTCTCGCCGGACGACCGCCTGCCCTCCCGCCGCTGGCTGCCGGTGGCGATCGGCGGCGTGGCCGTGTACTTCGCCGACGGGGTGCGCAACATCGTGCGGCCGACGCCGCCCGCGAGCACGTACCGCTGGCCCGAGGTCATCCCGAACCCGCTGGCGATCGAGGCCCTGGCCCCCTACCACCCGGCGCTCACGGGTTCGCTGACCCTGCTGATGAACGCCTGCGTGGTGCTCACGGTGCTCTCCCTGTTCGTACGGCTGAGGCGCGCGACCTCGACGGCGCGCAGGCAGATCGCCTGGCCGCTGTCCGCGTTCGTCGTCTATGCGCTGTTCCCGCTGCTCGGCGAGGACCACTGGCTGCCGGCGACGATCTGGACGGGACTGGTTCCGGTGGCGATCGCGTTCGCCGTGCTGCGCCACCGCCTGTACGGCATCGACACCGTCATCAGCCGGACCGTCATCGCGGCCGGCCTGATCGCCGCCGTCGGTGCGGTGTACTTCGGCATCGGCGCCCTGGCCGGACTGCTCGTGTCGGACTACGACCAGGTCGCGGGGCTGGTCGCCGCGCTGGCGACGGGCGCGTTCTTCCAGCCGCTGCGCGGGCGCCTGCGCCGGTTGACCGACACGATGCTGTACGGCAGGCACGGACGGCCCGAGGGACTCGCCGGAAGGCTGGCCCGCGAGGTCGGCGAGACGGAACCGGCCAACGCGCTGGCCGCCGTCACGGCGGTGGTGCACGACGGCCTCGGCGTCACCGGCGTCGCCGTCGAGTCCGGGGGCAGGCGGGTGGAGTCGGGCGAGACCGGGCCCGGCCCGCGCGTCGTGCCGCTGGTACGGCACGGCGAGCCGGTCGGCCGGATGCTGATCGGACCGCCGGGACCGCGGCGCTTCTCCGCCGCCTACACCGAGCGGCTGATCAGGGTGGCGACCCCCTTCGTCGCGGACGTCGCGCACGCCATGCTGATGGCGGCGCACCTGCAGCGTTCCCGGGAGCACATCCTGAACGCACGAGAGGAGGAGCGGCGCAGGCTCCGCCGCGACCTGCACGACGGCCTCGGCCAGGCGCTCGGCAACATGGCGATGTCACTGAACATCGCCCGGATGTGCCTGCGGGAGGACCCGTCCTCGGTCGACCGGATGCTGCGGGACCTGTGCGGCGACATGGACGCGGTCACCCGGGAGATCCGCGAGCTGGTCTACGGCCTGCGCCCGCCCCGACTGGACGACCTCGGCCTGCCCGGGGCGGTGCGCGCGCTCGCCGCGGAGCCGGGGCCGCCCGTCGAGGTCGAGGTGACGGGCGAGACCGGTGACCTGCCGGCCGCGGTGGAGGTGGCGGCCTATCGGATCGTGCAGGAGGCGCTGACCAACGTGCGCAAGCACGCCGGCGCCACCCGGGCCTTCGTCACGCTGACCCGCTCGGAGAACGCGCTGATCCTGCGGGTGCGAGACGACGGCAGGGGGCTGCCCGAGCGGCGGCGCTCCGGCGTCGGCTTCGCCTCGATGCGCGAGCGCGCCGCCGAGCTGGGCGGCACCTGCCTGATCGCCGGCTCGTGCAGGTCCGGTGCGGAGGGCGGCCCGGGAACGCGGGTGGAGGTGACGCTCCCGCTTCCCGAGCGCTCCGGCGCAGAACCCACCCTGATGATCACGTGACCGCGGCGGGACGCGAAAGTGCGGGCCGGACGGCATGCGTGGGGCGTACTCGCCGTACGGGGGCCGGATCGCCCGGCCGCCGCGTAGGATCGACTGGTGACCGAAATGACCGAAACCACACCTGGTTGGCTCTCTCCGGAAGAGCTGGAGTCGACGCGCGCGCGAATGCCGATCCTCTACGTCGACGCCGTGCCGGTGCGAGTCGACGACACCGGAGTGGTCACCCATGTCGGCCTGTTGCTGCGCATCGGATCGGACGGGACGGTCAGCCGCGCCCTCGTGTCCGGCCGCGTGCTCCACTACGAGCGCGTCCGCGACGCCCTCATGCGCCATCTGGAGAAGGATCTCGGCCCGGTCGCGCTGCCCCGCGTCCCGGCCTCCCCGCAGCCGTTCACCGTCGCCGAGTACTTCCCCACCGCGGGCGTCACGCCGTACCACGATCCCAGGCAGCACGCGGTCTCGCTCGCGTACGTCGTGCCGGTGGCGGGAGACTGCCGCCCCCGTCAGGACGCCCTCGACCTGGTGTGGTTCACGCCCGAGGAGGCGGCCTCGCCGATGGTGCTGAGCGAGATGTCGGGCGGGCAGGACGTCCTGCTGAAGCAGGCCCTCGCCCATGTCGGCCGCCTGCCCTGACCGTCCCATCGTCCATGCCGGGCCGCCCGCGATCCACTGCTCATGGTCCTGAGTGGGCGGGACTTTCGCCGCTGCCCGGACACGGCGGGGCAGGATGTCATGGAGAGACGCCGATATCGGGAACAGGAGGGGCGTCATGATCGTCGCCGGGGTGGACGGTTCGCAGGCCGGGCTGGAGGCGGTGGCCTGGGCCGCGCGGGAGGCGGTGCTGCGCGGCATGCCGTTGCGGCTGGTCCACGCGATCCCGCGCTGGGTGCTGGAGAGTGGCGAGGCCGTCGAGGGAGGCCAGGGCGGCCGCTACGCCGGGGTCGCCAGGTGGATGCGCGAGGGGGCCGACACGGCGCTGGCCGCCGCCGTCGACCGGGCTCGGCGTGAGGCGCCCGAGGTCGAGGTGGACTCCGCCCACCTTCCCGGGGATCCGCGGACCGCGTTGATCGACGCGGCGGCCAAGGCCGATCTCCTCGTGGTGGGCAACCACGGGCTCGGCGGCTTCCGCGGGCTGCTGCTCGGCTCGGTCGCGTACGGCGTGGCAGGGCAGGCCCCGTGCGACGTCGTGATCGTGCGTGAGACGCCAACGCCGCCGCGCGGCGAGGTGGTGGTCGGGGTGGACGGCTCGCCGGTCGGCGCGGCCGCGCTCGACTTCGCCTTCGCCGAGGCCGCGCTGCGGCGGGCGAGGCTGCGCGCGGTGCACGCCTGGACCTGGTTCGAGGCGGGCGGCGGCATCGTCCCCGTGCCCGACGATCTCGACGTCGAGCAGACCGAGGTCCGCGTGGTCAAGGAGGCGCTGGCGGGCCGCCGGGAGCGCTACCCGGACGTCGAGGTGACCGAGGAGGTCGTCCGCGGGCACCCCGTCGAGGTGCTCGGCGAGGCGTCGGAGCGCGCCGACCTGCTGGTCGTCGGCTCGCGCGGCCGCGGGAACCTCGCGGGGCTGGTCCTCGGCTCGGTGAGCCACGCCCTGCTGCACCACGCCAGGTGCCCGCTCGCGGTCGTAAGCGGCCGGTAGCCGACCGGGGCCGGGGGCGACGGGCGGATCAGCGGTCACCCCGCGTCCGTGTCGTCGCCCTCCTGCCAGGTCAGCATGTCGATCACGTCGAGCACGCCGTTGACCCGCTCGACCATCCGTACGAGGATCCGCGCGTCGGCGGGACGGGGCATCGTGCCGCCGAGCGTCACCACACCGTCGTTCACCTGGACGTCGACACCCGAGGTGTCCGCCCACAGCGCGTCGTCGAGGATCTCCTCGCGGATCTCCCGGGCGATCTCGTCGTCGGACTGGGCGAAGACCTTGACCAGGTCGTGCCGGCTGACGACCCCCTCCAGCCGGCCCTCGTCGTCGACGACCGGCAGCCTCTTGATGCCGCGCTCGGCCATCACCCGGGCCGCGCTCACCACGCTGGTGTAGGGCCTGATCGTGACGGCGGGGGCGGTCATCAGCTCGGCCGCCGTCTCGCCGAGTGCCTTCTCCTCGGCCCCCGCGCCGGGACGGGCCGCCAGGTCGCGCAGGCGCGCCAGCAGAGGCGGCCGGTAGCCCTCGCGGTAGTACTGCTCACGGAACTCCTCCTTGCGCAGCAGATCGGCCTCCGACACCACGCCGATGACGTGGCCCTCGCCGTCCACGACCGGCACCGCGCTCACCTCGTGGGCGACGAGCACCTCGGCGATGTCACGGAACGGTGTGCTGCCGTTGACCGAGGCCACCTCACGGGTCATCACGTCCCGCACCTTCTTGTGCATGTCGGTTCCCTCCGCCGTCCTCGGTGTCCGCTCGCCTCCCCTGGGAACCGTTCCCCGCGAGTGCGGTCGAAAGTCCCGCCGGGTCAGGACCTTCACCGCTGATCGGGCGGGACGCCGGCGGACAGGCTGGTAGGGACACGGATGGGAGGAAGTTCCGATGGGCATGAAGGTGAAGGACGTCATGGGAAAGGTGGCGATCGCCGTTCGCATGGACGCGTCGTTCGCCGACCTCGTCGAGACGATGAGGCGGTTCAAGGTGGGCGCCGTGACCGTGATCGACGCCGACCGGCGGCCGGTGGGAGTGGTGTCCGAGGACGACATCCTCCTCAAGGAGATCGATCCCGGTGGAAGCCTGTTCGAGAGCCGCAGGACGCGGGCCGAGCGCCGCAAGGCGGCGGGCACGACCGCCGGTGAGATCATGACCACTCCGGCGATCACCGTGACCGGGGGGACGCCGGTACGCGACGCGGCGAGGCTGATGCACCGCAACCGCATCAAGCAGCTGCCCGTGATCGATTCGATGAGCGGCCGCATCGTCGGGACCGTCCACCAGGGTGACCTGCTGCGCGTGTTCGCCCGGCCGGAGGCGGACATGCGGGCGGAGATCGAGGAGATCGCCGAGCGGATGGCGGTCGAGACGGACGACCTGGAGATCGTCGTCGCGGCCGGGATGGTCACGCTGCGCGGCACGGTCGCCCGGCGGTCGCAGATCCGGCCGTTCCTGCACGCGGTACGCGGCGTCGACGGCGTCATCGAGGTGGACGCGGACGTGGCGTTCGAGATCGACGACCTGCTGATCGCCCCGCCGCTCCTGTGACCTGGCGGTAGACCACCGGATGGAGGGACGCCATGGACGCTCGGATATCCGACGAGACCACCCGCGCGGTGCACGAGGCGGTCGAGGCCGCCGTGTGGGCGCCCTCGCCGCACAACAGCCAGCCATGGTCCTTCGTCGTGTCGGGGGACGAGATCGCCCTGCGCGCCGACCCGGACCGCAAGCTGCGCGTCGCCGACCCCGACGGCCGCCAGATGGTGGTGAGCTGCGGGGCCGCCCTGTTCAACGTGCGGGTCACGCTGCGCGCGCTCGGCTATCACCCCGAGGTGCGCAAGCGCCCCGATCCGCAGCGCCCGCTGCTGCTGGCCACGGTCCGGCCCGCCCAGGCGGGAGCGCAGGCGAGGGGAGAACCCGACGAACACGCCCGCCTGCTCCACGCCGAGATCGAGCGACGCCGGACCCACCGGAGCGGTTTCACCGGGCTGGCCGTCGCCGACGAACTGGTCGACGTGCTGGTCGCCCAGGCGGCCGACGAGGGGGCGCGGCTGCGGCCGATCCGGGCGGAGGAGGACGCGCGGGTGCTGGCCGCGCTCACGGGCGCCGCCCAGGACGTCCAGTCCCGGGACCGCCTGTTCAGCCTGGAGATCATGCGTTGGGCCCGGCCTCCGGGGAGCACCAGGCAGGACGGCGTGCCGGCGGGAAGCTATCCGGCGGCCTCCGGACGGACGCGGCCGCAGTATTTCGCCCAGCGCGACTACGCCAGAGGCCACGACTGGGGGGTCGAATCCGACGAGCCCGGCGCCACCGGCCTCGTCGCCGTGCTGACGACGCGGGGCGACGGCGCCGACGACTGGCTGACCGCCGGTCAGACACTGCAGCGGGTCCTGCTGTACGCCTCGGCGTACGGCCTCAGCGCCGCCTTCCACACGCAGGCCCTGGAGCTGCCCGACCTGCGGGAGTTCATCCGCAAGCACGTGTGCGACGGTGCCTACCCTCAGATGATCATGAGGTTGGGCTTCGCGGTGGACGAGGCGGGCAGCGTACGCCGTCCGCCCGCCGAGGTGACCGAGGAACAGGCCTGACGGCTCCCCGAGCCGGCCGGTCCGCGGCCGGCGCCTCCGCCCGGCGCGGCGGGGAACGGCCGGAGCCGTCCCCCGGCGGATGCGGGCTCGCGGGTCAGTACGCCACGGTGAAACGCATCCGGTGGTGCCGCGGCCGTTCGGCCTCGTCCAGCAGCGCCACCGCGAGGTCCTCCAGCGAGATCCGGGAGTCACCGTCGGCGTCGACCAGCAGGTCGTCACCGCCTATCCGGTACCGGCCGGTGCGCTCACCGGGCACGAGCAGCTTGGCGGGGCTCAGATAGGCCCAGTCCACGACGGTGTCGGCCCGGCAGGCCGCCAGCTGGTCGATGCACGCCAGCGCGATCGGCCGCAGGTAGGCCGGGTAGCCCACCTCGTTCATCAGGATGCCGCCGCCCTCGACGGCCAGACTGCCGGCGCCGCCGACGAGCAGCAGGCGCGTGCCGGTCTTGGCGCACGCCGTCAGCAGCGTGTGGGCGACGGTGACGAGCTCGTTCTCGTTGCCGGGCGCCGGGCAGGTCGCGGTGATCACCAGATCACGTCCGGTGATCAAGGGGAGGACCGCGTCCAGGTCGGTCGCGTCGCCGACGCGCCCCTCCACTCCGGGTGGGAGATCGGCGAACGCCGCCGCGTTCAGGGCCACGCCCGTCACCTCGTGTCCGCGGGACACGGCCTCGGCGACGACGCGGCGACCCACGTTTCCGGTTGCTCCGAACACTGAGATGCGCATGCCTGTGCTTCCTCTCGACCTTGTCGGTTGCTTTGGGCGGTAACCTTTTCGATGTGGCAGATCACGTCGACCACGTCCTGCGGCAGTGGGCTGCCGCCTGCCCTGACCTGGACGTTTCCCCGATGGCGGTGTTCGGTCGGCTCTCGAGACTGACCCGGCTCGTCAACGGCGAGCTGCGCCGTACGTTCGCGGAACACGACCTCGACCCCTCGTCGTTCGACGTTCTGGCCACCCTCCGTCGTGGCGGCCGGCTGACCCCGGCCGAGTTGATGCGTTCATCGATGATCACTTCAGGTGCGGTCACCCAGCGCCTGGACCGGCTGGAGGCGCGGGGGCTGGTGGTCCGGACGCCCAACGAGTCCGACGGCCGCGGCGTTCACGTCGACCTGACCGACGAGGGCCGCAAGCTCATCGACCAGGCCCTGCCGGATCACGTGAACGCCGAACAGCGCTTGCTCGCCGGGCTCACCCCTGATCAGCGGGAGAGCCTGGCCGACATCCTCAGGCGGCTGCTGGTCTCGCTGGGCGACGAGGTCTAGATCCGCTTGGTGCCCCAGACCACGATCGACGTCAGGACCACGAGACCCGCCGCGACCCACAGCACGCCGCTCACGGTGACCAGGCCCACGATGAGGCTGCCGAACAGCGCGCCCAGTGCGATCGCCAGATTGAACATGCAGGTGTTCAGCCCGGTCGCGGCCTCGATGCCCTGGGGCGCCGCCTTGATGATCCAGGTCTGCACGCTCACCGGCAGGCCGCCGAACGCGAAACCCCACAGGATCAGCAGGATCGATCCGCTGATCGTGTTCCCGCCGATGAACGGGAGCAGCGCCAGGATGACCGCGAGCGCGATGCTCACCACGATGATGGTGCCGCGGACGTTGCGGCCGGACCACGAACCGGCGATGAGGTTGCCGATCATGCCGGCCACGCCGTAGGCGAGCAGCAGCGGGCCGACGTACGTCGCGTCGATCCCGGAGATGTCCTGCAGGATCGGGCTGACGAAGGTGAAGGCGCCGTAGTGTCCGGCCACCAGCAGGAAGGTGGCGATGACGCCGACCCGGACGGCCGGTGTGCGCAGCTGCTCGGCCAGCGTGCGCAGCCGGACCGGCTCGGTCGCCGGCATCCGCGGCAGCAGTACGGCCAGTGCGATCACCAGGAGGAGCGCGACCGCGGCGACCGCGCCGAACGCGATGCGCCAGCTGGTGAGCTCACCCACGAACGTGCCCGCCGGGACGCCGATGACGTTGGCGGCCATGGCGCCGAAGAAGATCAGCGAGGTGGCCTTGGCCACGTACGCCTCGGGCACCAGCCGGACGCCGAGACCCGCGGCGAGCGCCCAGAACCCGCCGATGCTGACGCCCACGAACAGCCGCGCCACCATGAGCACGGCGTAGTTGGGGGTCACGGCGGACACGACGTTGGCCACCAACGCCAGCAGGATCAGGCCGAGCAGGACCACGCGCCGGTCCAGTCCCCGGATCGCCACCGGCAGCAGCGGCGCGGTGACGGCGGCGACCAGGCCGGACACGGTCACCATCAGGCCTACTTCGCCGTCCGAGACGTTCAGCCCGCCGCCGATCGCGGTGAGCAGGCCCATGGGCAGGTTCTCGACGGTTACCACCAGGAAGGTGCCGAGCGCGACGGCGGTCACCGCTATCCAGCTCTTGATGGGCACTCGTTCCGGTCTGGCGGTCCCGGCGGAGACGGACTCGACGTTTGTCATTCGGGTTACTCCTACTCCTATGAGCTTGGGCCCGGTCCGGGCAGGCGGGAACAACCGACCGACCGGCGCGCATCGGTCGAGTTCGGCTCTGACTGTCGGGTGGGGTCGGCGGTCAGGATCTTGATGCCTGCCGGGCCCGGTGACAGACATCGGGCAGGCCACCGATCAGGCCGCACCCTGCAAGGCTGATTTTGCTTAACGCTAAGATACTATAGCTTAGTGCTAAGCAAAATAACCAGCCGAGAGGAGAACGCAGGTGGGCACGGTGACGACGGATCACGTCGACTTCGTGCTGGAACAGTGGCAGAAACAGCGCCCCGACCTGGACATGTCGGCCATGGAGGTGATCGGGCGGCTGCCACGGCTGATGCGGTTCTTCACCGCGGCACTGCGGCGGACGTTCGGCGCGCACGGGCTCGATCCCGCCTCGTTCGACGTCCTCGCGACGCTGTATCGCAGCGAGCCGCGCTCTCTGTCGCCGGCCGACCTGATGCGCGCCTCGATGGTCACGTCCGGCGCCGTCACCCAGCGCCTGGACCGGCTCGAATCCCGAGGACTGGTGACGCGCACGCCGAGCGCCTCGGACGGCCGCTGTGTCCGTGTCGCACTGACCGAGGAGGGCGTCGCGCTCATGGAACGGGTGCTGCCCTACCACGTGGAGACCGAGAACCGGCTGCTCGTCGCGCTCGACCCGGCAGATCGCGAGACATTGGCCGACACCCTGCGCGACCTCCTCATCTCGCTGGGCGACCTGCCGGACTGAATTCCCTATCCCAGCTCATCCCTCTGCCGTAAGGAAGGATGTGAAGAAGTGTCCGCTGAAGATGATTCAGCGCTGCCCGCCGCTGCGACCTCCGACGGCTTGACCGCTTTCGGCGCCTCGCTGCGTGCCGCACGGCTGCGACGCGGACTCACCCTCCGGGAACTGGCACGCCGGACGCACTACAGCCACAGCTACATGTCGAAGGTGGAGAACGGCATCAAGCACCCGTCGGTGGAACTGGCGCAACGCTGCGACAAGGTGCTCGAGCTGGACGGGGAGCTGGCCGAGTCGCTCACCGTCCGCGCACTCACGCCGGCGGCGGTGGACGCCTGGCCGCGGCCGGCGCAACTGCCGCGGGGGCCGGTGCAGTTCGTCGGCCGTACGAGGGAACTGGCCGAGCTGACCGCGGCGCTGCTGCCGGACGACAGGCAGGCGGGTGTGGTGCCGGTGGTCGCGGTCGACGGGCCGCCCGGTGTCGGCAAGACCGCGCTGGTGGTCCGATGGGCTCATCAGAACAGCCACCTGTTCCCCGACGGGGTCCTGTTCGCCGATCTCGGCGGGTACGGCGGCGACCTTCAGCCGCCCGACGCCGTGTTGAAGGTGTTCCTGCACGAGCTGGGCATCGGTGGGCTGCCGTCCGGGACCGGACAGCCCGCGTCGTTGTTCCGGTCGTTCCTGCACGGACGCAGGCTGCTGATCGTGCTGGACAACGCGGCGGACGCCCAGCAGGTGCGGGCGTTGCTGCCCGGGGCGCCGGGATGCGCGGTCGTCGTCACCAGCCGGCAGCGCCTGTCCGGCCTGGCCGTACGCGACGGCGCGCAGCGGATCACACTGCCTCCCCTGGGGCAGGCCGACGCGGTGGCGTTGCTGGCCGAGATGATCGGCCGGGCTCGCGTGGGCTCGGAACCCGAAGCGGCTGCGGCGATCGCGGGCTGCTGCGCGGGCCTGCCGCTGGCGCTGCGGTTGGCCGGGGAGCGGCTCACCAACCTGCCGGCCAAGTCGCTGCACGCGTTCGCGGCGGAACTGGCGGCGGAGGAGCACGCTCTCGACATGCTCACCGTCCTCGGCGACCCGCGTTCCGCGGTCAGGACGGTGTTCTCCTGGTCCTACCTGGCGCTCGCCCCCGCGGATGCGCGGGTGTTCCAGCAGCTGGGACTGCACCCCAGCGCCGAGTTCAGCACCACCGTGGCGACGGCGGTCACCGGCCTGCCGCCGGTGGAGGCCGAGCGAGCGCTGGAGCGGCTGGCGGCGGCGCACCTGATCGAACCGGTGGGGCCGCAGCGGTACCGGCTCCACAACCCGCTCCGGCTGTACGCGAGGGAGAGAGCGCGAGCATGAGATGACGTGGCCGTCCGCCGGTCTGTCCTTCGCCGACACCGCCGGGCAACCCGTAATCCGCATGTCACCGCAGGGATGGTGCCCTCGGTTCCCGTCAAGGAGTCACCAGGGCACCGCTTGCGGTCGACGGGACGAGCTGCTCATGATACATGAGGCAATTGGCAAGTGTGTGATTAGCGAGAAGTGAGGTTGTTCTGGGGTGAGACGTGCCGGCCGCGGAGACCGGGTCCCCATGTCCGCGTTCGGCGTCACCGTCTCGACCGTTCGAGGGTGGTGAAGGTGACCGAGAGATCAGGCGAGGGAACCGATGTCGCGGCGGGCGACGTCTCGGCCGTTCGGCACTGCCGAGTCTTCGGCCGTGCCCGGCAGGTGGCGAGACGCCCTCGGTGGATCCGGCGCGAGCTCAGGAACATCACCGTGGCCGCGAGGCCGCTGCGGCCCGGTGGGCGATCCGGCCCTGACCGTTCGGTCCGCGTAGATCTGGTCCCTGCCGCGCCCCCGGACCCGACCGGGTGATGTCCGCGCTGCTCGGCGACAGCGGCCGAGCGGGGTGTCCTGTGCCGCGGGCGTGACCGAGGCGGCCATCCGGAAACGGCGGGGAAATTCCACGGTTGAACACCGAGCCGGACCCGATCCCGTCCAGAACTGACCGATATTCCATTTCCGGTAATCCGCGGCGGCGCTCCGATCAGGCTCGCCGTCGCGGTTATTCGTGTATTGGCTCCGATTTTAAGCGGTCCGTTTTGATGTGATACCTGCAGATGGATCGCCGATGTCAAACCTGTCCGGGAAACTGTTGACTGCGATGGGTCGATGTGTCACGATCATCGCGGTTACCGGTTCGGGCACCAGAGTAAACATCGGGGTGCCTCAGGCTGGAGCCGAGTGGATTCTCTCTGGTAAGACCCGCGATGTCGGCGGGCGTTAACGGCAATCTTCAACGGCCTAATGCAATTCGTTCTCAGCGGTGCCGGCTCGGGCCGGTTGAAAGGCGGTTCAACATGCAGGGAATCATTCAGGTGGCCGGTGTCATCGACCAGGCCGAAGCGGACCTGATCTGCGAGGAAGGCGCGGACTGGCTCGGTTTCGCCTTGCGGCTTCCCCTGAAGAACGAGGATTTGTCGGAGAAGGACGCCGCAGCGATCATCAAGGCGATCCAGCCGGCGCACAGGGGCGTCGTGATCACCTACCTGACCGACGCCGAGGAGATCAAGCAGTTCTGCCAGGAGCTGGGTGTCACCGCCATCCAGTTGCACGGCGACGTCACCCCCGGTGAGCTGCGGACCCTCCGGCGCATCGCGCCCGACCTCTACGTGCTCAAGAGCCTCGTGGTCAAGCAGGACAACCTCGACGAGCTGACCGAGATCGTGGACCAGGCCGCCGAGTGGGTCGACATGTTCATCACCGACAGCTTCAACCCGGCGACCGGTGCCAAGGGCGCCACCGGACTGCTGCACGACTGGTCGATCAGCGCCGAGCTGGTCCGGCTCTCGCCCCGGCCGCTGATGCTCGCCGGCGGGCTGAACCCGGACAACGTCGCCGCCGCGATAGCCGAGATCCGCCCGGCTGCCGTCGACGCGCACACCGGCCTGGAGAACACGACGGGCCGCAAGGACCGGATGAAGGTGCGCAAGTTCGTCGAGGAGGCCCGCAAGGCCTTCGCCCAGCTCGCGAATGAGGGCGCATGACCAGCGCAATGACGCCGGCGATCGGCACCGTGCATCTGCTGCCCCAGACCAAGCAGCTGCGAGCGCTGCACACGGTCATCCGCGACCGGAACGTCGGCAGGGAGGACTTCGTCGCCTCGTCGGGCCGGATCATCCGCCAGCTGATCGAAGCGGGGCTGGATCTTCTCCCGTTCGACTCGTGCGAGGTCCTCACCCCGGTGGGGCGCACCTATCACGGCCTGCGGCAGACTCCGGGGATCTGCGGGGTGTCGGTCGCCCGCGCCGGGGAGAGCATGGAGTCCGAGCTGCGGGCGATCCTGCCGGGCGTGCGGATCGGCAAGATCCTGATCCAGCGGGACAAGGTGACGAAGTTGCCGCACCTGTACTACTCCGCCCTGCCCGCCGACATCGACCAGCGGCACGTGCTGCTGCTGGATCCGATGCTGGCCACCGGCGGGACCGCGCTGGCGGCCCTCGACGTCCTCCTCGACCGGGGGGTCGAGGAGGACAACATCGTGTTCATCAACCTGCTGTCGGCGCCGGAGGGCATCGACGCGGTCCGGGCGCGCCACCCGAACCTGCGGATCGTGACGTCGGCCATCGAGGAGCGGCTGAACGAGAACGCCTACATGGTCCCCGGCATCGGTGACTTCGGCGACCGCTACTTCGGTACGGACATCGTGCGATGAAGAGCGGCGGCCGGCTTCTGGACCCGGTCGTGACAGCGTTCGCGCCGGCGGTCTGGGGGAGCACTTATCTGGTGACCACCGAGCTGCTGCCGGCGAATCGCCCGCTGCTGGCCGCCGCCGTACGCGCGCTGCCCGCGGGGCTGATCCTGGTGGGCATCGGACGGGTCCTGCCCAAGGGAGTCTGGTGGTGGCGCGCGTTCGTGCTGGGCACCTTGAACATCGGCGCGTTCTTCTACTTCCTCTTCGTCGCCGCGTACCGGTTGCCGGGCGGCGTGGCCGCGCTGATCATGTCGTTCCAGCCCATGATGGTGCTCATCCTCGCGGCGCTGCTGCTCGGCGACCGGATCAGGTTCGTCCATGTGGTGGCCTGCGTGGTCGGCGCCGCCGGTGTGGCGCTGCTGGTCATCCGGCCCACGGCGGCGCTGGACCTGGTCGGCGTCGCGGCGGCGCTGGCCGGCGCCGCCTGCATGGCGGCCGGCATCGTGTTCACCAAGCGGTGGAAACGGCCGGCGGGTGTGTCTCTGCTGCAGTTCACCGGTTGGCAGCTCACCACGGGCGGGCTCGTACTGCTGCCGGTCACGCTGCTGGCCGAAGGGCTGCCGGGTGAGCTCAACGGCCCGAACATCGCGGGTTTCGTTTACCTGGTCGTGCTGGGTTCGTTGGTCGGGTATTCGGTGTGGTTCCGCGGGATAGAGCGGTTGTCCGCACTGGCGGTTTCGTTTCTCGCCTTCGCGAGCCCGATCGTCGCGACCGTTCTCGGCTACTTCTTCCTCGATCAGGTGCTGACCGGCGTTCAGGCCATCGGCGCTCTGATCATCATCGGCGCCGTCGTGTTCGCCAACCTTTCGACCGCACCCCCGGGCGAGCGCGAGAAAACGGCGGGAAAACCAAGGGAAACGGCTTACCAGTAACTTTTCTCCGTCCATTGCAAGGGGAGGAAATGTTCACCACTCCAGTCGCTCGGGCGAGGCGCGAATTACCCGACGACACGTGTCTTCCTGATTTACTCGACGCCCAGGTCCGGATGCGGCCGGACGACACGGCAATCATTTACGGTAATCACCGGATGACCTACCGCGAACTCGCGGAGAGCAGCTCGGAACTCGGCGGATATCTCCGGGAGATCGGCGTCTCGCCCGATGAATGCGTCGGGTTGTTCGTCGAGCCGTCGATCGACCTGATGGCCGGCGTGTGGGGAATCCTGTTCGCCGGCGGCGCGTACCTGCCGCTGTCCCCCGAGTACCCCGAAGAGCGGCTCCGCTACATGATCGAGGACGCCGGCGTCCGCGTGATCGTCACGCAGGAGGCGTTCGCGGCCAGGCTGACCGAGCTGGCGCCTGCCGGGACGAGGATCGTCACCCGGAAGGACGCGGCGCGGTTCGCCGGTTCGCCCGGCGCCGCCGTCGGCGCCGATTCGCGTCCGGAGGACCTCGCCTACGTCATCTACACCTCCGGCAGCACCGGCAGGCCGAAGGGGGTGATGATCGAGCACCGCAGCGTGGTCAGCCAGTTGCGGTGGCTGCGAACCCGCTATGGGATCGACCGCGGGAAGACCGTCCTGCAGAAGACGCCGATGAGTTTCGACGCGGCGCAGTGGGAGATCCTCGCGCCGGCCTGCGGCGCGACGGTCGTGTCGGGCCCGCCCGGGGTCTACCGGGACCCGGAGCGGCTGATCGACGTGATCAGGACGCACGACGTCACCACGCTGCAGTGCGTGCCGACGCTGCTGACGGCGCTGCTGGACACCGAGGAACTCGGCAGCTGCACGTCGCTGACCCAGGTCTTCACCGGTGGCGAGGCCCTGTCCAGGACGCTGGCGACGACGTTCTTCGAGGCTCTGCCCGATTGCGCGCTGGTCAACCTGTACGGACCGACCGAGTGCACGATCAACTCGTCCGCGTTCACCGTCGACCGGGAGACGGTCGGCGAGGGCCCCAACGCGATCTCGATCGGCGCGCCCGTCGACCACACCGAGTACCACATCCTCGACGAGGGCGGGTCGCCCGTGGCCGTCGGCGAGATCGGCGAGCTGTACATCGGCGGCGTCCAGGTCGCCCGCGGCTACCTGCATCGGCCCGAGCTGACCGCGGAACGTTTCGTGCGCAACCCCTTCGGCGAGGGCAGGCTGTTCAAGACCGGTGACCTCGCCTACTGGAACCCCGACGGCACCGTTCAGTTCGTCGGCCGCGTGGACAACCAGGTCAAGCTGCGGGGATTCCGCGTCGAACTGGACGAGATCAGGCTGGCGATCGAGGCCCACGACTGGGTCAAGCACGCGGCGGCCATCGTGAAGAAGGACCCGCGGACCGGATT
Source organism: Sphaerimonospora mesophila (assembly GCF_001417795.1). Taxonomy (NCBI): domain Bacteria; kingdom Bacillati; phylum Actinomycetota; class Actinomycetes; order Streptosporangiales; family Streptosporangiaceae; genus Sphaerimonospora; species Sphaerimonospora mesophila. Next base: position 474,402 of record NZ_BCBX01000031.1, on the reverse strand, counting down.
CCAGAACCTGATCGCCTGCGTCGAACTGGATCCCAAGGAAGCGATGCTGATGGACCAGGGCAATCACGGCGCCCACCATCAGTCCAAGGAGAGCAGGCTCCAGGTCCGGGCGCAACTGTCCAACGCCGGGGTCCGGGACGCCGAGGAGATCAGCGGCAAGCCGGTGATCGACCTGCCCGGCAGGGAGCCGGCCGGGAAACAGCGCAGGCTGGCGTTCGCGCGCAAGACCTACCGGTTCTACGAAGGCGGGGAGGTCACGAAGGACGACGTCCTGAGGCTGCTGGCCAGGAAGGTCGAGGGCACGCACTCCCGGAGTCTCGACACCCTCGGCCTCGCCGAGTTCGGCGAGATCCTGCGATATTTCGGGCAGCACCTCAGCGAGGAGCGACTGCTGCCGAAGTACGCCTACGCGTCGCCCGGGGCGTTGTACGCGACCCAGATGTACCTCGAGATCGACCGGGTCGGCGGCCTGGAACCGGGCTTCTACTACTACCATCCGCTGGACCACCGGCTCGTGCTGATCAGACCGACGGCCGGGCGGTCCGAGGCGCAGGTGCGGCTGCACTTCATCGGCAAGAAACGGGCCATAGAACCGGTCTACAAGAACAACATCCGCGAGGTCCTCGAGATCGAGACCGGCCACATGGTCGGCCTGTTCGAGGAGGTGCTGCCCGAATACGGGCTGTACATCACGGATCTGGAGTACGCGCCCGCGACGAAGGACGTCCTGGAATGCGCCGATGAGGACTACTACCTGGGCACGTTCCAGCTGATCCCGTACACCGCGCCACCGCCGGACGAGCTCGACGTCTACGTCCAGGCGCATCCCGGAAAGGTCGCCGACCTGCCGGCGGGCCAGTACGCCTACGAGGACGGGCGGCTGCGGCTGATCTCCGCCGAGCTCATCCTGAAGAAGCAGGTCATCGCGATCAACCAGCAGGTCTACGACCGGGCCGGCATCGGCATCTCGGTGGTCAGCAGAAACCGCAAGGAGTGGCTGCGCTACGTCGACCTGGGCCGGAAGCTGCAGCACCTGTCGATGAACGACGTCGGCCTCGGGTTCATGTCGTCCGGATACAGCTCGAAATCCGGCGACGACCTGCCCTCCGCGCGCCGCATCGACGGCATCCTGCGCGACTGCGGCCGGGACCCCGGCTTCTCCTCCTACTTCTTCATCGGCGGCCGGGTCAGCGACGACCAGCGGACGAGCGAGGGAATGAAGGAGGACCTGGTCCATCTGAAGGGACCGGCGGAGATCCTCAGAGAGGATCTGATCAACTTCCTGCCGGACTACATGATCCCGAACAAGGTCGTCGTGCTGGACCGGCTGCCGTTCACCGTCAACGGCAAGATCGATGTCAACGCGCTGGTCGCGTCGGACAAGACGAACGTGGACACCGCGGACCAGCCGTTCGTCGCACCGCGGACCGACGCCGAGCGCAGGATCGCCGAGCTGTGGAAGAAGGCGATGAAGCAGGACACGGTCTCGGTGCAGGCCGACTTCTTCGCGTCCGGTGGGAACTCGCTCATCGCGGTCGGGCTGATCAACAAGATCAACCGGGAGTTCTCCGGCTCGCTGCCTCTGCAGGTGCTGTTCGAGTGCCCCACGATCGAGAAGCTCGCCCGGCGGGTCGAGGGACTCGGCTCCCAGGTCTCCTCACGGCTGGTGCCGCTGCGGCGGAAGGGAACGGGCAACCCCGTCTACTGCTGGCCCGGTCTCGGCGGATACCCCATGAACCTGCGCCTGCTGGCCGACAGGATGGGGGAGACGCGGCCCTTCTACGGCGTGCAGGCGTACGGCATCAATCCCGGCGAGGCCCCCTACCCGACCATCGGCGAGATGGCGGCCGAGGACGTCAAGACGATCCGCCGGCTGCAACCGACCGGTCCGTACACACTGTGGGGCTACTCGTTCGGCGCGCGCGTCGCGTTCGAGACCGCCTACCGGCTGGAACAGGCCGGTGAGCGGGTGGATCACCTGTTCCTGATCGCGCCGGGCTCGCCGAAGGTCGACCTGATGGACGGGCCCGTACGCGAGTACGAGGCCGGCTACGACAACAAGGCGTACGTGACGATCCTCTTCTCGGTCTTCGCCGGCACGATCACCGGGCCGCTACTGGAGCGGTGCCTGGCCGAGGCCCGGGACGAGGACACCTTCGCCGCGTTCATCCACCGCAACTTCCCTGCGCTGGACATCGACCTGGTGCGCCGGATCATGCGGGTGGTCGGCCAGACCTTCGAGTTCAGCTACACGTTCCGGGAGCTGGCCCAGCGTCGGATCCAGGCGCCGATCACCATCTTCAAGGCCAGCGGCGACGACTATTCCTTCCTGGAGAACAGCCGGGGGTATTCGACCACGGTCCCGGTCGTCATCGACCTGGAGGCCGATCACTACGCCCTGCTCAAGGAGCCGGGGATCGACGAGCTGGTCGGCGCCATCCGAAACCGTCTCGGCACCCGCAGTAAGGAGATCACCATGCCGCACGTCAGCATCAAGCACTTCCCGGTGTCCCTCAGCGACCAGCAGCACTCCGAACTCGTCGCGGCCGTGACCAAGGCGATGACGAGCGCCTTCGGCTGTGACGAGGGCTCGGTGTCGATCATCTTGGAACCGGTCGAGAAGGAGCTGTGGAACGAGAAGGTCTACATTCCGGAGATCGCCAATCAGAAGCACAGGCTGGGCAAGGTGCCGACCTACGGGACAGAGACGAACTGAGGGGCGACGATGACCCGAGAACAGCATGGCGGCGTTCCGCTGGTGTTCAGCGAGGAGGTCGCGGACGCCCTCAGTGAGGGCCGGCCCGTGGTGGCGCTGGAGTCGAACGTCATCACACACGGCCTGCCCTATCCGGACAACGCCGCGACCGCGCGGAAGGTCGAGGAGGCGGTCCGCTCCGGCGGCGCGGTCCCGGCCACGATCTGCCTGGAGGGCGGCCGGATCAAGGTCGGGATGACCGACGAGGACATCGAGCGGTTCGCCTCGGCGTCCGACATCCCCAAGGTCAGCAGCCGGGACATACCGGTGATCCTGGCTCAGGGCGGGCTCGGCGCGATGACGGTGGCCAGCTCCGTGGTGGCGGCCGAGCTGGCCGGCATCCCGTTCTTCACCTCGGCGGGCATCGGCGGCGTGCACCGGGGCGCGGAGAAGACGATGGACATCTCCTCCGACCTGATCCAGTTCACCCGGTCGAAGGTGGCGGTCGTCTGCGCCGGCGCCAAGAGCATCCTCGACCTCCGGCTGACCATGGAGTATCTGGAGACCCACTGCGTCCCGGTGGTGTCCTACCGGTCGGACGACTTTCCCGCGTTCTACTGCGTCTCCAGCGGCATCCGCAGCCCACAGCGGCTGGACGACGAGCGGGTGATCGCCCGGGCGCTGGAGAATCACTGGGCGCTGGGCAACCGGAGCTCGTTCCTGATCACCACGCCGGTGCGGGAGGAGGACGCGATCGACGGCTCCGAGGTGGCCGCGGTCATCTCCGACGCGCTGGCCGCGGCCGAGCGGGACGGCATCCGCGGCAACGCGATCACCAAGTATCTGATGCGCGCGGTCGACGCGGCTACCGAGGGCCGGTCCTCCAGAGCGAACATGTCCGTGCTCATCAGCACGGCCGAGGTCGGCGGCCGGCTCGCCGCCGCGCACGCCCGATACCTCCGGGAGACACGCTCGTGAGCCCGACGTCGGCGAACATGATGCTGTTCGCCGGGCGCAGCCATCCCGAGCTGGCCGAGGAGGTGGCCAAGCGGCTGGACGTGCCGCTCACGCCACAGTCGTCGTACGACTTCGCCAACGGCGAGATCTTCGTACGGTTCGAGGAGTCGGTGCGCGGCTGCGACGCGTTCGTCGTCCAGAGCCACTGCGCGCCGGTCAACAAGTGGCTGATGGAACAGCTGCTCATGGTGGACGCGCTCAAGCGCGCCAGCGCCAAGCAGATCACCGCGGTCATGCCGTTCTACGGCTACGCGCGGCAGGACAAGAAACACCGGGGCCGCGAGCCGGTGTCGGCGAGGCTGATCGCGGACATGTTCGCCACGGCGGGCGCCGACCGGATCATGACCGTGGACCTGCACACCGCGCAGATCCAGGGCTTCTTCGACGGTCCGGTGGACCACCTTTTCGCGCAGAACCTGCTGGCCGGGTACGTACGGGACAAGTACGGCGGCGCGGCCATCACGGTCGTGTCACCGGACGCCGGACGCACCAAGCTGGCCGAAAAGTGGGCCGACCGGCTCGGCGGCTGCCCTCTCGCGTTCGTCCACAAGACCCGTGATCCGATGCGGCCCAACGAAGTCGTCGCCAACCGGGTCGTCGGCGATGTGAAGGGCCGTATCTGCGTGACGATCGACGACATGGTCGACACCGGCGGCACGATCGCCGAGGCGGTACGGCAACTGCTGCGGGAGGGCGCGGCAGAGGTGATCGTCGCGGCCACCCACGGCGTGCTGTCCGGCCCGGCGAGCCGGCGGCTGGCCACCTGCGGCGCCCGCGAAGTGATCTTCACGAACACCCTGCCGATCCCCGACGAGCGGCGCTTCCCGCAGCTGACCGTCCTGTCCATCGCGCCGTTGCTGGCCAGAGCCATCAGGGAGGTCTTCCAGAACGGCTCGGTCACGAGCCTCTTCGACGACCACGCCTGATCCGGCGCGATCACCGGCCGGTCACGCCTCCCCGAGGGCCGAAGGTCCCATGGCGCCGGGACGTCAGGGCCGAGGGCCCGTGCCGTACGGCTCTGCGATCCCGAAGCCGGACGCGATGTGATTGAGACGCGAAAGCAAAGGGGCCGCAAACCGAAGGGAAGGTGCCGGTCATGGCCACCATCGAAGGACGTCACCAGCGCAATCACCTCATCGAGGTCGACCGGGGCGACGTGGCCGGGCGGACCGCCCCGCGGACCGGAGGCGCCCGGCCCGCCGCCTACGCCTGGGCGCTCGCCCGGATCGCCCTCGGCTGGGTGTTCCTGTGGGCCTTCCTCGACAAGACCTTCGGCTGGGGGTTCGCCACTCCCGCCGACAGGGCCTGGGTCCAGGGTGGCAGCCCGACCACCGGTTTCCTGAAGGGCACGGCCGACAACGCGCTCGGCGGGTTCTTCGGCGGGCTGGCCGGTCAGGGCTGGGTCGATCTGCTGTTCATGCTCGGGCTGCTGGGCGTCGGCGGGGCGCTCATCGTGGGTGCGGGGTTGCGGATCGCGGCGGTCGCCGGCGGTCTGATGATGGTCCTGATGTGGGCCGCGGCACTGCCCCTGGTCACCAACCCCTTCATGGACGAGCACATCGTCTACGCGATCGTGCTGGCCGGTCTGGCCATGGCGAACGCCGGCGACACCCTGGGCATCGGCGCCCGGTGGGGCCGGACCGCCCTGGTCAAGCGGCTCCCGATCCTCAAGTAGACACCGTCGGCACCGAAGCGCCCGCCCTCCACCTCCGGGGGCGGGTGCTTCGCTGTGGAGACCGAGGGGGGCGAATGGGAAACTTCTTGCATGAAGCAAGACGAGCCTCGTTCGCTGCTCCCGCACATGCGACTGGACGATCTGCTCTCCGAGCTGCAGGGCCGGCTGGAGGCGGTGCTGGCCACCCGTGACCGGGTGCACGCCCTGCTGGACGCCGTCGTCTCGGTGGGCAGCGACCTGGCCCTGGAGACCGTGCTCCGCAGGATCGTCGAGACCGCCACCACCCTCGTCGACGCCTGCTACGGCGCGATGGGCGTGATAGGCGAAGAGAACACGCTTGTCCAGTTCGTCCCGGTGGGGCTGACGGAGGAGGAGATCGCCCGGATCGAGCACTGGCCGCACGGCCTGGGCCTGCTCGGGCTGCTCATCAAGGACCCGCAGATCCTGCGGCTCGCGCACATCACCGACCACCCGGAGTCGTACGGCTTCCCGCCCGGCCATCCGGAGATGGGCAGCTTCCTCGGCGTGCCGATCCGGGTGCGCGACGAGGTGTTCGGCAACCTCTATCTCACCGAGAAGCGCGGGGGAGGAGAGTTCGACGAGGACGACGAGGCCGTCGTCGTCGCCCTGGCCACCGCCGCCGGCGTCGCCATCGAGAACGCCCGCCTGTACGAGGACACCCGGCGCCGGGAGACCTGGCTCAAGGCGTCGTCGGAGGTCACCACCCGTCTGCTGTCCGGCGCGGAGCCCGACGAGGTGCTCGCGCTGATGGCGCGGCGGACCCGCGAGATGTCCGAGGCGGATGTCGTGGCGGTCCTGCTGCCCGGCGATGACGGCGACACCCTCCTGGGCGCGGTCGCGGAAGGCGAGGGAACCCCCGCCGGAGCCGGGATCACCGGCCGGGAGGTGGCGATCTCCGGCACCCTCGCGGGGCGGGCCTTCCTGAGCGGGGAGCCGCTCATGAGCAACGACTCGGACGACGACATCGACACCGACATTGAAGACGAGCCTTCGATGGGGCCGGTCGCCGTGGTGCCGATCGGCAGGGCGGGGGCGGTGCGCGGCGTGCTGTGGCTCGGCAAGCGCCACGGACGCATGCCGTTCAGCCACCTGGAGCTGGAGATGTTCCACGCCTTCGCCGGACAGGCCGCCGTCGCGCTGGAGCTCGCCGAGACCAGGAAGAACGCCGAGCGGCTGGGGCTGCTCGAAGACCGCGACCGCATCGCCAAGGACCTGCACGACGTGGTCATCCAGCGGCTGTTCGCCGTCGCCATGACGCTGATGGGCGCGGTCCGCATGGTCGAACGGCCGGAGGCCTCGTCGAGGGTGCAGAGCGCCATCGACGAGCTGGACACCACGATCCGGCAGATCCGGTCGACCATCTTCGCTCTGCAGACCCCCAGGGAGGAGAGCGCGCCGAGCCTGCGGGCCCAGGTGGTCGACCTCGTGGAGGGCGCGCGCGGCCACCTCGGCTTCATGCCCGGCCTGAGCATGGAGGGCAGGCTGGACACCGAGGTGTCCCCGGCCGTCGCCGAGCATCTGCTGGCCGTCCTGCGCGAGGCGCTGTCCAACCTCGTGCGCCATGCCAAGGCGTCACGCGCGGACGTGACCGTACGCAACGAGGACCGGCTGCTCACCCTGATCGTGACGGACAACGGGGTCGGGGTGCCCGCGGCCGGACGGCGCAGCGGGCTGCGCAACCTCGAGGACCGCGCACACCGGCTCGGCGGTTCCTTCGAGCTCACCGCCCCCGAAGGCGGAGGAACCCGCCTCCAATGGAGCGTCCCCCTCAGCTAACCCCTGGAGCGTCCCCCTCAGCTAACCCCCCACCCTCCGTGATCTTGTAATTTCTCGCACATCACCCTTCTGAACTGCACGAACCGGTTAGACGATCTTGCAGTTTCTCGCAGGCGAGCCGTCTGGCCTGCGTCCATATAGTTCGTGATCTTGCAGTTGCGAGTGCAAGATCACGAACGCTGTTTTCGCTGCTCAGCGGGTAGAGCTGCAAGAAAATGCAAGATCATGGAACGAGAAGTGCTTGCTCACGGCACCCGCATGCGAGTATTCGCAAGATCACGGCCAGGGGGCGGGGGGCGTCACCGGCCGCGGTCGGCCTTGAGACGGGCGGCCAGGGCCGCCGCCTGGGTACGGCGTTCCATGTTGAGCTTGCTCAGCAGGTTGGAGACGTAGTTCTTGACGGTCTTCTCCGCCAGGAACATCCGCTCGCCGATCTGGCGGTTGGTCAGCCCCTCGCCGATCAGCTCCAGGATCTGCCGCTCCTGATCGGACAGCGCGGCGAGCGGGTCCTTCCTGGTCGCCTGGTCGCGCAGCCGCTGCAGCATGCTCGCCGTGGTCTGCGGATCGAGCAGCGACTGGCCGGCCGCGACCGTGCGCACCGCGCCGACCAGGTCGGAGCCGTGGATCTGCTTGAGCACATAGCCCGCGGCTCCCGCCATCACGGCGTTGAACAGCGCCTCGTCGTCGGCGAACGACGTCAGCATCAGACAGGCCAGCTCCGGCATCTTCGAACGCAGGTCGCGGCAGACGTCCACGCCGTTGCCGTCGGGCAGGCGGACGTCGAGCACCGCGACGTCCGGTTTGAGTGCGGGGATCCGGGCCAGCGCCGACTCGGCCGTGCCCGCCTCCCCGACGACCTCGATGTCGGTCTCGGCCTCGAGCAGCGCCGCGACGCCTCGCCGTACCACCTCGTGGTCGTCCACCAGGAACACACGAATCATGCCCATACGCTAACCCGCGGCGGGTCCGCTTCGCCGACGGGCCGAAGGTCCCCGGCCGGGATGCCTTTCGCCCGGGGTGGTCCGGACGTCTGAATGATCTGCTTGAGGGTATGGAGGCGACAGCGCGAGCACTGACCGGACTGACCGAGGAGGCCGCTTCCCGGCGGCTGGCCGAGTGCGGGCCCAACGAGTTTCCGCAGCCTCGCCCGCCCGGCCTGCTCGTCCGGGCCGCCCGTCAGCTCGCCGACCCGATGTCGATCCTGCTGCTGGTGGCCGGACTGGTCACCCTGGTCGTCCTCGGCGAGGTGCCGGAGGGCGCGGCCATCGTGACCATTCTCCTGGTCAACGTGATCATCGGGGTGAGCCAGGAGACGAAGGCGGACCGTGCCGTACGGGCCCTGCGCACGCTCACGGCTCCCATGGCCAAGGTCGTCCGCGACGGCGCCGTACGCAGGATCCCCGCGGCCGAGGTCGTACCGGGCGACGTCATGCAGGTGGCGGCCGGAGACCGCGTCCCGGCCGACGCGCGGCTGCTGGAGGCGAGCGGGCTCGGCGTGGACGAGTCCATGCTCACGGGGGAGTCGCTGTCGGCGGACAAGCGGGTGACCGCGCCGGGCGAGGGGCCCGGCGCGGAGACGGGGACGAACGTGCCGCCGGCGGATCGGCACGGCGAGCTGTTCGCCGGGACGCTGGTCGTCCGGGGCGCGGGCGTGGCCGAGGTGACCGGCACCGGCGGCGGCACCGAGATGGGGCGCATCGCCGCCGCGCTCGGCGGCGGCGTCAAGGGCCCGCTCGCGGTGGAGCTCGCACAGGTGTCGCGGCGGATCGGCCTGGTCGCCGTGCTCGCGGGCATCGTGATGATCCTCATCGGGCTCACCCGGGTCCAGCGGGGCGAGGCCGCGCTGCTCGACATCATCCTGGCCGGGGTGGCGCTGGCCATCGCCGCGGTGCCGGAGAGCCTGGCCGCGGCCGTCACCACCGCGCTGGCGCTCGGCTCACAGCGCATGGCCAGGCTCGGCGTCATCGTCCGCCGGCTGTCGGCCATCGAGGCACTGGGCGCGACCACCGTCATCGCCACGGACAAGACCGGCACGCTGACCACCGGCCACCTGACCGTGGTCGACCAGGTGACGGTGCCCGGGGGTGACCTGTGGCGGGCCGCGTTGCGCTGCAACGACGCCCGTGACGGCCTCGGCGACGCCGTCGACGTGGCCCTCGCCGTGGCGGCCGAACGCCGTGGTGTACGGCTCCAGCCGGAGGAGAGACGCCTGGCCGACCGGCCGTTCGAGGCCGAGACGAAGTCCATGGCCGTGATCACCTCGGTGGCGGCAGGCGATCGCGGGTCGCGGCCGCTGCTGACGGTCAAGGGCGCCCCCGAGGTGGTGCTCGCCCGGTGTGTTCCGGGAGAGGAGACCGATCGGCTGGCGGCGGCGGTGTCCGGCCTCGCCGACCGGGGCCTGCGGGTGCTCGCGCTCGCCGAGAAGGACACCGGAGATCTCGACGCCGGTGGGCTGCGCCCGCTCGGCCTGGTCGCGCTGCGCGACGAGATCCGCCCATCGGCGCCGCAGGCGGTGGCGGACTGCCGTGCGGCCGGCATCCGGGTCGTCATGGTGACCGGTGACCACGCGGACACCGCCCGCGCGATCGCCGAGGAGGTGGGCATCGAGGCCGACCCGGTGGTCACGGGCGCCGCACTCGACGCGCTGGGCGGTTCCGTCGGCTCACCCGGGACCGGCGAGCACGCCCATGCCGAGCGGTCCGCCCGGCTGCGCGAGGCGGCCGTGCTGGCCCGGGTCGACCCCGCCACCAAGCTCGACCTGGTGCGTGTGCTGCGGTCGGGCGGCGAGGTCGTGGCGATGACCGGCGACGGAGTGAACGACGCGCCCGCGCTGCGCAACGCCGACGTGGGGGTGGCCATGGCCGGTGAGGAGGGCACCGACGTGGCCCGGGAGGCGGCGGCCGTCGTCGTCACCAACGGGGAGCTCGGCACGATCGTCAGCGGGGTGCGCGAGGGCCGCCGCCTGCACCACAACGTGGCCTCGATGATCGGATATCTGCTGATCGGCAACCTCGCGGAGATCCTCATCGTCCTCACCGGCCTCATCGCCTGGCCGGAGCTGGTCGTGCCGCTGCTTCCCGTGCAACTGCTCTGGATCAACCTGGTGCTGGACGGCATCCCGGCCATCGCGCTCGGCGTCGACCGGCCGGCCGGCGATCCGCTGGCGCTGCGTCCGCGCGTGGGCGGCCTGCTGTCGTGGCGGGTCCTGACCCGGATCGCGCTGCGGGCGCTGGTCGTCGGCGCGCTCGTCTTCGCGGCCGTGGAGAGCGCACGCCGCCTCGGCTGGAGCGAGGAGCAGGTGCGCGGCCAGGCCGTGCTCGCCCTGGTCTTCGCCCGCCTGACCCTGGCCTATGTCGTACGGGCCCGCCGCCGGACCTTCGAGCGCGGCTGGTGGCGGGGCCGTGCCGTGCTCGTCGCGGTGGCCGCTACCGCCGCGCTGCAGGTGCTGGTGACGGTGATCCCGCCGCTGGGCGCGCCCCTCGCACTGGTGCCGCTGCCGGCGGCGGGCTGGGCGATGGCACTCGGCGCCGCCGTGCTGTCCGTGATCGTGTGCGACCTGATCCGCTTCGGTGAGCGGGGCGCTCGCAGGGGTGCGGAGGACGACGCCGGCGGTCGTACCGGACGGGCGGTGGCCGGGCGGGACGCCGAGCCCGCCGGCCGGGGTGCCTCCTGAGCCACCGATCCCGGCGGCTTCCCCGGAAGCCGCCGGGATCGGCGTCGTACGAGCCCGGCGGGGTGCCCGGACGTGGTGCGGCCCGCCGGAACGGGTCCGGCGGGCCTGCGGGGGGGCCGCCCGGCTCGGTGGCGGCGACGGGGTGGCGGGGTCAGAGGCTCACCCACCGCTGCTGCCGCAGGTCGTCCCAGTCCCAGCAGAGCCGGTTGACGACGTCGACGACGCCGTTGACCCGGCGGATGAGCCGGATGGCGATGTCCGCGCTGCTCCGCTCTGGGATGGTGCCGGCGACGGTGACGACACCGTCCCGCACGGTGATCTCGATGTCGGAGGTGTCCGTCCACAGGTTGCGTTCGACGATGTCCTCGGCGATCTCGCGGGCGATCTCCTCGTCGGGGCGGACGAACACCTTCAGCAGGTCGTGCCTGCTGACGATGCCCATCAGGCGACCGTGCCCGTCGACGACGGGAAGCCGCCGCACGCCGTGCCGGTCCATGAGGCGGGCCGCCGACACCACCGAGGTCTCGCCGGAGACGGTCACGGCGGGGGTGGTCATGAGCTCGCCCGCGCTGTCCCCGAGGGCCCTCGCGGCCGGGTCGCCGCCCACGAGGTCGAGGCGGTGGCGCAGGCGGGCGCGCAGCGGCGGCCGGTAGCCCTCGCGGTAGTACCGCTCCCGGAACTCCTCCTTGCGCAGCAGGTCGGTCTCGGAGACCACGCCGGAGACCCGGCCCTGGTCGTCCACGACGGGCACGGCGCTGACGCCGCGCCTGATCAGCAGCTCGGCGATGTCCTTGAACGGGGTGCCCGCGTTCACGCCGGCGACGTCACGCGTCATGACGTCCTTCACTTTCACTTGCACGGTGTCCTCCCGGCACGATGTGATCTACCTCGACGTTAGGCCGGGACGGGCGCCGGGCGCAGAGGCGTTGGCCCACGCCTCGCGATGACCTTCGGCCTTCGCTTCCGGCGGCGGACGGGGTCCCCTGTCCGGATGCCCGGGGGATCGGGGCATGGCGGGCTCCTGGGGGGAAGAGGTCCGTGAGGGTCGCCGGCTCACCCGGGATCACGCCTGCCGGGTGGCGCCGGCGGGGGCGGTACGGCGACACGAGCACCGAGACTGGAGGCTTCCGATGACCGAACCGATCGTGGTCGCGACCGACGGCTCGCCCGCGGCGACCGCCGCCGTCGAGTGGGCGGCCGACGACGCCGCGCGCAAGCGTCTGCCCCTGCGCATCGTGCACGTCCTGGACCGCCTGCCGTACGACATCCCCCGCTATCCGATCCCCGATGTGTACGACCACCTGAGCCGGTCCGGCGGGCAGATCCTCGACGAGGCCGAGCGGACCGCCCGGGAACGGTGGCCGGACGTCGAGGTCACCGTCGAAATGGCCGAGGGAGACCCGGTCCACATCCTGCGGCGGCAGGCCGAGCACGCCCTCGAACTCGTCGTCGGCAGCCGTGGCCTGGGCGGTTTCACCGGGATGCTGCTCGGCTCGGTCAGCATGCACGTGGCCGGTCAGGTGGAGGTCCCCGTGGTCGTGGTGCGCCCCGGCGCGGCGACGGTCCACTCGGAGATCGTCGCGGGGTTCGACGGCTCGCCGGAATCCGAGGCCGCCCTGGCCTACGCCTTCGAAGAGGCCGTGGTGCGCGGCGGCCGGCTGCGGGTGGTGCACGCCTGGCAGATGCCGGTGTACGTCTACGCTCCGGAGCTCGCCTACGACATGGACGAAACACGGCAGGCGCACGAGGACTTCGTGACCGACCGGCTCACGGCGTGGCGCGAGCGGTACCCCGGTGTGGACACCGTGCTGGACGCCGTCTCCGCGCACCCGGTCACCGCGCTCGTCGAGGCCTCGGCGGAGGCCGACCTGCTGGTCGTCGGCTCCAGGGGGCGCGGCGCCGTACGATCGCTCGTGCTCGGCTCGGTCAGCCGGGCCGTGCTGCACCACGCCCGGTGTCCGGTCGCCGTCGTGCGGTCGAAGGCGCCCGTCACCGGAGAGTCGCCCCAGGCCGACACCTGAGGCCCGGCCGGCCGAACCGGCGCCCGCGCCGTCGGTCGAAGAACCGGGCCGTCAGTCGAAGAACCGGGCCGTCGGTCGGAGAACCGGGCCGTCGGTCGAAGAACCGGGCCGTCAGTCGAAGAACCGCGCCAGCCGCCGGTCGTCGGCCGGTCGTACGCCCGCCTTGGCGGGGATCAGGTCGGCGAAGACGGTCGCCTCGTCGCGGGTCACGAGCAGGGGGTACCAGCACCGCCCGGCGCGGTCGGGCCGGCACAGGTGCTTGAAGGTCTGCACGTCGAGCAGGCGCACGTGGGTGGGGTCGGCCACGGCGTTGACATGTCGCCACCAGGGCGCGAGGACGTGCAGGACGCCACCGGGGCGCAGAATCCGATGGCACTCGGCGAGCAGCGGCAGATAGTCGGCGAGGTGTTCGAGCACGTGGACCGCGAAGATCTGGTCCACCGATTCGTCCTGGAACGGGACGCCGTTCATCAGGTCGGCGACGACGTCGACGGCGGGCCCCGGCCACACGTCGAGGCCGAGGTTGTCGGCGTGCTGCTTGGTGCCGCCGCAGCCGAGATCCACGACTCTCGGCGCGACGCCGCCGACGCGGACCCGGTCCCACACCGCCAGCACGCCGCCCATCCGGCCGAGCAGCTCCCGCAGGATCGCGAGGTCGTCCGGATCCGGGGCGGAGCCCTCGACATGGGCCACCCCGCCGTCGAACCGTACGGACACCTCGAGCGCGCCCAGCCGGGGATCGTGTTCGAGCAGGTCGGCGGCGGCGCATTCGAGATCGCGATCCAGCAGGTCGCGCCGGGACCGGCTCACGCCGGCCTCCCGGGAACGGGACCTCCGCGGAGGCGGGGCACGATCATCGGTTCCTCCTCCCGGCGGCGCGGCAGCCGCCGCAGACGGTGGGCACTGTCCCGGCCACCTGCCCCGGATGACGGGGTCTTATGGCTCGTTCCGGGGTGATCCGCCGGGAATCAGGCCGCAGGCCCCCTACGGATAGGTCCGTACCCGCACGGGGGCGTCCTCGGGCGCGCTCAGTGCGCCGGGATCACGGGGGCGGGGCGGATGGCGGTCGTCGGTACGGCCGAGGGCCGGTCCGGGCTCAGCAGCGGCAGGCGGAGGGCGAACCGGGCGCCACGCGGCGAGTCCTCGATGCGCAGGGTCCCGTTGTGGGCCCGGACGATCGCGCGGCAGATGGCGAGGCCGAGCCCGCTGCCTCCGGGATCACGGCGGCGTCCGTCGGCGAGGCGGACGAAGGGCTCGAAGACCCGTTCCCGATCCTGCGGTGCGACGCCGCAGCCGTCGTCCGACACGATGACCACCGCCTCTCCGTCCCCGCTCGCCACGCTGACCTCCACTGCGGTTTCCGCATGCCGCTGCGCGTTGGCGATGAGGTTGGTGAGGACCCCGGTCAGCTGCAGCCGGTTGCCGAGGACCTTCGGCTCACCGGAGGCGTGCATCCGCACCGGCGGGCCGTACGTCTTGGAGCTCGTCTCCTCCCGGGCGAGCGCGACCAGATCGACCGGTTCGAGGGTGGGCGCCTCCTGCTTGACCCGGGCGTATATCAGCACCCCGTCGATGATCGACTGCAGCCGTTCCGTGGTGGCCAGCGCGGCCCGGATGGCGTCGTGGGGGTCCACCTCGTCGGGGTACGTCAGGGCCTCCTCCAGCCTCACCCGCAGACCGGTGACCGGAGATCTGAGCTCGTGCGACACGATCTGGGCGAACTGCCGCTGACAGCCCACGGTCTCCTCGATCTCGGCGAAGGTCCGGTTGGCGGTCCGGGCGAGCTGCGCGATCTCGTCGTCCCTGGGCGGCTCGGGCACCCGGAGGCTGAGGTCGCCGGCGGTGATCTGGGAGGCGCGGGCGCGGATCGCGGCCACGGGACGCAGCGTGCGGCCGACCCCCGCCCAGGTCGCCCAGGCGGCGAGAGCGGTCGCGGCGAGGACCCCGGCGCCGGTGAGCAGCTCCAGCCGGTGCGCCGCCAGGAGGGCGGGCCGCGCCTTCCCCACGTGGATGTAGTGGGTTGCGCCCTGCCCGAACAGGTGGTTCAGCTGAGGAGGGATCCGGATGGCGGTGACCAGGAAGCACTGATCGCCTCCCGGGCCGCACTCGGTGCGGTTCCGTACGCGCTCGGCGGTGCCCAGCGGGGTCATGCGCACCGGCGGTGCGTCCTGCGCGGGGGCCGCCACCACCCGGCCCCGGGCGTCCGTCACCTGCAGCAGGTCGGCCCGGCGCGGGAGAGCGGGGGTCAGCGGCGCGCGCTCCGAGGTCATCGAGACGATCCAGTCGACGGCGGTGCGCTGGGTCGCCTGGAACAGCCGGGCTTCGACCGCGTTCCTGGTCACGAAGTCGAGGCTCGCCCCGATCGCCGTCAGGACGATCAGAGACAGCAACGCGACGGTGAGCGTGTAGCGTGCCCGAATCGACCGGGGGCGAGGGAGAAGGCGTCCGCCTGTCACGGGTCCGTCCTTTCCAGGGCGTCGATATGGCGCGTCTCCGGTGGGAGAACCTATTAGGTCCCAACCCCATATATGGCGTTTTCAATACCGGTCATGCGTGGGGGAGGCGGAAGGACGCCGAATCATTGCGGCGGCATTACCGGGTCTTGACGAAAACGGCCGGATGATCGATCGAATCGGTGAATAGAGCAAGGTTTCCGCTGGTCACGGGTTTGTCGAGACGGAACCACGTCACCGGGAGTGTCGCCGGACATCACCGGTCCCGATGGCGTACGGAAATACCAAAGGGGTGGGATGGACATCCGGCCGCGGGAAAGAACCGCGCCCCACGGGGGAAGAAACGTGAGGAGCGTCTGGAATCGGGAGGTGGTCGGCGTGTCCGTGCTGGAGAGGGCCGCTCCCCATCCGCTTCCGGACGAGGGCGCCCGGCACGGCCGTCTCGCCGCCCGCCCCGCGATCAGCCGTACCACCGCCGAGCCGGGCCTGCACCGGCTGGACGGGCAGGCGCTGCTGCACGTGCCACGCGACCTGCCGGACGGACCGTCCCGGCTGGCCGTGGTCCTGCACGGGGCCGGTGGTACGGCACAGCAGGCGCTGCGCTGGCTGGCCGATCAGGCGAACGGTCTCGGCATGCTGATCCTCGCCCCGCAGGCGATCTCCACGACCTGGGACGTGATCGTGGGCGGGTACGGCCCGGACGTGGCGCGGATCGACACCGCGCTGCACGAGGTGTTCGCCAGGACGACGGTCGACGCGGAATTGGTCGCCGTCGCGGGATTCTCCGACGGCGCGTCCTACGCGCTTTCCCTCGGCGTGTCCAACGGAGACCTGTTCCGCGCCGTGCTCGCCTTCTCCCCGGGTTTCATGGCGCCCATGGTCCGCCACGGATGCCCGAGGATGTTCATCTCGCACGGCATGTCCGACCGGGTGCTGCCGATCGACGTCTGCAGCAGGCGGCTCGTCCCCGGGCTGCGGCGGAACGGCTACGAGGTCACCTACAAGGAATTCGCCGGCGGGCACGAGGTGCCGGTCAGGATCGCCGCGGCGGCGGTGCGATGGTGGTGCGGCGCCGAACGGCCGGCCGAGTCCCCGTCCCCCCAGTCGCCCCAGTCCCCGCAGTCCCCCCGGTCCCGCGTCTGAGCACGCCGGCGCCCAGCAGGACCGCGGCCAGCATGGCGGTGACGAGGGTGAAGGAGACCGGCAGCGTGCTCGCCTCGGCGATCCAGCCGATCGCGCTCGGCGCCAGGAAACCGGCGGAATAGCTGATCGTCGCCGCCCCCGCCACACCCTCGCTGGGCGTGTTCGCCGCGTTGCCCGCGGCCGCGAACACCAGCGGGATGATCACCGCGATCCCCAGGCCGATCAGCATGAATCCGACGATCGCCGGCAGGGGTTCGCGGGCGATCACGACGATGACCCCGCCGAGGGACCCGAGCGTCCCGCCGAGACGTACGACCGCCACGGTGCCCAGGCGGCGGACCACGGCGTCGCCGCAGAACCGCCCGGCCGCCATGGTGAAGGCGAACGCGCTGTAGCTCGCGGCGGCGACCCCGGGCGAGGCCCCGGTGACCTGGGTCAGGTAGACGGCGCACCAGTCATGTCCGGCCGCTTCGGCGAACACCGCGCAGAAGCCGACGAGCCCGATGATCAGTACGGCGCGTGACGGCAGCGCGAACCTCGGCGGCTCCGCCGCGTCCGCCTCCGACCGCACATCGAGCAGCAGGCCGCCGACGACGGCGCCGGCCACGGCCAGCGCGAACGCCATGACCCCCAGGTGGAGGCGGGCGTCGACTTCGGCGTGCGCGGCCACCGAGCCCACGCCGCCGCCGATCAGCCCGCCGAGACTCCACATCCCGTGCAGTCCTGACATGATCGATCGGCCCACCCGCTGTTCGATCACCACACCCTGCGCGTTCATCGCCACATCGGACATCCCCGAAGCGGCGCCGTACACCGCGAGGGTCGCGCAGAGCACGGGCAGGTTCGGCGCGAGCGCGGGGAGGGCGAGCGCCCCGCACCACAGGCAGATCAGCCACCGGGTGACCGCGCGGCCGCCGTACCGATGGGTGATGCGGCTCGCGGTGGGCATCGTGAGCAGGGAGCCGACCGCGGGCGCGAGCAGGGCCAGGCCGAGCTCGCCGGTGTTCACGTTCAGCTGGTCCTGCAGCCAGGGGATGCGAGTGGCGAAGCTGCCCATCACCGCGCCGTGGAGCGCGAACGTGACCGAGACGGCGACACGGGCCCGCCGCAACGACTGCTGATCCACTGCTTAACGGTACAGGATGGGAGTTTTGCCCGGAATCTACAATTACGGGGACAACGTGCGGGACCGGGCGAATGAGACGCCCACTGACCAGCGAACTCCGGGATTAGGGGATCATAGTTTCCGATGTGTACCGCGTGTGTCTGTCCCGGAGGAGCCTGAGATGGTCGAGAACATGATCGACGATGGATCGGGTTTCGCCGATCTCGAGCTGCTTCCCGAACTGCTCAAGGCGCTGGCCGACCTGGGCTACGAGGAGCCCACCCCCATCCAGCGGGAGGCCATCCCACCCCTGCTGGAGGGGCGGGACCTGCTGGGGCAGGCCGCCACCGGGACCGGCAAGACGGCCGCGTTCGCGCTTCCCGTGCTGCAGCGGATGCACGACCTGCGTACCCGGGGGGATGAGAACGGGGACGGCGACGGCAAGCCGATGGCGCTCGTGCTTCTGCCCACGCGAGAGCTCGCCGTGCAGGTCTCCGAGGCGATGCACCGCTATGGCCGCGACCTCGGTGCGCGGGTCCTGCCCATCTACGGCGGACAGCCGATCGGGCGGCAGCTGCGGGCGCTCGAGCGCGGCGTCGACGTGGTGGTCGCGACGCCGGGGCGTGCCCTCGATCACATCGGCCGGGGCACGCTCGCCCTGGACGGGCTGAAGATGATCGTGCTCGACGAGGCCGACGAGATGCTCGACATGGGGTTCGCCGAGGACATCGACGCGATCCTCCAGGACGTCCCGGAGGAGCGGCAGACCGTGCTCTTCTCGGCCACCATGCCGCCGCGCATCAACGGGATGGCCCGCAGCCACCTGCGCGACCCGGTCCGCATCAAGATCGAGCGTGAGCGGCCCGCCGCCGGTGAGGCTCCGCTGGTACGGCAGAGCGCGTACATCGTCGCGCGCCCCCACAAGCCGGCCGCCCTCGGGCGGGTGCTCGACGTGGAGGCCCCGACCGCCGCGATCGTGTTCTGCCGCACGCGGGAGGAGGTCGACCATCTCACCGAGACCATGAACGGCCGCGGCTACCGGGCCGAGGCGCTGCACGGCGGGATGGGACAGGAGCAGCGCGACCGCGTGATGGGACGGCTGCGCGCCGGAACGGCCGATCTGCTGGTCGCCACCGACGTCGCGGCGCGCGGCCTCGACATCGAGCAGCTCACCCACGTGATCAACTACGACGTGCCGTCGGCGCCGGAGGCGTACGTCCACCGGATCGGCCGGGTGGGCCGGGCCGGTCGCGAGGGCGTCGCCATCACGCTGGCCGAGCCGCGCGAGCACCGGATGCTGAAGACGATCGAGCGGGTGACCCGCAGCCGGATCACGGTCGAGAAGGTGCCGACCGTCGCGGACCTGCGGGCGAGGCGGCTGGAGCTGACCAGGTCGGCCCTGGAGGAGAGCATGGTGGAGGACGTCGACCTCGACCGGTTCCGCGTCGTGGTCGAGACCCTCGCCGGCGAGTTCGACCTCATGGACATCGCGCTCGCGGCGGTCAAACTCGCCCACGAGTCCACCGGAGCCGCCGCCGACGAGGAGGAGATCCCGGAGGTCGCCCCGAGGGCGCCCCGGCCGGATCGGGGCCGGCGCGACGGCGGCCCCGGGCGTGAGGATCGGCGCGGGCGCGGCCCGGCCGGCGGGATGACCCGGATCTTCGTCGGCGCCGGCCGCAGTGTCGGGGTCCGTCCGCGTGACCTGGTCGGGGCCATCACCGGGGAGACCAGGGTCAGCGGCCGCGAGATCGGGGCGATCGAGATCGCCGACCGGTTCTCACTCGTGGAGATCCCCGAGTCGGCCGCGCACGAGGTGATAAACGCGCTGCGCAAGACCACCATAAAGGGGAAGAAGCCGCCGGTCCGCCGGGACCGCGACGAGTTCTCCGGGCACCGCTGAGGCGTCGCCGGCCACGGTGATCGCGTTCGCGCCGCCGCCGGTCGGCTTGTGTGGAACAATTCCCCCCGTCATGCGCGCCAACGTCCCCCTGCGGATCGCGCGGTCGGCCACCTTCTCCGCCGTCTGCGTGCTGCTCGCCGTAGGCGCGCACTGGTTCGCCGGGGGGGCCGGCCCCACCCCCCGAATCCTCCTGGTGGGCTGGCTGGCCGTCATGGCGGCGGCCACCGCTCTGGCGGGCAGGCAACGCTCGCCGGAGACCATCATCGGGCTGGTCCTCGCCGCCCAGGTGCTCCTGCACCAGATGCTCGGCCCGGCCCGGCGGCCCGGCGTCGTGCCTCACCCTCCCGTGGCCCACGACCCGGCGCATGAGCTGGGGTTGTACGAGCACGGCGAGCCGCTGAGCGTGCGCGCGGGGATGCTGGTGGCCCACCTGACGGCGGCGCTGATCACGGGCTGGTGGCTGTCGCGTGGCGAGGCGCTCGTGTGGTCGATCCTCCGCCGGATCGGCGTGCGCGCGGTCAGGTGGTTCCGCCCGCTGCTCGGCCGGATCGGGGCCGGAGACGACGTCGTGCCGCGCCCGCGTTCGCGTGGACCGGAGCCGGTCCTGCCCGGGTGCGCGGTGCTCCTCCGGCACGCCGTGATCCGGCGCGGGCCGCCCGGGCTTCTCCTTTCGTAGTCCATATCCCCCATACGACTGGAGAAACTTTCATGGCATTCACCGCTGTGACACGCCGGGTCGCGACCGTCGGCGCCGGCGCCCTGGCGCTCGCCCTCGGTCTCGCCTTCCCCGCTTTCGCGCACGTGTCGATCCAGCCGGGAACGGCGACGCAGGGCGGCTGGACGAAGATCGCTTTCCGGGTGCCGAACGAGCGCGACAACGCCTCGACCAGCAAGATCGAGGTCGAGTTCCCCACCGATCACCCGCTGCCCTTCGTCTCGGTCCGGCCGGTCCAGGGCTGGGACGTGAAGGTGACGAGGGGCGAACTGCCCGCCCCCGTCGTGAACGACGACGGCGACAAGGTCACCGAGTCGGTTCTGAAGATCACCTGGTCCGGTGGGAAGATCAACCCCGGGGAGTTCCAGGAGTTCGAGGCGTCGCTCGGCCCGCTGCCGAAGTCCGTCGACCAGCTGCAGTTCCCGACGGTTCAGACCTACACCAACGGCGAGGTCGTCAAGTGGGCCGACGCGCCCAAGGCCGACGGCTCGGAGGCGGACCACCCGGTCCCCGTCCTCAAGCTGGTCGCGCCGGCCGAGGGCGAGGGCGACCAGCACGGCGCCGCGAGCCCGTCGCCGTCCGTCGCCGCCGTCGCGGCCGATGCGGAGTCCCCCGCCGCTGAGGACGCGTCGGACGGCACCGCCCGGCTGCTGGCCGGGATCGGCATCGCCGTGGGCGTGGCCGGAGCCGCCGTCGGCGTCGCCGGCCTGCGCCGTTCCCGGAGCTAGATCGGCGGCGTCCACCCGTTCGACGGATCGGCCTCGGCGAGGGTCCGCGCCCGAGCCGGGGCCGGGCGGTTCGGGTTCCGGAACAGGTGAAAGCCCGGGCCCGGGTCATCCCCCGGGAAGCCGCTCGAAGTGATCGTCGAACATGTGCCAGGAGCTCGGCGGGCTCCTGGCACACCACCCCGACGGGCAGGGCCCGAGGCCGGCACCACGTAGATCAGGAAGGCGCGGCACTCGCTCCGGCGGGCTCACCGGACGGCTGCTGGCGATCACCGTCACAACCCTGGGAAAGTCGGCCATCGATAGATTCACCACGAAATTCGAAGCGCTCGTATCCGGACGTTCTCGATCTTTCATGACCCTTGTGTGAACGCCGAGGAAGGACCGTGCCGGAGGGAGGTCGCGGCCCCGCGCCGGACCAGCTCCGCTGCACGTGGCTCGCGCTTGTCACTCCCTTTGAGGTCGGCTGGGTAGCCTGAATGTCGAGCGCAGAACATAGGATATTTGTCGGTTTTCATCCAATATGTGAGGTATAGACTCACGGTCGTGGCAGTGGTGATCGCCGACAGGGGCGGAGGATCCGCCGGGACTCGACCTCCCGGCCGGAAGCCGCCCGAGGAGGTCCTGTGCACCCTGACGAGCGAACCGTAGAGCGCTTCTTCGATCGGGAGCCGGTCGAGGGACAGGTGAGCCCTGCCGTCCTCAGATCGTGGCGGCGATGCCGCGCGGCGGGTCTGGTTCCGGACGAGCTCGATCTCGGGGATCCGGTGGAGCTGGACTGGGACGGCCCGCTCGTCCGGGCGGCCCGTCCCGTGCTCGATCGAGTGCGGTCCGTCATCGCGGACGCGGAGACGGGGTTGCTCCTCAACGACGACAAGGCCAGGTTGCTGGCGGAGGTCGTCGGCGACAGAGTGCTCGCGAGGGAACTCGAAGCCCGGCATCACCTGCCCGGGGCCTGCTACGCCGAAGATCTTCTCGGCACCAACGCCGTCGGTAGCGCGTTGCGGGAGAGGTCGCCTTTCCGCGTCTCGGCGTTCGAGCATCTCGCCGAGTGCGTGCGGCCGTTCACCGCCACGGGGGTTCCGGTGCTGGATCCGCTCACCGGACGGGCGGAGGGCAGCGTGACCGTCGTCTGTCTCCACGGGCGGGAGCATCCGGCGATGACCGTGCTGGCGGGTCACGTGGCCGCCGCCGTCGAACGACGGCTGCTCGAGCAGAGCAGGCAGCGGGAGCGGGACATGCTCCATGCCTTTCTCCGCACCGAGGCGATACCCGGTCTGCTGGGTGGCCCGGCGCTTCGTGATCTCTCTCGGAGTGATCACCTCATCCTGGAGGAGAGGGCCGTGGAGCTGATCGCTCACGGGCAGCGCGCGGCCGTCAGGGTGCCGCTCTCCCATGGCCGAGTGGCCGTGCTCCGGGCGGTGCCGGTGATCGAGTCCGCCGGGGTGGTCGGCGTGTTCGCGCAGGTGCGGATCGACGGCGGCGCGTGGGAGCCGCTCGCGGAGGTGCCCCTCTTCGCGGCGCCTGCGCTCACCGAGAGCGCGCCGCCCTCGGCTCGTACGGCGACGACGCCCCCGATCCACGCGGGTGCGTACATCATCAGGACCGAGCCCGGCGCGGAGGAGAAGGCCGGGGCGCCGCCCGCGCCCGCGACGTCGGCGCGGCGCGACGTCGGTGATGACCCCTGGCTGCTTCTCGTCGGCGAGCGGGGCGTCGGCAGGCTCGCCGCCTCGGCCAGGAATCGGTTGCGACTCCTGTTCGAGGCCGCCATGGGCATCGGCCAGACGCTGGATGTGGTGCGGACGGCCGAAGAGCTGGCGGAGGCGACCGTCCCCCGCTTCGCCGACCTGGTCACGGTCGATATGCCGGAGCCCGTACTGCGGGGCGGGGAGGGGACCGGTGAACCGGGGGCGGACCTTCGCCGGGTCGTGACCCGCGACATCGAGGAGATGCCGGCCTCCACCGGTCCTCGGCGGCAGCAGGGGCGGCAGGTCCGCTACCCGTCCTCCTCCGCGCAGGCGCGCTGTCTCGCCGAGGGAGGGCCGGTGCCGGCGCAGGAACCGGAAGCCGGCATCCGATCGCTGATCGCCGCCCCGCTGAGCACGCACGGCGGCATCTTCGGCGTGGTCACCTTCATGCGTCGTTCGACCTCGTTCGAGGACGATGACCTGGCCCTCGCCGAGGAGCTGAGCACCCGGACCGCGGTGTGCATCGACAACGCCCGCCGGTTCGTCCGAGAACGGGCCATGGCCCTGGCCCTGCGGCGCGCCATGCTCCCGCGGAGTCTTCCCGAGCAGAACGCGGTCGAGGTCGCGTACCGCTATCTGCCCGCGCAGCAGGCCATCAGCGGTGATTGGTTCGACGTGATCCCCCTGTCCGGCGGGCGCGTGGCCCTCGTGGTGGGCGATGTCGCCGGGAGCGGGCTGTACGCCGCCGCGGCCATGGGCCGCCTGCGCACCGCGATCAGCAACTTCTCCGCTCTGGACCTGGCGCCGGAGGAGATCCTCGGGCAGCTCGACGACCTGGTCCGCCGGCTCGCGTGCGAGCAGGCCGATCGGGCGGGCGACGACGCCACCGGGTCGCTCGGCATCGCGGCGGAGAACCTCATGACGGATGGCGCGGGTGACCCCGTCACGGGCACCACCTGCCTTTACGCCGTCTACGATCCGGCCGGCGGGCAGTGCACGCTCGCCTCGGCCGGCCATCCGCCCCCCGCCGTCGTCCATCCCGACGGATCGGTGGAGTTCCCGCACAAGTCCGCCGGGCCGCCGCTGGGTCTTGCCGCCGGGCCTGGGCGGGCCGCCGTTCGAGACGGCCGAGGTGAGGCTTCCCGAGGGCAGCAAGCTCGTGCTCTACACCGATGGACTGCTCGCCGACGATCCGGACGACCCCCGCCCGGGAATGGAACGGCTGCGTGCGGCGCTGGGCTCCTGCGGCCGCTCCGCAGAAGAGGCCTGCGCCTCGGCGCTGACCGTCCTGCCGCCCGGCCGGCGATCCGACGACGTCGTCTTGCTGGTCGCCCGCACCCGGGCGCTTCCGGCCGACCACGTGGCCTGCTGGGATCTGTCGGTCGATCCCGCGGCGGTGTCCCGCGTACGCACCGAGGTCGCCCGGCGCCTGTCGGCCTGGAACCTGGACGAGCTGGGCTTCACCACCGAGCTGATCTTCAGCGAGCTGGTCACCAACGCGATCCGGTACGGGAGCGAGCCCATCAGCGCGCGTCTTCTCCTCGACCGGAAGCTGATCTGCGAGGTGTCCGACGCGAGTGAGACCTCCCCTCGGCCGCGCCGGGCCGCCATCACCGACGAGGGAGGCAGAGGGCTGTTTCTCGTCGCCCAGCTCGCCGAGCGCTGGGGCACCCGTTACACGCAACGGGGCAAAATCATCTGGGCCGAGCAGTTCCTGGAGGGGGAACCGGCCGGTCAACTGCAAGCCCATGAGAAACCGTAAGATCACGAGGATGGGTGAGGGCGGTTCGGGCACGTCTTACGACAGAGGGGGTTCCGCCTGACGGGGACTCGCCGAGCAGGGCTTCGGCTCGAAGCCTTGGACTTCGAGATGTCCGGCAGGGGACTTGAGCGGGGGGACATATGGCCGTCAACGCTGATCTCAGCAAGCTGCTCGACCGGGACTACGAGGACGTGAACCTCGAGGATCTCGTCAAGGCGCCGGTCCAGGCCCTGGCGGGCGTGTCGGAAAGCGACGCCGAGTTGCTCAAGAAGGCCTTCAACATCAAGACGGTGGGGGACATGGGGCGCAACAAGTTCTTCCGCGCCGCCACCGCGATCGTCGATCTGGCCGAGAGTAAGAAGTAGCTCCGCCCGGGCGGCCCGCCGGGAAGCGTTGTAGAAATTCTCCGCTCGCTTGTAGGTTGTCGGAGGGTATCTACGAAGAGTGCGAGGGGCGACCGTGGGGGCTCTGTTCGTCGGAGTGGATGGCGGTGGCACCAGCACGCGGTGTGTCGTCGCCCGCCAGAGTGGGGAGATCGCCGGACGCGGACGCGCCGGAGGCGCGAACGCCGTCTCCGTCGCCGATCCGGCCGCCAACCTGCTGGCCGCGCTGCTCGCCGCGCTGGACGGCCTCGACCATTCGCGCGTGGCCGGGGGAGTATTCGGCCTGGCCGGCGCCGAGGCCATGGGCGGGCTGGCGGAACGCGCCTGGAAGGAGGCCGGACTGCCCGGCCGTCCCACGGTGGTCCCGGACATGCTCGTCGCGTTCACGGGTACGACCACGCAGCCGGACGGGACCGTCCTGGTGGCCGGCACCGGCGCGGTCGGCGCCCACGTCCACGACTGGCGGGTCGTACGGCGTGCCGACGGCTGGGGCTGGCTGCTGGGCGACGAAGGGTCGGGGGTGTGGATCGGCAGGCGTGCCGTCGCCGCCGCGCTGACCGCCCTCGACGGCCGCGCCGCGCCCACGGCGCTGGTCGACGACGTCGCGGCCGCGATCCTCGGCGAAGGAACGGGGGACCGGGACCGGCGGGACTCCGCCGAGCTGGCCCGGACGATCGTCGCGGCCGTCTACGCCCGTGTGGCCGAGTCCGGTCCGGCCTGGCTCGCCACGCTCGCGCCGATGACCGACGCCGCCGCCGCGAACGGGGACCCGGTGGCGCGGGAGATCCTCCGGGAGGGCGCCGCGCTGCTGTGCCGTACGGCACGTGCCGTACGCTCCGAACCGCCGCCGCGCGCGAACGGAACCGATCTCCCGGCGTCGGGCCCGCTCGTGCTGGCCGGATCCCTGCTGACCGAGCCGACGGTGCTGGCCGGACTGGTGCGCGCCGAGCTGGGGGAGCAGGCCGGTGCGGACCCCGCTTCGGGCGGCTGGCTGCTCGCCGGCGACGGCGCGGCGGGGGCCGCCGCTCTCGCGCTCCGGGCCGCCCTGCCGGCAGGCGATCCGCGCGCCCTGGACGCCCACCGCAGGCTCATCGCACAGCGGCTCGGCTCATAGGGGGCGCGATGAGTGGCCGAAAAACGGACAGATCGCAGCATACACCACTAATAGCGAAGATCGGGCAGCGAGCGGACGGCTCGGCGGGGTCGGCGGGCGAGTTGGGCCGGCTCGCGATGACCGTGCTCCAGCCCGGCTTCGAGGGCACGGCTCCGCCCGACTGGCTGCGGAGGGCACTGGCCGAGGGCCTGGGCGGGGTGGTGCTGTTCGCCCGCAACATCGCCGATCCGGCGCAGACGGCCGAACTCAGCGCGGCGCTGCGCGCGGACAACCCCGAGGCGATCGTCGCGGTCGACGAGGAGGGCGGCACGGTCACCCGGCTGGAGGCGGGCACCGGCAGCTCCTGGCCGGGGAACCTCGCGCTGGGCGTGGCCGGCGACGTCCGGCTGACCGAGCGGGTGGCCCGCCAGATCGGCCGGCTCGTCGGCGCCGCCGGCATCACGCTCGACTACGCCCCCGTGGTGGACGTGAACGCCGATCAGCTCAACCCGGTCATCGGCATCCGCTCCTTCGGGGCGGACCCCGAGGAGGTCTCCCGGCACGCCGTGGCCTGGATCAACGGGCTGCAGGGCGCCGGGGTGGCGGCCTGCGCCAAGCACTTCCCCGGTCACGGCGCCACCCGCAGCGACTCCCACCTGGAACTGCCCACCGTCGAGGCGCCGCGCGAGGTGCTCGACCTGCGTGATCTGCCGCCGTTTCGCGCCGCGATCGAGGCGGGGGTCCAGGCGATCATGTGCGGGCATCTGCTCGTGCCGGCCCTCGACGAGGTGCCCGCCACGCTGAGCCGCGCCGTGCTGACCGGGCTGCTGCGCGATGAGCTCGGCTTCGAGGGCATGCTGGTGACCGACGCGATCGAGATGCGGGCGGTCGCCGCGCTCCACGAGCCCGGCGAGATCGCCGTACGGGCCCTGGCCGCCGGGGTCGACGCGATCTGCGTGGGCCGGTCCTCGCCGGGCGGCGAGAGCGTGTACGAACTGCGCGACGCCATCGTCGAGGCGGTCCGGGAGGGCAGGCTCGCCGAGGAACGGCTGACGCAGGCGGCGGGCCGGGTGCGCCGCCTCGCCCGCTGGCACGCCGCCCAGGCGAACGCCCGCGCCGCGGCCGCCGCCGACGCCGACGAGGGGCTGGGAGAGGCCGCGGCCGCGGCGGCGCTGCGCATGACCGGTGCGGCGGCCCGGCCGGTGCTGCGGGCGGCGCCGCTGGTCGTCCAGATATCGGCCCGGCTGACCGAGGCGGTCGGGCCTACCGTAGGATCCCGCAGGGCGGGCCTGGCCGCGGCGATCGCCGAGATCCTCCCGGGGACGCTGCGGGCCGAGATCGGCGAGGGGGACGGCCTGCCCGATCTCGCGGCTGCGGCCGGGCGGCCGGTCGTGCTCGCCGTCCACGACGCGGTGCGGCACGCCTGGATGCGGCGCCTGGTCGCGGAAGCCGTACGGGCACGCCCGGACACGGTGGTGGTGGAGACCGGGGTGCCGGGACCGCCCGCCGGGGCGGTGTACCTTGCCACGCACGGCGACTCGGCCGCCTCGATGCGCGCCGCCGCCCGCCGGCTGACCGGCGACGCACCGGCGTCGTGACCGGATCCCCCCGAAATCCACCCTGCACAGAGCCGTCTGGCGAAGGAGTTCCATGAGCGCGCGCCCCGACTCGTCCCCGGAGACCTCCGGCGCGTCCCAGCGGGCCTCCGGCCGTCCGGGCAGCCTGGTGGCCACCGTACGCGCGGTGCTGCCGTCGCTCACGCCCGCCGGTAGGTCCGTCGCCAGGCTCATCCTGGACGACCCGGCGATGGTGGCGGGCAGCACGATCACCGAGCTGAGCACGGCCTCGGGCACCAGCCAGGCCACGATCGTCAGGACCGCCCGGGCCCTGGGCTTCACCGGATACTCCCAGCTCCGCCTGGCGCTGGCCGCCGCCTCGGCGCGCGAGCGGCCGGACCGGCTCGTGCCCGGCGACCTGGCGCCGGACGATCCGCTGGCCGACGTCATCGCGAAGGTGACGCGGGCCGAGTCCGACGCGCTCGCGGACACGGCGGCGCAGCTCGACTCGGCGCGGCTCGGCGCGGTGGTCGAGGCGCTGACGCGGGCCCGGCGGGTCAGTGTGTACGGCGTGGGCGCCTCCGGCCTGGTGGCCGCCGACATGGCGCAGAAGCTGCTGCGGATCGGGGTGCACTGTCACGCCTTCACCGACGTGCACCTGGCGCTGACGGGGGCCGCGCTGTCCGGCGCGGGGGACGTCTCCGTCGGGGTGAGCTGCAGCGGGGAGACGCCCGACGTGCTCGAACCGATGCGGACGGCGCGCGCGGCCGGCGCCGCGACCGTGGCGATCACCAACAACCCGCGGTCGACGCTGGCGGCCACGGCCGATCACGTGCTGGTCTCGGCCGGCCGGGAGACGGCCTTCCGGCCGGGGGCGCTGGCGAGCCGCATCAGCCAGCTGCTGATCGTCGACTGCGTCTTCGTGGGTGTCGCCCAGCGTGCCTTCGAAGCGTCGGACGGGGCGCTGCGGGCGACGAAGGCGGTGCTCGATCGGTTTCTGAACGATCAACGTGGACGATCTCGCGCGACATATTCCCAGGTAAACCAGCTCGGTAAAAATTAACTCCGTATCTTGCTGCGCGGGCGGAAAAAATTGACGTCGCCGCTGGAGCGCCCGTATCGTCCAGGCAATCGGGAACCAGGAGCAGCCCATGAAGCGACTCGCAGCGATCGTGGCTCTGGCGACGTTCGCCACCGCCACCGCCTGCGGCACTACCGGGACCACCGGCACTACCGGGAACACGGGGGCCGCCCACACGGCGGGCGGCGGTGTCTACACCACGATCGACGGCAGCAAGCAGATCAACGCCAGCGCGCCGATCAATCCGTTCAACCCCGTGGGGTCGGTCTTCGCCGGCTACAACGGGATGGCGCTCGCCTGGCCGAAGAACGACCCGGTCGATCCCAACCGGTTCTACCCCGGACTGGCCGACAACTGGACCACGACGCCCGACCAGTCGGAGGTCGTCATCCACCTGCAGCCGGACGCCAGGTGGTCCGATGGCAAGCCGGTGACCAGCGAGGACGTCAGAGTCTCGATCGGGCTGGCCTACACCCAGGGCGGCACGGCGTACGCGCTCGACCCCAGGGCGGCGGGCGCGGCGGCCGACATCCAGGTCGTCGACGCGAAGACCATCAAGATCACCCAGGGCGCGAACCGCAGCGGGATGTTCCTCAGGAACCTGCTGTCGACCGTCGTCGTGCCCGCCCACGTCTTCGGCGGGCTGCTGCCCTCCGACTTCTGGCAGACGCTGAAGGTCGCCCAGGACGGCGCGGGCCCGGCGGCCGAGACGGCCAAGGCCGAGATCACCGGGCTCGCCGAGAAGGTCATCGCCTTCACCCCCGAGCGTGACGTGTCCGCCGGGCCGTTCGTGCTGGAGCGGGTGAACCCCGGCGCCGCGCTGCTGAAGCGCAACCCCTACTTCTACGACAGCGCCGCGATCGTGCCGGACAAGGTGAAGGTGCTCAACTACACCGGCAACGAGCAGATCTGGAACTACCTGATCGCCGGCAAGCTCGACAACGCCCCGTTCACGTCGGTGCCCTCCGCCGTGATGGAGCGCATCCGCGCGGCCGGCGGCAGCAAGGTGATCAAGGGCTACTCGCCCGTGGCCACCTCGATGGCGTTCAACCAGTCGCACAAGCCGTACGACAACGTGCACGTGCGGCGGGCGCTGGCCTATCTGATCGACCGCGCCCAGGTCACGAAGATCGCCTCCCCCGAGGGCGGCACGCCCGCCGTGACCACCTCGGGCATCCACGCCAAGGCCGCCAGGGCCTGGCTGGACGGCGGGTTCGACCGGCTCGACCCCTACCGCGTGGACGCGGCCAAGGCCGAGGCCGAGCTGCGGGCCGCCGGGATGACCAAGCGGAACGGCCGGTGGGCCCTGCCCGGCGGCAAGCCGTGGAAGGTGCGGATCCACGTCCCCGCCTCGTTCTCCGACTGGGTGGCCGCGGCCAAGTCGATCAGCAGCCAGCTCGGCGACCACGGCATCGACGCCACCGTGGTCACCGCAGCCGACTACACCCTCTATCTTGGAGAACTGGCGGACGGCAAGTACGACGTCGCGTTCTGGCTGATCGGGCTGGGGCCGTCGCCGTACAACATCTTCCAGCGGTTGTACGGCCAGGCGAACGGCTGGCAGATGTTCGGCGGCCGGCTGTCGCACGTGCCCCCGGGCACCCAGGGCAACTGGATGGGCGGCCCGGAGACCGTCGAGGCGGGAGCCGACGGCACGGTGAACCCGGGCGAGCTGACCAGCAGGCTCAGCTACACCGGCCCGGAGGAGCGCAAGCGCATCGTCGGGGTCCTCGCCCGGCTGACCAACGAGCAGCTGCCGGTCATCCAGCTCTGGGACTACGTCAACACCCAGTTCGCGAACACCTCCCGGTACACGGCCTTCCCGCCGGACGACCACGACGCGCTGCGGCTGTCGTCGGGCGTGTGGATGCAACTCGGGATGATCAAGAAGAGGCAGGCATGACGGCAACGCTCCGGGTACGCGCCCGGTCGAAGACATCGCCGACCTCGTCGGCGTCGCCGAAGGCGGTCGTCCGGCGCGTGGCGGGCCACGTCGCACGTGGCCTGGTCATGATCTGGGTCGTCGCCACGATCAGCTTCGTCATCATCCGGGAGATCCCGGGAGACCCGGTGCGCGGTCAGTACGAGAGCCTGATCCAGAAGGGCATGTCGCCCGAGCAGGCCGAGCGGGCCACGGCCGTGCTGTACGGCTTCCTGCCCACGGGCAGCCTGTGGGAGCAGTACCTGGGGTACATGAACTCGCTGCTCCACTTCGACCTCGGCCGCTCGCTCAGCACTCCGGGCGTCGAGGTGACCACGCTGATCGGCTCGGCGGCCCGGTGGACCGTGCTGCCGGTGCTGGCCGGCACGCTGCTGAGCTTCCTGCTCGGCGTCATCATGGGCGTCTACGCGGCGATCAAGCGGTCGGGCCGGCTCGGCGACGTGCTCGCGCTGTCGGGTTCGCTGCTGCACGGCGTGCCGGTCTACGTCATCGGCCTGCTGCTCACCGCGATCTTCGCGACGCTGTGGCCGATCATGCCGTCGGGCGGCCCGGTCGACGTCGAGCACGTGCCCGGGCTCAACCCCGGATACCTCGGCTCGCTGGCGCACCACGCCGTGCTGCCGGTCGTGACGTACACGCTGGCCAGCTACGGCGGCTGGATCCTCGCCATGAAGTCGAACGTGGTCGCCGTGCTCGGCGACGACTTCATCCTCGCCGCCGAGCTTCGCGGCCTCAAACGCGGGATCGTGTTCCGCTACATCGCGCGCAACGCGATCCTCCCGCTGTTCACGATCCTCGCCCTGTCGATCGGCATGCTGTTCGGCGGGTCGATCTTCATCGAGCAGATCTTCAACTACCCCGGGCTCGGGCTGCTGCTGGTCGGCAGCATCAGCAGCCGTGACTACGCGCTGATGGGCGGCACGTTCCTGGTGATCACGATCGGCATCGTCGTCGCCAACATCGTCGCCGACCTGCTCTACACGGCCATCGACCCCCGGGTCAGGAGCGGAGGGTCGGCATGAGCATCATGATCAACGCCCAGGAGGCGGCCGGCCTCCAGTCGGCCCCCGGCGGCCCGCCGGGCGTCACCCGGGCGACACTGCGCCGCAACTTCTGGCGCGGGGTTTGGCGGGTGCTGCGCCGCAAGCCGAGCCGGATGCTGGGGGTCGTCATCGTCGCCGGCTTCGCCGTGATGGGCGTGGCCGGACCGCTGCTCTACCCCGAGCACCTGCCCAGGGACGACGAGGCCCTCTACGCCCCGCCCAGCCTGCGGCATCCGTTCGGCACCGACTTCGAGGGCACCGACGTGCTCGCGCTGGTCGTCACGGGAGCACGCTACGTGCTGCTCACCGGCCTGGCGACCGCGGTCATCACGGTCGCGCTCGGCACGCTCATCGGCCTGTTCGCCGGCTTCCGGCGCGGCCGCTGGGACACCGTGCTCATGCGGATCACCGACGTCAACCTGGCGATCCCCGGCCTGCCGCTGCTGCTCGTGCTGTCCACCGTGTGGAAGTTCGAGAGTCCGCTGGAGATGGGCCTGGTGCTCGGTCTGCTGGGCTGGGGCGGGGTGGCCCGTGCCGTACGGTCCCAGACCCTGTCGCTGCGCGAGCGTGGGTTCATCGAGGCCGCGCGCGGCCTCGGCCTGCCCACGACCCACATCATCGGCCGGGAACTGCTGCCCAGCATGGCCCCCTACATCGCGATGAACATGCTGATCGCCGTCACCGGCGCCGTCTACGCCCAGGTGGGCCTGTTCTTCCTCGGCGTCCTGCCGTTCGAGTCGAACAACTGGGGCGTGATGCTGAACCTGGCCGTGTTCAACGGCGGGGCGCTCACCACCCCGGCGGCGCTGCCGTACCTGATGGCTCCGCTGCTCGCGATCCTGCTGCTGACGCTGGGCATCGTGCTCATCGTCGACGCCATGGACGAGATCTTCAACCCCCGCCTGCGGGAGGAGTAGCCATGTCCCCCGATCCGACCGCACCGACCTCCCACGCGCATTCGGCGCCGGGCGTCCGCGTGCGCGGCCTCACCGTCGTCTACAAGACCCCGATGGGCGAGCTGCCCGCCGTCTCAAACGTCGATCTCACGCTCGCGCCCGGCACGATCACCGGTGTCGTCGGCGAGTCCGGCTCGGGCAAGTCGACGCTCGCGCTGTGCCTGCTCAACGCCGTGCAGCCGCCCGGCAGGATCGCGGCGGGCAGCGTCGAGATCGACGGCCTCGGCGACGTGGTCGAGCTCGGCGGCGAGGAGCTGCGGCGGGCCCGCGGCCGGCACGTCGGGTACGTCTTCCAGGCCGCGCAGAACTCGCTCAACCCGCTCAAGACGATCGGCAAGCAGCTGCTCGACCTCGGCCGTTCCCACGGCGTGGCGGACCTGCGTGCGCTCGTACGCGACGCGAAGGACCTGCTGGCCCGCATGGGCATGGACGGCGCCCGCGTGCTCGACTCCTACCAGCACGAGCTGTCGGGCGGCATGCGCCAGCGCGTCGGCATCATGCTCGCGCTCGTGCTCAACGCCAGGGTCGTCGTGCTCGACGAGCCGACCACGGCCCTCGACATGATCACGCAGGCGACGATCCTGCGGATCGTCCGCGAGGTCCACGACGAGCGGGGGCTCACCACGCTCGTCATCACCCACGACGTCGGCGCGGTCGCCGAGGTCGCCGACGACCTCGCCGTGATGTACGGCGGGCGCGTGGTCGAGCACGGCCCGGTCAAGGAGGTGCTCGGCGACCCCCGGCACCCGTACACCCAGGGCCTGATCCGGGCGATTCCGCGCCTGTCGGGGGACATCGGCGAGGCGCGGGCGCTGCCGGGACGGCCCCCCACACTCGGGACCCTCCCGGCCGCCGGGTGCGTGTTCCGCGAGCGCTGCGACCGGCGGATGGACGTCTGCGACACCGTCGAGCCCGTCGCGCTGACCCGTGACGGCAGGACGGTCGCCTGCCACGCCGCGGCGGAGGACGCCGACCGGCGGCTCACGGCCGCCCGTCGTAAGGAGTTCGCTTGATCACCGGAACCGGCATCACCAAGACCTTCAAGCAGCGCGGGAGCGTGCTCGGCGCGCGCGAGGTCCGGGCGCTTCGCGGGGTGGACTTCGCCGTCGAGGCGGGCGGAGCGGTGTCGTTCATCGGGGAGTCCGGCTGCGGCAAGACCACGCTCGGCCGGATCATCGCCGGGCTGGAGACCTACGACTCCGGTGAGATCGTCATCGACGGCGTGCCGATGTCCGGGCTCGGCCACCGGCGGCGGCAGCCGTACTTCCGCCGGATCCAGCTCATCCACCAGGACCCCTACTCGGCGCTCAACCCCACCAGGACCATCCACCAGACGCTGGAGGCGCCGCTGGCGCTGCGCGCGAAGCAGACCGGCCGGCCGAGGTCGTGGGTGGACGCGCGGGCGACGGAGCTGCTCTCCCTGGTCGGCATCGACCCCGGTTACGTGCTGCCGAGATATCCGCACCAGCTGTCGGGCGGCATGCGCCAGCGCGTGGTGATCGCCCGGGCGCTGACGATGGACCCCGAGGTGCTCGTCGCCGACGAGGCCGTGTCGATGATCGACGTGTCGCTGCGGCTCGGCATCCTCGCACTGCTCAAGGACCTGCGCGTACGGCTCGGCGTCGGCGTGCTGTTCATCACCCACGACATCGCCACCGCACGCTACATCGGAGACGACAGCGAGCTGTACGTGCTCTACCGGGGCCAGGTCGTCGAGCGCGGGCCGACCGAGACGATCATCACCCGGCCGGTGCATCCGTACACCCAGTCGCTGCTGTCGGCCACCCCGGTCCTGCACGGGCTGGAGCTGCCCGGGGCGGAGCGGGTCGTGCCGACGGAGGCGCTCGACCCGGGCGGGAGCGACGAGGGCTGCCTGTTCGCGCCCCGCTGTCCGTTCGCCACTCAGCTGTGCGTCGAGCGGCGGCCCACGCTGAGCCACGACGGCACGACCCTCCAGGAGCACGCCTGCCTCCATCCCCGGGTCCGCAGCGTGATCCCGGTCGACGCGGTGAACCGCGCGGAGCCGGGCACGGAGCAGAGAACAGGCACGGAAGCGGACACGGGAGCGCGCGGATGAGCGGCCGGAGCCCGGTAAGGGTCGATTCGGTGCGGCCGGACGCCGCCGGCGTGGCCGAGACCGCTGCGGCCGCGCTGTGGGCGGACGCCGAGGAGGCGCCGCTGGTCGTGCGGCGGCTCGCCGACCCGCCCGGGGGGCGCCGGTGGACCGCCCTGGCCACCCCTGACCTGGACGGCGTGGTGCTCACTTCGGTCGGCGGCGTCGTCGACGGAGGCGGCGTGGCCGGTCATGTGGACCTGCTCGCCGTCCACCCCGGCGCGCAGGGCCGGGGCGTCGGCCGCGCGCTCGTGACCGCCGCCGAGGAGTGGCTGCGCGCGCAGGGCGCGACCGAGGCGCGCTT
This sequence comes from Sphaerimonospora mesophila, assembly GCF_001417795.1. Taxonomy (NCBI): domain Bacteria; kingdom Bacillati; phylum Actinomycetota; class Actinomycetes; order Streptosporangiales; family Streptosporangiaceae; genus Sphaerimonospora; species Sphaerimonospora mesophila. The sequence continues at coordinate 439,562 of NZ_BCBX01000031.1, read as the reverse complement.
CGCCGGGAACCCGCCCTGCTACGGCTGGCCGGGCATCGACGTGCGCTACACCCCGGCGGCCTGCCTCGCCGAGAGCCTCGGCTACGAGCGCTACCGGATCGCCTGGAACATGACCGCCGACCTGCCGGTCTCCGCCGAGGCGGAGGACGCGGCCGACCTGGCCCGGCTGGCCGCCGCCGGCGTCGCCGTACGTCCGGCTCCGGCGGGGGAGCGTACGGCGGTCGCCGACTTCGTGCGGCGGCAGTGGAACGACGCGTGGGCCTGGGAGGCCGAGCAGGCGGAAGGCTGCCACTACGCCGAGCGGGACGGGGAGATCCTGGGCTTCGCCGCGTGGGGCAGCCGGCCGATGTGGTTCGGCCCGATGGGCACGGCCGAGGCGGCACGCGGGCTCGGCGTGGGCCGGGTGCTGCTGCGGCGGTGCCTCGACGACCAGGCGGCGGCCGGGCAGCGCAGCGCGCAGATCGGCTGGGTGGGCCCGATCCGCTTCTACTCGCGGGCGGTGGCCGCGCGGGTCGAGCGGGTCTTCTGGCTCTACCGCCGCCCGCTCGGCTGACGGTGACGGGCCGTGGAGCTACGTGTACATCAGCTCGGCGTGATCGCCGGGCCGGCCGGGCGGACCGCACAGATCGCGCGGGTCCCGGCCGGCGGTCAGGGCCAGGCGCAGCGAGTCGGCACCCCACAGCAGGTCCAGGAACGGCTCGCAGGTGAAATCGTCCGGATGGAGCGTGCGCAGCACGTGCAGCATGGACACGCCCGTGAACACCGGCCGCAGCGCCGCACGGTCGGTGACGTGCAGCTGGACGCCGCGCACGGGCGTGCCCGCGTGCTTGCCGAAGACCGGGGCGAACCACGTGTCGCGGAACCGGACGCCGGGCAGGCCGAGCGCGTTGAGCGCCTCGGCGAAGCGCCCGTCCACGTACGGCGCGCCGATCAGCTCGAACGGCCGGGTCGTGCCGCGGCCCTCGGACACGTTCGTCCCCTCGAACAGGCCGGTCCCCGGATAGACCAGCGCGGTGTCCGGTGTCGGCATGTTCACCGAGGGCATCACCCACGGCAGCCCGGTCTCGTCGAAGTACCGCTCGCGCCGCCAGCCGGCCAGGGGGACCACCGTCAGCTCGGCGCCGATCTCGCGGTTGGCGAACCGGGCGATCTCCCCGGCGGTGAGGCCGTGCCGGATGGGCAGCGGGGCGCGGCCGACGAAGCTCGCGAAGGCGGGGTCGAGCGGCGGGCCCTCGCTCACCGCCCCGCCGATGGGGTTGGGCCGGTCGAGCACGGCGAACGGCAGCCCCACGCGGGCCGCCGCGCCCATGAGATCGTGCATCGTCCACACGTAGGTGTAGAAGCGGGCGCCCACATCGCTCATGTCGAACGCGAGGACGTCCACCCCGGCCGACGCCACCAGCTCGTCGAGGGCCGCGCCGGTCCGCTGGTAGGTGTCGAACACGGGCAGGCCGGTGGCGGGGTCGGCCACGCCGTCGTCCCCGCTCTCGCCGGAGCCCGCCTGGCCGGTGCCGCGCAGCCCGTGCTCCGGGCTGAACAGCGCGGTCACCCGGAAACCCGCGCGCAGCAGCGCCGGTGCGGACGGAGTCAGATCGGGCAGGACTCCGGTGGGGTTGGTGACGAGCCCGATCCGCCCGCTCAGGGCCCGCTCGCCACGGGTACGGCCTGCGACCAGTTGCTCCAGGCCGGTACGAACGCCAGTCATCTGGACAGAGCTCTCCGAATCTGAGGCCATCATGACGGAACCGATGCCGAATTCCATGACGAATTCCACCACGGAATCACTCGCCACTCTCGCCACCGAACAGAGCGATCCCCGCTACAGCGGGATCGACACGCTGCCGACCGAGGACATCGCCCGTCTCATGAACGCGGCCGACGCCACGGTGCCGGTCGCGGTGGGCCGTGCCGTACCGGCGATCTCCGCCGCGATCGACGGCATCGCCGAGCGCATGATCCGCGGCGGCCGCCTGTTCTACGTGGGCGCCGGGACCTCGGGGCGGATCGCGGTGCTCGATGCCTCGGAGTGCCCGCCGACCTTCGGCACCGATCCCGAGCTGGTGCAGGGCGTCATCGCGGGCGGCGAGGCCGCGCTGCTGCGTGCCGTCGAGGGAGCCGAGGACGACGCGGCCGCGGGCGCCGCGGTGATCGGGGAGAAGGGCGTCGGCCCCGGCGATTCCGTCGTCGGGATCTCGGCGAGCGGGCGCGCGCCCTACGTCGTGGCCGCGGTCCGGGAGGCACGCCGCGTCGGCGCGCTGACCGTGGGCCTGGCCTGCAACGCCGCCACCCCGCTGACCGGCGCGGCCGACCACCCCATCGAGGTGATCGTCGGGCCCGAGGTGGTCGCGGGATCGACCCGGCTCAAGGCCGGCACCGCCCAGAAGCTGGTCCTCAACATGATCTCCACGATCACGATGATCAGGTCCGGCAGGACGTACGGGAACTACATGGTCGACGTGGTGGCGAGCAACGCCAAGCTCGTCGACCGGGCCGCGCGCATCGTCGCCGACATCACCGGAGCCGGCGTCCCCGCCGCCCGCGAGGTCCTGGAGGACGCCGGGCGCGACGTGAAGACCGCGGTGGTGATGATCAAGCGAGGGCTGGCCGCCGACGACGCTCGGGCGCTGCTCGCGGCGTACGGCGACCGGCTGGCCCCCGCGCTGGCGGGCGCGGCCCCGGGCGCGCGCGGCGATGCTTGAGCAGATCCTGCGGGCCGCCGTGCCCGCGGTCGCGTCGGCGGCCGTCGCGACGATCGCCGTGGACGGCCGGACGGCTGCGGCCTGCGCCGTCGGCGAGGCGGTCCGCTACGCCGACGCCTCCGAGCGGATCTCGGCGGACCGGCCGCCGGTCACGCTCGGCTCCGTCTTCGACATCGCCTCGATCACCAAGCCGTTCACCGCGCTGGTGCTGCTGTCCCTGGTCGCGGAGGGACGGGTGGACCTGGACGAACCGGTCGCCACATGGCTGCCGAGGCACTACGGCGAGCGCCCGCAGATCACCCTCCGGCACCTGCTCACCCACACCTCGGGCCTGCCGGCGAGCCGCCGCGTGGAGCGGGAGCCCGTCAGGCTCCGCTGGGAGCTGGTGCTGTCCACCCCAGCGGAGCGGCCGCCGGGAGCGCACCTCTACTCCGACGTCGGAATGATCACGGCCGGGAGGGTCGCCGAGATCGCGGGCGGTGCGCCGCTCGACATCCTCGTCCGGGAGCGGATCACCGGCCCGCTCGGCCTCGCCGACACCCTCTACCGCCCCGGCCCGTCGCTGCTGCCCAGGACCGTCGCCACCGAGTACAAGGCCGACCGGGGGAGCGGCTGTGTCAGGGGAGAGGTGCACGACGAGACCGCGCACGCGCTCGGCGGCGTCACCGGGCACGCCGGGCTGTTCTCCACGGCCGGAGACCTGCTGCGGTTCGGCGAGGCGCTGCGGACCGGCGGCGTCGGAGCCGTGCCCCCGGACCTGGTCGCCGAGATGGTCCGCGACCACGCGGTGCCCGGCGTGGTCTACCGGCAGGGGCTCGCCATGCGGATCGGCGACCCGGCGATCGTCGGGCCGCTGACCGACGCCTTCGGCCACTCCGGCTTCACCGGCACGTCGCTGGTCGTCGATCCCGGGCGCCGTCTCACGGTCGTGCTGCTCACCAACAACGTCCACCCGGTGCGGGGACGGCCCGGCATCAGGGAACTGCGCACGGCCGTGGCCGACGCGGCCCTCCGGCTCACGTAGCTCCCGGGACGTCGGTCAGTTGAACTGGAACGATCGCTTGGCCAGGCCGTACCAGAAGCCGTCGATGACCGAGCGCTGCTCGGCCAGGTCGTCGACGGCGGCGCCGAGGGCGACGAAGAGCGGGGCGAAATGCTCGGTGCGGGGGTGGGCGAGCCGGGCGGCCGGGGCCTTGTGCAGGAAGTCGAGGACGGCGTCGACGTCCCGCGCGGCGATCGCCCGGTCGATCCAGTCATCGAACTCCGCCGACCAGGAGGGCACCGGCTTGGAGTTGGTGTAGTCGGCCAGCCGCAGGTTGTGGGTGGTGAAGCCGCTGCCGACGATCAGTACGCCCTGGTCCCTGAGCGGCGCCAGGTCACGGCCGAGCCGGAACAGCTCGCGGGAGTCGAGCGTGGGCATGGAGACCTGCAGGACGGGGACGTCCGCCGCCGGATACATCTCGACGAGCGGCACGTAAGCGCCGTGGTCGAGGCCGCGCTCGGGGTCGTCGTGGGTCGGATGTCCGGCCGAGCCGAGCAGCCTGCGCACCTCCTCGGCGAGCGCGGGGGCTCCCGGCGCGGGGTAGCGGACCTCGAAGTACCTGTCCGGAAAGCCCCAGAAGTCGTACACGAGCGGGACGGTCCGGGTGGCGCCCAGCGTGAGCGGGGCGTCCTCCCAGTGCGCCGAGACCATCAGGATCGACTCCGGCCGGGGCAACTCGGCCGACCAGCCGGCGAGCTGCCGCTTCCACAGGGCGTCGTCCGCCAGTGGCGGCGCTCCGTGACTGAGGTACAGGGTGGGCATTCTCGCCATTCCGGGTCCTTCCGCAGTTGAGCCGTCAAGCCGGATCGGTGCCCGTTGCAGCAAAGTTGAAGGTTCAACTATTCCTGGAGCTACCGTACGTCCCTGCCGTGCGGGGTGGTCCAGTCGATCAGGGGCCCGGCCGGGACGATCCGCGACGGATTGATCCGCGGGTGGGTGCCGTAGTAGTGGCGCTTGATGTGGTCGAAGTCCGTCGTGCCGCCGAAGGCCGGGATCCGGTAGAGGTCGCGCGCGTAACCCCACAGGTTCGGATGGTCGGCCAGGCGGCGGAGGTTGGCCTTGAAATGGCCGAAGTAGACCGCGTCGAAACGGGCGAGCGTCACCCACAGCCGCACGTCCGCCTCGGTGATGTGGTCGCCGAACAGGTAGCGGCGGCCCGCCAGGCGCTCGTCGAGCTCGTCGAGCATGGCGAACAGCGCCGTCACGGCCGTGTCGTACGCCTCCTGGCTCTCGGCGAAGCCGCACCGGTACACCCCGTTGTTCACGGTCGTGTAGACACGCTCGTTCAGCGCGTCGATCTCGCCGCGCAGCGTCGCCGGATAGAGATCGACGCCGGGTGTCGCCCAGGCGCCGAACCGGGTGGCCAGGTCGATGCTGATGTCGGGGAAGTTGTTGCTGACGATCCGGCCGGTCACGCGGTCCCACAGCACCGGCACCGACACGTGGCCGTCGTACCCCGGCTCGGTCGCCTCGTACGCCTCCCGGAGCAGCCGGAAGCCGTTGACCTCGTCGGGGCCGTGACCCGGGCCGTGGCGGAAGGCCCAGCCGCGGCCGTCCCGGACGGGGTCGACGACGGACATGGTCACGACGTCCTCCAGCCCCAGGAGCGACCGCACGATCACCGACCGGTGCGCCCACGGGCAGGCGAGCGACACGTAGAGGTGGTAGCGGCCGGGCTCGGCGGGGAAGCCGCTCCTTCCGTCGGCGCTGATCCGGCCCTGGAAACGGTAGAGCGGGCGGACGAAGGAGCCGTCGGGACGGGTGGCGGCCTTGACCGTGTAGTCGCCGTGGGCGGCGAAGTCCACTGGGCTCGCGACGGGGGCTGTCAGCGTCATCGGCGGCGTCCTCTCCTCGGGATGTCGAGTCCTCGGATGTCGAGCCGAGGTTAACCCGCCGCACCGTCAGGCATCATCCCGCTGCCAGGTCACGACCAGCTCGTTGCGCTGGCCGAACCGCTCGAGGTGGCGGCCGACCACGTCCTCCACGACGGCGAGCGACTCGGCGTCTTCCGCCTCGGCCCGCATCACGAGCCGCTCCGGCTCCGGGGTAAGCACCGCCGTGCCCTTGGCGAAGGCCAGGCGCCGGACCCCGTCCGGCAGTTCCTCGACCTCGAGCTTCCGGCCCAGGTGGGAGGCGAGCTGCTTCGCGTATCGCTCGGCGGATTCGGTGGCGACGAAGGCAGTGGAGCTGGGCAAGGTACCCCCATCTGTCGGCACTTCAGGCGGTCATATCCGTCTAATAGGCATGACCGAATCCGACCGTACGCCATGTCCGGAGATTTGTCCTGTTGTGCGATTGGGCGCCGGCCCGCCGAGCTGCGTCGCCGGCGACGAACGCCTCAGCACACCGACGAGCTCCGATCAGGCCGTGCCGTTCAGTGTTCGGCGGTGGGTGCGTGGAACTCCGCGGGCCGGGTTCGTCCCAGCATGCCGAAGCGCATGGTCGCCAGGCCGAGGGCCAGGATGATCGCACCGGTGACGACGTTGTTCGCGATCGTCCCCGCGGTGTTCGCCCCGCCCCGGATGACCCACGGGGCGATGATGGTCCACAACCCGATCACGGGTGCGATCCAGGAGATGCCGTGGGTGCGGCCGAACGCCGAGCTGTAGGCGAGCGCCAGCATCGCGATCACGAGGCCCGTGACCAGGTTGTTGACGGCGATCGGGCGGTTCTGGAATCCGACGATCCATGGTGAGAGCGCGAGGTAGAGGCCGCTCAACAGGGTGAGACCGTCGGTCAGCTGCGCCGCGGGGTTCGCGGCCGCGGCCTCGTAGCGGGCCCGCAGTTCCATGATGTCGGGGTGTGTTCCGATATCGGCGCTATGCGGCATCTTGCACACCATCCTTCCGAGTGCGGATCTAAGGCCAGGCTACGCCCAACTCATCCCCTTCTTCCCAATTTGGGGGTTTCTGATTGGCGGGCGGGGAGTGACCTCCCTCACCTGATGGGCGCCCGCGTTTAGGTCCTTCCGGTACGGCAAGGGGTCCTTTTCATCGCCGAGCCGTGATGAGGAGGAACGGATCATGAGTACCGAGGACAAGTTCCGCAACAAGGCCGAAGAGGTCGGCGGCATGGCCAAGGAGGGGATGGGCAGGGCCACCGACGACGAACGGCTGGAGGCCCGCGGCCGGGCCGAGCAGAGCGAGAGCAAGATCAAGCAGGCCGGTGAGAAGGTGAAGGACGCCGCCGGCAAGGTGAAGGACGCGTTCACCGACTGACCCGCCCTATCGCCGCTCCTGCCCCGTCTCCCCGGTTCTCGCCGGGTGATCAGGCGGCGTGGGGATCCCGGACGGCGGAGGGGGCGAGGGACGCCGGTGTCGGGGGGTGTTCCCGTACGGCGCCCCCGGGACGGGGCGTCGTGGCCGGGGAAGACGGGCTCAGGCCGTCTGGGCGAAGTCGACCCGGAGGCTTGACGTCACGAGAGCCTGGACGAGTCGCATGATCAGCGCTTCCAGGAGCATCAGGGCCGCCTTGGCGAGAACGGCGGCAATGAAGTCAGACATGAGACACCTTATTAGGACGAAGCTGCGTGCAATGGGAGCATGACGCAGAAACCTCGCATATGGGCGTAGGTGAGGTTACCGTACGGTGAACACTGCATAACGCGCCGGAGATCGGATTTCGATCACCGTCTCCGGGCGATGGGGGAGGGCCTTCTCGTCCATCCGTACGTCGTCCCGATGGGGTGTGCGCGGCCGGGCGGACCGGGTCGATCCGGTCCGTCCGGCCCCTCTGGTCCGTCTGTTACGTCACCTTCCGGTGCTCTTGGTGCGCCCCGCCGTGGTCGCCGACTTGCCTGTGGTCTTGGGTTCCGCCTTCGCCGACGCCCGCTGAGCGGCCCGCGTGGCGGCCTCCCGGGCCGTCTTCTCGCCCGCCGGGGCCGGGGTCGCTCCCGGTGCGGCGGCGCCGGGTGGCGCCGGGGCCTCCGGTCGTGGCGCGCGCAGCGGAGACCATCGCTGCTCCTGCGCCCGGGTCCGCTGGGCGATCATCGTTCCGGCGCCGATCGCCGCGGCCACCGGCCAATCGATCAGACCGAACACCGCCAGCGCGCCGAGCCCTCCGTAATATGCGAGCCGTTCCGGCGGCGGGAGGAACGTCCGCGCGATGCCGACGGCCTGCCCCACGTCCTGGCGGCTCACATGCGGCAGTCCGATGTGCGGAAGGCGCAGATCCGGCGGACGCACCTGGATGCGTACGAACGGCAGGTTCACGTTGAACTGACGGCCCGCTTCCTCCGTCGCCGCGGGAGTCGCGGTCGCGGCCGGTGCACCGCGGGTCGTCGTCTGGGTCACGGTCATGCTTCCTCCCCCGTATGGCCAAGGCGCCATGGCGGGTCGGGGTGACCGACCCGGGCGGCCCACGGACGCAAAATGACCTTTCTATCCTCCACCGCCGCCGCTTGGGTTGCTCGTGGCGATAACGGTTATTTGCCCACTTTTGCAGGTACCCTTTCGCCGCCGGCCTCCACGGGGAGCCCCGGTCGTATGCGGCCCGGCGGGCCCCGGTCAGCGGGCGGCGGTCTCGGCGAGGGCGGCCAGGGCCGCGCCTCGGGCCCCCGCCATGTCGCGATCCTCCACCAGCCGCACCGTGGCCACCTGACGCTGCTCGTCCCGCAGCAGGGTGTGCTCGCGGACCTTGCCGAGGAACCACTCCCGGAAGTGCGGCGCGGCCTCCACCACGCCGCCGCCCAGGAAGTACGCCCCCGGGTCGGTGAAGTTGGCCGCGATCGTGAACAGCCGGCCGATGGCCATCGCCTGCTGCTCGAAGACCTTGAGCGCGAGCGGGTCGCCGTGCTCGCCGTACCCGCGCAGCAGCTTGGCCGCCTTGCCGATGGGCTCGACCCGGGCGAGCTCGTGCTCGGGGAACCGGGTGAGCCAGTACGGCAGCAGGTTCTTTTCTATGCCCGTCAGCGAGGCCACGCTCTCCGCGTCGCCGCTGAAACCGCAGTTGCAGACGGGGACCGGCTGCCCCTCCTCCAGCAGACCCTGCATCGGGACGTGGACGTGGCCGAACTCGCCGGCCATCCCGGCGGCGCCCTTCACCACCTGCCCGGACTCGATGACGCCGCCGCCGAGACCGGTGCCGACGATCGCCGACACCGACGAGTGCCGTGGCGCGTCGGCGCCGAAATGGACGTGATGGGCGTACAGGGCGGCGGCGTTGCCGTCGTTGTTGTAGACGACGGGCAGGCCGAGCCGTTCCTCCAGCGCGCCACGGAAGTCGAAGCCGTACCACCCGGGATCGACGAAGTTGGTCGCGCCCTTCGTGGAGATCACCCCGTCGGCGCTCGCCGGGCCGGGGGAGTCCAGGCCGACCGCGCGTACCCGCGACCTCGCGACGCCGGTGAGCTCCAGCACGTTGTCGAAGGCGTGGCGGAGCCGGTCGACCGCCACCGCGGGCCCCTCACGCACCAGGCTGGGCGTCTCGACCATCCGGTCCACCAGGAAGGCGCCCGAGGCGTCGAGGACCGTGGCGTTGTTGCTGGTGCCGCCGTTGTCGAGGCCGACGACGACCCAGGGCGCTGAGCCGGCCATGGGACTCCTTCCTTCCGCCCGGTATGTCCAGAGCGAAGACTACGAGAGTTTCCATTGGGTGGCACGGGTTTCCATCGGGCACCAGGGGGCGGCCACCCGGCGGACGACGGGATCAGGGCCATGTGCCGGAGAACATCTGACAATGATCCGAGCCCGGCGAAAGGTGAAACGTTCAGCTCGCGTTCCACGGCACGCGCGCCCGCTCGGCGTCCGGCGACACCACCTGAGCTGCGGTGAGGGCGTGGGCGGCGGAACGGGCCGGCGGAGCCGGCGGACGGGCGCCGTTGACCGGGGGCGGGGATCCGCAGAACGATCTGCGTCCGGGGTGGTCCGCGGCCGGTCGTGGCCGGCGGCGGCCCGCGAACCCGCAGAACAGCCGAGCGAGACAGCCTCCCGACGCACGCAGCCGGGGCGGCACCCGCCGGTGCCGCGCGAATCGAAGACCGCGCGAAACGAACGAGGAAGTGAGGGACGCATGAACGGTTCGCATTCCCGTCCCACACGTGGCCCGCGGCTCGCGGGCTTCGGGGGAGGTTCTCCTCGCGCCCGGGGATCGGGTACGGCGGCACGCGGGTGGCGCGGCGTGATCGCCGCTCTCGCCGCGCTGGCGGCCGGTCTCGCGGTCACGCTCGTGCCCGGGACGGCGGCGGCCGCCTCCGCGTGCGATGTTGACTACTCCACCAACCAGTGGCCGGGTGGTTTCACCGCCCAGGTCAAGGTCACCAACCTCGGCCCCGCGGTCGGCTCGTGGACCCTGACCTGGACGACGGGGCCCGGCCAGCAGATCACCAACGCCTGGAACGCCCAGGTCAGCCAGTCGGGCACGACGGTGACGGCGTCGAACGTCGCCTGGAACGGCTCGCTGGGCACGGGAGGCTCGGCCGACTTCGGGTTCCAGGGGACCTGGTCCGGCAGCCTGGCCGCGCCGACCGGCTTCGCGCTGAACGGCGTGTCGTGCGACGGGACTCCGACGCCCTCGCCGACCCCGACCCCGACCCCGACCCCGACCCCGACGCCGACTCCCACTCCCACCCCGACGCCGACGCCCACCCCGACACCTACTCCCACCCCCACCCCGACACCGACGCCTACTCCGACCCCCACGCCTACTCCGACGCCTCCGGGCGGCTGCGCGGGCGCGGTGGTCTGCACCGGCTTCGAGGACCAGCCGGGCGGCACACCGACCGGTGACTGGCAGGTGGTCACGCCGAACTGTCAGGGGACCGGCACCGCCGTCATCGACACCTCCACCGTCCACAGCGGGTCGAAATCGCTGCGGATCAACGGCGGCGGAGGTTACTGCAACCACGTCTTCGCCGCCACCACCCGTGACGTGTCGGCCGTGGCCCCGGTGGTGTACGGGCGGATGTGGGTCCGGCACACCACGGCGCTGCCGGCCACCCACGTCTCCATGATCACGATGTCCGACTCCCGCGACGGCGGCAGGGACCTCAGGATCGGCGGGCAGAACGGCGCGCTGCAGTGGAACCGGGAGTCCGACGACGCCACCCTGCCCGAGCAGAGCCCGTCGGGAGTCGCGCAGAGCTCCCCGCTGCCCACCGGCAGATGGGTGTGCCTGCGCTTCCAGATCGACACCACCCAGCAGTCGATGCGCACCTACCTGGACGACCAGGAGATCGCCGGGCTGCGCGTGGACGGCGTCCCGACCCAGGACATCGACGCCCAGTGGCTGCGCCGTACCACCGCGCCGCGCCCGACGACGTTCCGGCTCGGCTGGGAGAGCTACGGCGGCGACCAGGACACCCTGTGGTACGACGACGTGGCCCTCGGACCGAACCCGATCGGCTGCTGAACCGGTAAGACCCGGTAAGACCCGGTAAGAACCGACACAGACCCGGCCCCCCGCACCCCCCGGCGCGGGGGGTCGCCCATGCCCGGCGGAACGCCGCCGGGGGAACTTCCCGTCCGCCCGGACGTGTGCCGCCGGTGTGGCGGGTATGGGGACTAGTTCTGCCATACCGAGGACAGGAGGCTTCCGATGGCACAGACCGTGGCGGATGTGATGACGTCCAATCCGGCGACCGTGGAGGCGAACGACACCGTGTCGGCGGCGGCGCGGCTCATGCGCGACAACGACGCCGGCGGCGTCATCGTCACCGACGGCGGACACGTGTGCGGCATCATCACAGACCGTGACATAGCCATCCGCGTCATGGCCGATGGAAAGGGCCCGGACACCCCGGTACGTGAGGCCAGCAGCGAGGAGCTCACGACGGTCTCTCCGGACGCCACCGTCGACGAGGTCGTCCGGCTCATGCGGGAACGGGCCATCCGCCGGGTGCCGGTCGTCCGGAACGACCAGGCGGTCGGCATCGTCAGCCTCGGGGATCTCGCGATCGAACGGGACTCCCGGTCGGCTCTGGGGGACATCTCGGCCGCGCCGCCCAACCAGTGAACCGACGCCGTCGAACAGGAAACGGGCGGATCTCCGCCCGTTTTCGGGTACGCCGGTCCCCGGCGTGATCCCGAACCCGGGAGGGTAGGCATTCGACGGTGCCCGATTCGAGGGCATGGGGGAGATCCCGGCCCGAAGCGGGGCGGGCACGGACATGGGCGGCGAATCCGAAGGGAGAGTCCCATGACCGATGTACGACACCCGATTCCCGAGCTGATGAGGGAGAACGACGTCATCGATCTGCTCGTCCACCAGCATTCGATGATCAGAGATATGTTCGACGAGGTGGCGGAGGCGCCGGACGACGGGCGGGCGGAGGCGTTCCGGCGGCTGGTGCGGATGCTCGCCGTGCACGAGACCGCCGAGGAGGAGATCGTGCATCCCTACGCCCGGCGCAAGCTGGACGGCGGCGCCGCGGTGGTCGCGGACCGCCTGGCGGAGGAACGCGCGGCCAAGCGGCTGCTCGCGATGATGGACAGGAACGGGCCGCAGCACCCGGACTTCCTCTCGAACCTCGACGAACTGCGGATCGCGGTGCTGACGCACGCGCGTGCCGAGGAGCGGTACGAGTTCCCTCGGCTACGGGCCCGAACCTCGGCGATGGAACGCCGGGCGATGGCGCTGGGCCTGCGGGCGGCGGAGGCGATGGCCCCCACCCGGCCGCGCCCCGGGGTGGAGTCCGCGACGCGGAACCTGCTGTTCGGGCCGCCCGCGGCCATCATGGACAGAGCCCGTGACCTGATCATGAAGGCCGTCGGCAGGAAGAAGGACTGACCGGCGGTGGTACGGCCCACGCCCCCGCGGGCGTGGGCCGTACCATTACCGGTCTCCGCCGGTTCCGGGTCCGGCGCTCAGTGGGGCCGCAGGCTGTACATCGGGTGGGTGCCCTCGGACTCCAGGCGGTATTCCCGGCCGGACTTCGCGCGGTTCTCGTCGATGACACGCTCGCTCGGCGGCTCCTGGTCCCCGTGGATCTGGGCCTGCCAGCGCTGGAAGCGCTCGTGCGCCTCCTGGACGTACCCGGTGCCCAGCGTGGTGTAGTCGATCTGGGTGGCGATCACCTCGCGGATGTAGCCCTTGTTCGGCTCGAACGTCACCGGCGCCGGCAGCCGCGGGGCGAGGATCTCCTGCGGCTCCCGTCCGTCGTGCCGGCGCATCATCTCCGCCGCGATCCGCAGGTGCTCGAGTTCCATGTTCAGGTGCAGCTCCCAGATGGCCTTCACCTTGGGATCGGTCTCGGTCTCCATGAACGAGTAGTACAGGTAGCACTCGTTGTACTCGTGGTTGATCAGCTGCTCCCACCACGTCTCGCCCGGGTCGACGAGCGACTCGTAATGCGTGACGTGCTCCTCCTCGATCAGCGCGATCTCCTGGTAGAGCTGCCGGGCGATCGGCTCCATGTACATGGGTCCGACGTTCATGTAGAAGTTCATCGTCTGCTGCTCGGCCGACATGATGGTCAGCGCGTGCAGCTTGGAGATCGGAGCCGCGGTGTTCCTGTCGTACGGCTCGCGCACGTTGTCGATCGGATGCCGCTGGTGCATCTTGGTCGGCCGGCCCGGCATCACCTCGGTGAGCGCGTCGACGACCTTCTCGGCCTTCCGGTGCTCGATCATCTCGAACAGGTTGGCGTACCGATAGAGGTGGTCGAAGTCCTCCAGCAACCCGAACTGGTAGGCCTGTTTGAGGTACGGATCGGGTTCCATCCGGGCGATCCACGCGGTCAGATCGGTCGCCACCTGCTCGTAGGCGAGCGTGGTCTCCAGCACCGAGGCGAGCCCCGGCAGCAGCCAGTTGACCGCCTTCTGCTGCTGCGCCTCGATGAATCGGGTCTCGGCCAGTTGCTGCCGGTCCTCCAGGTCGGGGCAGTGCCGGGCGAGATGACGGTTGAACATGATCGCTTCGATCTCGATGCCGTTCATCGTGATGATCCGGCACCGGGTGTACGGATCGGCGTGATCCGGGTCGATCGGGGTCACGTTCAGCTCACGCCAGTTGCGTAGCTGACGGTCGAGAGGAATTCCTCGTTCCTCCAGCGGATTGAACGTCATCTCGCCTGCTCCTTCCCCCGATAGGACGTACAGGTCCTGCCCGGACAGAGCGGCATCTATCCGGGCATGTCCCTGTTGTCGGCGCAGGGCCTACCCAAGCCTGTGACCTGGGCAAACCTGTCACGAGGTATGGAGGATTCACCAGAGGACATCCGTTATCTTTTCCTTCCTCCACCCCCCGTAGATTTCGATCTCTCGCCAACCCGGCGGATTCTCACCCGGCCGGAGGCGGTGATGCACGACAAGCCGCCGGCCGCCCTGTCAGCGTGAGTCGGGACCGGCCAGACCGGCCCGGCGCAGGGCCTCGGCCATCGCACCACCCGCCGGGGCGGCGCCCGATCCGCGGCCGCTTCCGCCCTGTCTCTGGCCCTGCCCCTGACCTCGCCGCCGGCCGTCGCCCCGGCCCTGCTGCTGCCCGGCGGCCGGACGACCCCGCTGGGCGCCCGGCCCGTTCTGGCCGTTCTGGCCGCGGCCGGTGACCTCGTCGTCCAGCCGCAGCGTGAGCGAGATGCGCTTGCGCTGGATGTCGACGTCGAGCACCTTCACCCGCACGATGTCGCCCGGCTTGACCACCTCGCGGGGGTCCTTGACGAACGAGTGCGACATCGCGGAGACGTGCACCAGCCCGTCCTGGTGCACGCCGACGTCGACGAACGCGCCGAACGCGGCGACGTTGGTCACCACTCCCTCCAGCACCATCCCCGGGGCCAGATCCGCGAGCGTCTCCACGCCCTCCTTGAAGGCGGCGGTCTTGAAGGCCGGACGCGGGTCGCGCCCCGGCTTCTCCAGCTCCTTGAGGATGTCGTTGACGGTCGGCAGCCCGAAGGTGTCGTCGACGAAGTCGGCCGGCCGCAGCGAGCGGAGCACCGAGGTGTTGCCGATCAGCGCACGCAGGTCGCCGGACGTCTTGTCGAGGATGCGGCGCACCACCGGGTACGCCTCCGGATGCACGCTGGACGCGTCGAGCGGGTCGTCCCCGCCGGGGATGCGCAGGAAGCCCGCGCACTGCTCGAACGCCTTCGGGCCGAGCCGTGGGACGTCCTTGAGGCCCCGGCGCGACCGGAACGGGCCGTTGGCGTCCCGGTGCGCCACGATGTTCTCCGCCAGGGTGGCGCCGATGCCGGACACGCGGGTCAGCAGCGGGGCGGACGCGGTGTTCACGTCCACTCCGACGCCGTTCACACAGTCCTCGACCACCGCGTCGAGCGAGCGCGACAGCTTCAGTTCGGACAGATCGTGCTGGTACTGCCCCACGCCGATCGACTTGGGGTCGATCTTCACCAGCTCCGCGAGCGGGTCCTGGAGGCGGCGCGCGATCGACACCGCGCCGCGCAGCGACACGTCGAGACCGGGCAGCTCCTGCGAGGCGTAGGCCGAGGCCGAGTAGACCGAGGCGCCCGCCTCCGAGACGACGACCTTGGTGAGCCGGGGCATGCGCCGTACCAGCTCGCCCGCGAGCCTGTCGGTCTCCCGCGAGGCGGTGCCGTTGCCGATCGCGATCAGTTCGACGCCGTGCTCTGCCGCGAGCCGTGCGAGCACGTCCAGCGACTTGTCCCACTGCCGCTTCGGCTCGTGGGGATAGATGGTCTCGGTGGCGACCACCTTGCCGGTCCCGTCGACGACCGCGACCTTCACGCCGGTGCGCAGCCCGGGGTCGAGGCCCATGGTGGGCCGGGCGCCGGCGGGCGCGGCCAGCAGCAGGTCGCGCAGGTTGGCGGCGAAGACGCGGACGGCCTCCTCCTCGGCGGCCTGCCACAGCCGGGTCCGCAGGTCGATGCCGAGGTGCACGAGGATCCGGGTGCGCCAGGCCCACCGGACCGTGTCGGCGAGCCACCGGTCGGCCGGCCGGCCCCGATCGGAGACGCCGAACCGCTGGGCGATCCGCAGCTCGTAGTCGTTCGGGTCCTCGGCCTCGGGGTCGAGCGTGAGGGTGAGGACCTCCTCCTTCTCGCCGCGGAACATCGCGAGGATCCGGTGGGAGGGCAGCGACGTGAACGGCTCGGAGAAGTCGAAGTAGTCGGCGAACTTCGCCCCGGCCTCCTGCCTGTCCTCCCGCACCTGCGCCACCAACCGGCCGCGGGCCCACATCCGCTCACGCAGATCGCCGATCAGATCGGCGTCCTCGGCGAAGCGCTCGACCAGGATGGCCCTGGCCCCCTCGAGCGCCGCCGCCGCGTCGGCCACGCCCTCCCCGACGAACGCCTCGGCCGTGGCATGCGGATCGAGGTCCGGCTCGGCGAGCAGCCTGTCGGCCAGCGGCTCCAGCCCCGCCTCCCTGGCGATCTGGGCCTTGGTGCGGCGCTTGGGCTTGAACGGGAGATAGATGTCCTCCAGCCGGGCCTTCGAGTCCGCGGCCATGATCTGCGCTTCCAGGGCGTCGTCGAGCTTGCCCTGGGAACGGATGGAGTCGAGGATGGCGGCCCGCCGTTCCTCCAGCTCCCGCAGGTAGCGCAGCCGCTCCTCGAGCGTGCGCAGTTGCGTGTCGTCCAGCATGCCCGTCGCCTCCTTGCGGTAACGGGCGATGAACGGCACCGTGGCCCCGCCGTCGAGCAGGTCGACGGCCGCGGTCACCTGGCTTTCGCGCACGCCGAGCTCTTCGGCGATCCGCTGCTGAATGGACGTCGTCACTATCTTGATCCGCCTTCACATTGAGGTTCGGGGAAGATTCTGCACGCTGCGCGCTCCGAGTGTCGCCTCGCTTGCTTCGATTCGCCTGGTTCCGGTGGCTCGGATTCCGTCCGATGACTCCTCCGAGCCTGCCGTACGGCTCCCGCGCCCGCCGTACGGATGGACGGGGAGGCCGGACGCGACCCGTCGTGTGCCGGGGCGGGTTGAGGGGACGGGGGAGGGGCCGGACGGGGGTGGTGGGGGTGAGGGGAGAGCCCGGCGGTCTCGGACGCCGTGCTCTCCCGTTTCCCGGACGGTCACCGGGAGGTCTCCGCCGCGGCGGAAGGCGGGGTCGAAGGTGCGCTGGACAACGCTGATCGGAGGTCTACGCCTCCGCGGGCAGCGCTGTCGTGGGGTCGGGCACGGCGGGAGCCCGCGTGAACGGGACGGGAACGGCCGGTCGCGACCGTCGTACGGACTCGGCGTGATGCCCGAGATAGCCGGTGGGGAACGTGGTGACGCTGCCGCAGCCGCAGGCCGGGCAGCTCATGCCCGACCACGGGGGCTGGACGGGCGTGCCCTCCCGGGTCCACACCACCACGTCGTTCCCGTGCCCGTCCGACATCCGCCGCACCAGATACTCCTCCTCCCAGACGAGCAGGCAGCGCAGACATTCGAACGGCCACGTCTCATAGGTGCTGAAACCCTCCTGCACCCGACTCACCCCCCGAAGTGTGATAAATCCCCCTTTTGAGTTTCCTCGTGTCGGGGAACTCCCGCAACACGAGGGCGGTCACGCTCGGTAATGTTCTCGTCGCCCACCGTTGGCGGCGATCTGGGGGCGGGGGACGAGCCGGAGGCGGGAGGGAGCGAGGACCGCATGCCAGGCCCCGCCCGGCGGGGCACGGCAGCGGACCGGAGCTTCCTCCCGGTGAAGCGACCGCGCCGAATCGAGCCTTCCTCAGCGGTGCCCGTTACTCGGCAGATGATGCGCTAAGCCAGATCGAGGAGGCCCTCCACCGCGCCGAGCGCGAGGGTCTTGTAGCCCACCGAGTCGAACAGCACGGTGATGCGGTCGCTCTCCCGGCTCATCACGGTCCCGTGGCCCCATTCGGTGTGCCGTACCCCGGCGTGCAGCGGGTAGGGCCCCTCGTCCCCGGTGACCTCGGGGACGGACGCCTCGCCGGAGCGGCAGGTGTCGCACGCCCCGCAGATCCGCTCGTACGGCTCGCCGAAGTATTCGAGCAGGAAACGGCGGCGGCAGCCGGTGGTCTCGGCATAGCCCCGCATCATGGCCAGGCGGGAGTCGTCGAGGCGGTGCCGCATGTCGTCGAGCTCCATCGCGCGGTCGGCCGCCTCGCCCGGCGGCGGGCCGTCGCAGGCGTAGGCGATCCCGCCTCCGTGCGCCACCTCCACCGCGCCGGCCCGCTCCAGCAGATTCACCTGCGCGGCCAGCTTGACCGGCCCCACGTCCAGCAGCTCGCGCAGCCGTGCGGTCGGCACCACGCCGCCCTGCCCATCGCCGCCCCGCTCCCGGACGATCTCGGCGATGCGCCGCATCGTCTCCCGGTCGGCCCGGCCGCCGACGAAGAACTTCCGCAGGCCGAGATCCTCCGTACGGTAGAACAGCACGGCCGAGGCGGGCTCGCCGTCCCGGCCGGCCCGCCCGATCTCCTGGTAGTACGCGTCCAGGGACTCCGGCGGGGCGGCGTGCAGCACGAACCGGACATCCGGCTTGTCGATGCCCATCCCGAAGGCCGACGTCGCGACGACGACGTCCAGGCCGTCGCTCTGGAACAGCTCGTGGATCCTGCGGCGGTCCTTCGCCTTCATCCCCGCGTGGTACGGCTCGGCCCGCCTGCCGTGCTCCGACAGCATCTCGGCGTACTCCTCGGCCTGGCGCCGGGTGGCGACGTAGACCAGGCCGAGACCGTCCAGCGGGTGCTCGGCCAGTGCCCGGCGCTTGTCGCCGTCATCGGTGAACCGGCGGACCTCCAGGTAGATGTTGGGCCGGTCGAAGCCCCGGACGACCTGCTGGGCGGCGGTCATCCCCAGCGACCGGACGATCTCCTCACGCACGGTCGGCGCGGCCGTGGCGGTCATCGCGATCACGGGCGGATGGCCCAGCCGTTCGATCACCTTCCCGAGCCGCAGATACTCCGGCCGGAAGTCGTGGCCCCAGGCGGAGACGCAGTGCGCCTCGTCCACCGCGATCAGCGACGGCCGGGTCTCGGCCAGCCGGTCCACGACCTCCGGCTTGGCGAGCTGCTCGGGCGACAGGAACACGTACTCGGCCCGGCCCGCCGTGACCTGGTCGAGGCCCGCCTCGACCGACCCCGCAGAGTTGACCGCCACCGCACCGCCCGCGTCCGCGGCCAGCAGGCTCATGACCTGGTCGCGCTGGAGTGCGATCAGCGGCGAGATGACGACGGTCGGGCCCTCCAGCAGCAGGCCCGGCACCTGGTAGACGGCCGACTTCCCGCCGCCGGTCGGCATGACGAGCAGCACGTCGCGTCCCGCCAGCAGGTGCTCCATCGCCTCCCGCTGACCCGGCCGCAGCCGCTCCCAGCCGAAGGCGTCGCGGGCCGTGGCGCGCAGCCGTCCCGCCCGCCGGTGAGGCCGCCGTCCGAACCCGTTCCCCGTCCGGCCGCGGGACCAGTGCCCCGACCAGTGCCCCGCGGATCCCCGCCTGACGTTCATCGCCCACCGCTTCCTCAGCAGATCAGCCCTGCTCTACCCGTGGTGGCGAGGTCGAATCCGGGGGCCGGATCCCGGGGGTCGGTTCCGGTGGAGAGGCGGGAGCCCCCGGTCGGTCGGGAGAGGCGGGAGTAGGGTATGACTCTTTTACGGCAAGGCACTCATATCCGGCAATCTCCCATGGCGAGGGAAGATCTCGGGAGGTCATGTGGCGGAATTGCTGGGAGTGGCCGCCTCCCTGGCGGCTGTGGCGGTGCTCGTTACGCTGGCGCTGCTGGTGATCTCGCTCGCCGTGCTGGCCGCACTGGCCATGCTCGTCGCCATGACGATATGGGAGCGCCGCTCCCGTCTCCGGAGTCTCGAGCGGAGATGACGTACGGCCCGCCGGAAGGCTGCGGCGGGCCGTACGGGTCACTCCACAGCGAACGCGGTCAAACGGGCACCCGGGGCTGCGGCATGTCCTCCCGCGCCTCCTCCGATTCCTTAAGCGGCGGCCGCTGCGGGTGCTTCCTGAAGTGCCGCCCGGCCAGCCGCTCCAGGCCGCCGCGCAGCCGTTCCTGAACGCCGGCGATCGCGCCGTGCATGGTCTCCGCGCGCGCCTCGGCGTACAGGGCGTGCCCGTTGACGTCGAGGACGGCCCGGGCCCGGCAGCGCTCCTCCGGGTTGCGTGCGGGCGAGTCGCCGAGGACGACCCGGGCGTAGAGGATGGGCCTGCCGGTGAAGCGGCTCAGCGCGGCGATCCGCTCCCGCGCCTCGGTCACCGCCGCCGCGGGGACCTTTCCGTTCGTCTCCACCTTGACTGCTTCGGGCTTGAGCGTCTCGTTCATGAGGCCAGTCTGCTGATCACCGCTGTCCGGCTGCCAGGGCCGTCCGTCCCACCCGGAGGGTCCTTCCTCTTGCCGGACCAGGGACCGAGGACCCTGGCGGCGGACAATGGAACGGTGAAGGTCATTGTGCTGGCGGACACCCATGCGCCGCGCCGGTGGAAGTCGTGCCCGCCCAGGGTCGCCGAGCACCTCCGGGATGCGGACGCGATCCTCCACGCGGGAGACGTGTGCACGGCCGATGTCCTGGTCGAGCTGTCGGCCTACGCGCCCGTCCACGCGGTGCTCGGCAACAACGACGGCCCCGACGTCGAAGAGTGGGGCGCCCAGCAGACC
Source organism: Sphaerimonospora mesophila (assembly GCF_001417795.1). Taxonomy (NCBI): domain Bacteria; kingdom Bacillati; phylum Actinomycetota; class Actinomycetes; order Streptosporangiales; family Streptosporangiaceae; genus Sphaerimonospora; species Sphaerimonospora mesophila. The sequence continues at coordinate 419,356 of NZ_BCBX01000031.1, read as the reverse complement.
CTGCGGCTCGACCTGGACGGCCTGACGGTCGCGATGATCCACGACAGCGGCCAGAAGGCCGGCAGGACCGCCAGGATGCGCCGCCGCTTCCCGGACGCGGACCTGGTCGTCTTCGGTCACTCCCACATCCCGATGGACCTGACCGGCGACGGGGTCCGCGTCTTCAACCCCGGCTCGCCCACCGACCGCCGCCGTCAGCCCCACGGCACCCTGGGCGTACTGGAGATCGAGAACGGCCGGTTGCTGGAGGCCCGCATCATCCCGGTGACCTGACCACCGCGACACCCGCGGATCCGACCACCACGTTAGCCGTGATCTTGCGAATTCTCGCAGCACGGCCCCCTGAGCAGGACCTCCTCACCCCGTGATCTTGCAGTTTCTCGCAGTGATATGCGCTGACCGGCGAAAACTGTACTCATGATCTTGCACTTCGCGTCAAGTGCAAGATCATGAATCGAATGAACGCAGGTCAAGTGGCTTGTGTGCGAGAAACTGCAAGATCAACGAAGGGTTTTTCCCACGTCAGAGGGCTGGTGTGCGAGAAACCGCAAGATCACGGGGGTGGGGGTGGGGGGTGGGGGTGGGATGGGTCATGGCTCCAGGCTCTGGGGGATGGAGTCGGACCGGCGGGTGGGGTGCTGGGTGCGGCCGAGGTGGTCGTAGATCTTGACCCAGCGGATGCCAGGGAACTGCTTGAGCGTCGGGATGATCTGGTCGGCGATCGTGTAGGTGGACCCGCCGCTGGTGATCTTCCCGGTGAGGCGGACCCGGGCGACCCCGTCTCGTACGGTCAGCGAGCTGAAACCGGTGGCCCCGGAGCCGACCAGGCGCAGCCCCCTGGCGTACTCGGCCCGGGTCGGCCCGGCGAACAGCCGCTGGAGGGCGCCGCGCGCCGTGGCGGGCGGGATCACCGGGCGGCGCACCGCCACCGTGTACGGCTCCCGCCCCGACGCGAACTTACGCGAGTCGAGCAGGAAGGTCTTCACCGGCACGGTCCGGAACGGCGTCTTGATGTCGATGACCACCCGGTTGGGATGGGTGAGGGTGTACATCCGGTACGACGTGCGCCGCGACAGCCCGATGCCGAAGCCGAGCACCCCCTCGAAGTCACCCGTGTTCACGACCTGGATCACCCCCGGCAGGGCATGGGTCTCACGGGTGGGCCCGTAGGTGACGGCGCCACGGCCGTCGTGCCCGACGGCGTGGCTGAAGCGGACGCGCAGGATCGCGTCGCCGGCCACCCGGACCGGCTTGCCCGAGCCGTCGGCGATCAGCGAGGAGACGTAGGCGGCGCCGCGGTGGGCGGGCAGCGGCCCGCGGAACTCGAAGACCACCCGGTCGAGCCCGGGGTGGTGGGCGGCCCGGATGCCGACGAGGGTCGAGACGGGGCGGGCGGCCGGCTGCGCGGCGGTGAGCATGGGGGCGGCGGGGACGGGGGCGGCGGCAGCGGGCGCCGCCAGGAGCGTGGCGGTGACCGCCAGCGGGACGGTCAGCGCCGTGAGGGGGCGTGCTCGGGACGGGGACATCGCTCCTCCTTCGAGGTTCCCGGGGCGGGGACGTCCGCCGGGGAGATGCCGGTCTGGCATCTGTTTCGATGGTGCGTCGCGAGTATGGCGTTTTGGAGCGGTCCAAGGTGACATTTCGGTGACCGAAAGTCCTCGCTCTCCACGCGGGCGCGGCCTCCCCTGCCGTTCCGGGATTCGTTACGCTGCCCCGGTGGCTGGTGTTGAGGAACCGCGGCACGAGTGGCGGGTGCCATGGCAGGTCGTCGCGCTGAAGATCGCCGGAGCCGTACTGTTCGGAGTGCTGGCGACGATCGGCGACCACCACCAGCTCTTCCTCGCCGGTGTCGTGGCCCTGGGGTTCGCCGTTGTGGCGGTCCGTGATCTCGTCGTGCCCGTACGGCTGTCCGCGGGCGCCGACGGGCTGGTCGTCGCCGGCCTGGCGGGCAGGGAGCGGGTGTCCTGGAACGACGTCGACCGCATCCGGGTCGACTCCCGCCGCCGCTATGGACTGACCACCGAGCTGCTGGAGATCGAAGCGGGTGATCAGGTCCACCTTTTCAGCCGCTTCGATCTCGGTGCCTCGGTGTTCGACGTGGCCGACGAGCTGATGAAATCGCGTCCCTGAGGGCACCGGCCGCGAGCGGCCGGTGCCGAGCGACCGGACCGGCCGGGCCTGCCTGCTCGGCCCGGCCGGTCCGGCCGCCGCTCACCCCGTCGAGCAGGTCGTGCCGTTCAGGGTGAACGCCGAGATCCCGTTGGAGCCGCTGTAGGCGGCCTGGAAGCCGAACATCACCGTGCCGCCGTTCGCGCCGATCGTCCGGTTCCACGAGAGGTTCTTCGCGGTCACCCGCTGCCCGGACTGGACGACCTCCGCGTTCCACGCATTGGTGATCTTCTGGTTTCCGGCGAAGGTCCACTCGAGCGTCCACCCGTCGATCGGTTTCGCCGACAGGTTGGTGATCGTCAGATCCGTGGTGAACCCGCTGCCCCAGTCGTTGAGCCGGTAGTTCACCGTGCAGCTGTCACCCGGAGGCGTCGGCGTCGGCGTCGGTGTCGGCGTGGGCGTCGGGGTCGGGGTCGGTGTCGGTGTCGGCGTGGGCGTCGGTGTGGGTGTCGGTGTGGGTGTCGGAGTCGGTGTCGGTGTGGGGGTGGGGGTGGGGGTGGGGGTCGAGTACGAGAGCCCGAAGCCGTAGTCGAACAGCGCCTGCTTGCCGTCCCCGGCGTTGATCGGCTGCTGGTCCGCACTGCGCATCCAGGTCATGGGCAGCCGGCCGGTCGGCGCGTGGTCGCCGAACAGCACGTCGGCGACGCCCCGGCCCTCGGTGCCCGGCAGCCATGCCGCGACCAGCGCGTTCCACTGGTCGATCTGCCCGGCGATGTCGAGCGGCCGCCCCGAGACCAGCACCACGACCAGCGGCACCCCGGACGCCTTCAGCCGCTGCAGAGTGGCGAGATCGGTCGAGTCGAGGCCCATCGAGCCGGTCCGGTCGCCCTGGCCCTCGGCGTACGGCGTCTCGCCCACGACGGCGATGGCCGCGCGGTAGGAGGAGTCGATGCCGCTGCCGTCACGGTTGTAGGTGACCTGCGTGCCGGAGCCGACCGCGTCGCGGATGCCCTGCAGGATCGTGGTGCCCGGCGTGATGTCGCCGGAGGAGCCCTGCCAGGAGATCGTCCAGCCGCCGCTCTGGTTGCCGATGTCGTTCGCGCTCTTGCCGGCCACGAAGATCTTGCCCCCGGTCTTGGCGAGCGGGAGCACGCCGCCGGAGTTCTTCAGCAGCACCAGGGACTTCCGTACGGCTTCGCGGGCGATGGCCCGGTGTGCGGCGCTGCCGACGGTGGAGGTGAGGGACCGGTCGGTGAGCGGCTTCTCGAAGAGCCCGAGCTCGAACTTCTTCGTCAGGATGCGGCGGTTGGCGTCGTCGATCCGCGACATCGGCACCCGGCCCGCCTGGACCTCCGACTTCAGCAGCGAGACGAACCGCTGGTAGTCGTTCGGCACCATCACCATGTCGATGCCCGCGTTGATCGAGTTGGCGACCTCGGCGGCGGTGAACCCGGGCTGCCCGTCGAGCTGGTCGATGCCCGCCCAGTCGCTGACCACGAACCCGTCGAAGCCCAGCTCTCCCTTGAGCACGTCGGTGATCAGGTATTTGTGGCCGTGCAACTTCACGCCGTTCCACGACGAGTACGACACCATGACCGAGCCGACGCCGCGCCGCACCGCGGCCTGGAACGGCGCCAGATGGAGGGCGCGCAGGTCGGCCTCGCTCAGCTCGGTGTTGCCCTGGTCCCGGCCGCCGGTGGTGCCGCCGTCGCCGACGTAGTGCTTGGCGGTGGCGAGGATCGCGGCGTTCCCCGCGTTCTGGAAGCCGTCGACGATCGTCGTCATCTGGGTGACGAGCGCCGGGTCCTCACCGAACGACTCGTAGGTGCGGCCCCAGCGGTCGTTGCGCGCCACGCACAGGCAGGGCGCGAACGTCCAGTCGATCCCGGTGCCGGCGACCTCCTCGGCCGTCGCCCGGCCGATCCGCTCGACCAGGTCGGGGTCGCGGGTCGCACCCAGCCCGATGTTGTGCGGGAAGATCGTGGCCCCGACGACGTTGTTGTGCCCGTGCACGGCGTCGATGCCGTAGATCATCGGGATGCCGAGCGGCGTGGCGAGCGCCTGCCGCTGGAAGCCGTCGTACATGTCCGCCCATGACGACGGGGTGTTGGGGGAGGGCGCCGACCCGCCGCCGGACAGGATCGACCCGAGCCGGTAGGTCGCCACGTCGGAGACGTTCCTGATCGCCGCCCGGTCGGCCTGGGTCATCTGCCCGACCTTGTCGTCGAGCGACATCCGCGAGAGCAGATCGTTCACCCGCGTGGCCACCGGCAGCCCCGGGTCCTTGTACGGTGCGTCGGCCGCCATCGCCGTGCCGCGGTCGACGGTGAAGACCACAGTGAGCGCGGCGGCGAGCGCCACCGCGAGCGTGGAGATCCACGCGAGCCTGAGCCGGGATGCCATCGGATTCCTTCCTCGTTATCCGATTTCGACGGTAAGATCGCGCAATTCGCCGGTCAAAAGTCCGACCAGCGCATTCCCCCCGACCTGGAACGACATCCGAAACTTTCAGCGGACGGCGCCGCGAGCGCTGATCGGCGTCTTTGCGCGCCGGGTGAGCGGCGGGGCGGCGGAGAAGGCCGCGAAGCGGTCCAGGGGCGACGTTTTGGGGCAGTTTGTAGGCATGGGACAGCAGCTCAGCCCGTTCGACGCCCAGTTCCTCAACTTCGAGACCGCCACCAATCTCGCGCACATCGCGGGGCTGACGATCCTCGATCCGTCCGGCGCGCCCGGGGGCGTCATCAACCGGGAGCACCTGGTCACGCTGCTGCGCGGGCGGCTCCACCTCGCGCCGCCGCTGCGCCGCCGCCTGGTCGGGGTGCCACTGGGACTCGATCACCCGTACTGGGCCGAGGACCGGGAGGTCGACTTCGACTACCACGTCCGCGAGCTCGCGCTGCCGCCGCCCGGTGACGACCACAAGCTCGCCGAGCAGGTCGCCCGCCTGCACGGCAGGCCCCTGGACCGGCGGCGGCCGCTGTGGGAGCTGTACGTGATCCAGGGCCTCGCCGGCGGTCTGGTCGCGCTGTACACCAAGGTCCACCACGCCGCGATCGACGGGGTGACCGGGGTCGAGGTGATGGCGGCGCTGATGGACTTCGAGCCGCGGTCGTGTGACCCGTCCGCCGCCGAGCCCTCCGCCGCCGAGCCGTCCGCGCCCGACGTGGCGACGCTGGCCCCCGGTCCGCTGGAGATGACGGTCAGGGGGGTCGCCCGGGTGCTGGACAACCCGCTGGCCCTGCTGCGCTTCCTCGCGGACGCGGTGCCGAGGCTGGACGAGGTGCCGGTGATCTCTCAGATCCCGGGCGCGGGGCTGGTCTCCCGGCTGATCCGCGGAATCGGCGCGGAACAACTGCCCGGCCTGCCCCGCATGCCGGTGCCGCGCACGCCGTTCTCCGGGCCGGTCTCCCAGCACCGGCGGTTCGCGTTCGGGACGCTGCCGCTCGACGAGATCAAGGACGTGAAGAACGCCTTCGGCCGTACGGTCAACGACGTGGTGCTCACGCTGTGCGCGGCCGCCCTGCGGCGCTGGCTGGCCAAGCGGGACGAGCTGCCCCGCCTGCCGCTCGTCGTCGGCATCCCCATCTCCACCAAGGGCCTCTCGCCGGCGGGGGCGCAGGACGGCGGGCCGGCCAACGAGGTGATCCCGGCGATCACCACGCTGCCGACCCACCTCGCCGACCCGCTGGACCGGCTGCACGCGGTCGGCGCTTCGATGAACCTGGTCAAGGAGCGGTTCTCCGCCGCGCCGGCGACCTGGCTGCTGGAGTTCAGCCAGGCCATGCCCGCCGCGCTGAACGCCCTGGCGGCCAGGTCGGCGTTCCGGCTGGCCTCGGCCCGCGTCCCCGCCATGAACCTGATGATCTCCAACGTGCCGGGGCCGCAGATCCCGCTGTACGTCTGCGGCGCGCGCGTCGTCGCCCAGTATCCGATCTCAGTGATCACCGACCTCAGCGGCGGCGTCAACATCACCGTGTTCTCCTACGACGGCCGGGTCGACTTCGGGATCATCGCCGACCGCGACATGGTCCCCGACGTGTGGGATCTGATCGACTACCTGCGTGACGCGCTGGACGAGCTGACGGCGCTCGCCGGCGAGCGGCGCCCGGCCGCGCGAGAGGGCGGATGACGGCGGGCGGCCCCGGCCCGTCGCCGAGGTCGTGCGACGCGCCCCCGCCCCCGGCCTCCCGCGCCCCGGGCACGCGGGTGGTCAGGCGGAGCCGGAGATCTCCCGCTCGTGTACGCGGGGATCGTCCCGGTCGGCCGTGTAGTCGTCCGGACGGGTGGCGTCCGGGCCGTCCGCCGCCTTGAGCGCCCGCGCGAGCAGCGTTCCGAGCACGGCGACGACCAGGTTGACGATCAGCGCGAGGAACCCGGCGTAGACCGTGACCTTGGTGTCGAGGCCGAGCTGCTCCAGCGGGAACCCCGATCCGGCGAAGTGGGCGTGGGTGGGGCTGGAGATGTTGTAGAGCATCCACAGGCCCGCGCCCATCCCGGCGATCCACCCGGCGATCAGGCCCGCCCGGTGGAACCAGCGGGTGAACAGCCCGAGCGCGACGGCCGGGAGCGTCTGCAGGATGATCACGCCGCCGATGAGCTGCAGGTCGATGGAGAACTGCGGATCGATGAGCAGGATGCACAGCACGGCGCCGACCTTGACGACCAGCGAGGTGATCTTGCTGACCCGGGCCTCCTGCGCGTCGGTCGCGTCCCGCCTGAGGTACTCGCGGTAGATGTTGCGGGTGAACAGGTTGGCCGCGGCGATCGACATGATCGCGGCGGGCACGAGCGCGCCGATCCCGACGGCGGCGAAGGCCACACCGGCGAACCAGTCGGGGAACATCTTGTCGAACAGCAGCGGCACGACCGTGTTGGAGTCCTTGCCGATGGGGGTGACGCCGGCCGCGATCGCCATGTAGCCGAGCAGCGCGATCATGCCGAGCAGGAAGCTGTAGGCGGGCAGCGCCGACATGTTCCGCTTGATCACGTTGCGGTCCCGCGACGCCAGCACGCCGGTGACGCTGTGCGGGTAGAGGAACAGCGCCAGCGCCGAGCCGAGTGCGAGCGTGACGTACTGGACCTGGTTGTTCGCGTTGAGCAGGATGCCGTCGCCCGGCGAGGGCGTGGCCTCGAACTTGGCCTGGGCCTTCGCCAGGATCGTCTCCCAGCCGCCCAGCTTGGCCGGGATGTAGATGATCGCCGCGAGGATCACCACGTAGATCAGCGAGTCCTTGACGAACGCGATCAGCGCCGGTGCGCGCAGCCCCGACTGGTAGGTGTAGGCCGCCAGGATCGCGAACGCGATGATCAGCGGCAGGTCACCCGTCACGCCCATCGTCTTCAGCACCGCCTCGATGCCGACGAGCTGCAGCGCGATGTACGGCATGGTCGCGACGATGCCGGTGATCGCGACCAGCAGCGCCAGCGTGGGGGAGCCGAACCTGGCCCGCACGAAGTCGGCCGGGGTGACCAGGCCGTGCACGTGCGAGACCGACCAGAGCCGGATCAGCACGAGCATCACCAGCGGATAGACGACCACCGTGTACGGCACGGCGAAGAAGCCCATGGCGCCCGCGCCGAACAGCAGGGCGGGCACGGCCACGAACGTGTAGGCCGTGTAGAGGTCGCCGCCGACCAGGAACCAGGTGATCCACGAGCCGAAGCTGCGCCCGCCGAGGCCCCACTCGTTCAGGCTGGCGAGATCGTCGGCGCGCCGCCACCGGGCCGCGACGAAGCCCACCCCGCTGACGAGCAGGAACAGCACCGTGAAGATGACGATCTCGGTGGTCATCGGCCCCTCCGCGTCATGCGGTAGACGACGGTGGTCGTCGTGACGCCGAGGACGATGAAGGCGAGTTGCAGCCAGTAGAACAGCGGGATGCCGAACACGCTGGGCTCGACGGCGTTGAACAGGGGAGTGGCGAGCGGGATCGCGACGGGGATCAGCAGCAGCCAGTACCAGCGGCTGCGGTCGGTGCGGGGCGTGGTCAAACGCACTCTCCAACCGGACGGAGACACTTTGTAGTGTCGCGCGTAAAGTGACGGGGATCACGTTAAATTCGCGAGGATCACAGCGCCGTCACCGAGCGCCGAACGGTCGGGTCGGCGCGCCGAACGACACGCGCCGACCGGCTAGCTAGGTGCGGTAGTGGGGGAGCACGACGGCCGAGGGATGGTCGGGGTCGTGCAGGATCTCCTGGTCCGACGGCACCATCGGGCTGCCCGCGGTCAGCGCGGCGCCCGTGCCGGGATTGCGGGCGATCCGGGGATAGGCCCCGCTCGCCACGTGCACCCGGATCCGGTGGCCCCGGCGGAAGCGGTGCCCCGCCGGCCACAGTTCGACCTCCACCCGGCGCACGCCGTCGGCGTCGGCGGGCACCTCCGGGGTGAGCCTGCGCACCCCCTCGCAGACGTTCATCGACGCGCCGCCGGGGTGGACGTCGCACACCCGCACGACCACGTCGGCGTGCTGGTTGGTCGAGCGGAGGAACAACTCGGCGGTGACCGGCCCGATCACCTCGGTGTCCTCGGTCAGCGCCGCCGAGGTGTAGACGAGCACGTCCCGCCGGGCCTCCAGCCGCCGGTTGTCCCGGGGCGAGGAGTCGCCGATCAGCACCGGCCCGCCGAGGACCGGGGTGGGATGGGCGGGGTCGTAGCGGTACCTGTCCGGCTCCGACGGGACCGGATTGCCGGTGGACAGCCCGAAGCCCGGCTGCAGGTGCCACCGCACCGGCCGCGTCCCCGGCGGCGGCCAGTCGGAGTGGTCGCGCCACTCGTCGGCGCCGGTCACGAACAGCCGCACGGGTGCGGGCCGCAGCCCGGACGGGTCGCCGAGCAGGTGGGCGCGGAACCAGGCCAGTGCGTCGTTGTTGGCGGCCCGCCCGTGCCGTACGTCGGTGTGATGCCAGGGGCCGATCGTCAGGTACGGCCGGCGCCCGGCGGCGCGCATCGCCGCGTAGTCCTTCAGTTGCCACGGCAGGAACACGTCGTACCATCCGCCGGTCATCGTGACCTCGGCCGTCACCCGGTCGACCGTGCCGGAGAAGTCCCTCTTCTGCCAGTACGGCGAGGCCGGATCGGCGTGGTTGGCGAGCAGTTCGCGGAAGAACGGCACCGGGCGGCCCGCCGCCGCCAGGTCCAGCTCGGTGAGCGGCAGCCCGCAGGCGTCCGGCGCGCCCGGCAGCGCGGGCGGCGCGGCGAGCCCGGACAGTAAGGCACGGCGTGCCTTGCGCGGGACGACCAGCGGGGCCACCCCGGGCAGGCGGCCGTCCAGGTGCGCGGTGAGCGTGGTCCAGATCAGCGACGACTCCAGCGCGAACGCCCCGCCGATATAGGCGGCGTCCCGGAAGCAGGAGGCGGTGACCTGGGTGGCCATGGCCTTCAGATCGGGCGTCTCGGCCGCGATGGCCCACTGGGTGTAACCGAGATAGGAGGGGCCGTGCATGGCGAGGCCGCCGCCGTACCAGGACTGGCGGCGCAGCCACTCGACGGTGGCCAGGCCGTCGGCGTGCTCGTCGGCGAGCGGGTCGAGCAGGCCGCCGGAGCCGAACCCGCCGCGGCAGCTCTGCAGGACGACCTGGAAGCCGTGCCGCGCGAACGCCCAGCCGTACATCCAGCCGAAGGGGCCGCCCCGGCCGTAGGGCGTCCGGATCAGGATCGTGGGCGGGCGGACCGCGCCTACGGGGAAGTAGTGGTCGGCGAGGAGGACGACGCCGTCCGACATGGGCACGGGGAGGTTCCGCCTGACCCGCACCCGGTGCGCCGGGTGGCGTCCCGGCCGCTGCGCCGTCCGGGACGTCGGCAGCTGGATCGGCAGCCGGAGCGGCAGGTCGACCATGAGAACTCCTTCGCGCGCCTCCTTTACTCACCGGTAACAGAATATCTATCCGCAGGGCTGCTCCGCCAGTGTGTCCCGTTGCATGATCACGGTGACCGGGGCTAATCTTCAGCCATGCGAGTTCCCGCGACCCTTCAGTGGTGGCGCCGCTGACAGGCGGCGTGGGTTTCGCATTCGCAAGCGCAAATGGACCGGCCGCCCCGAGAGGCGGCTTTTTTCGTTGTCCGCCCCTGGGGCATTCGACGAGATTCGAGCAAAAGGGGCACGACAAGTGGAGATCAGCGGATATACCACCGCCGGCGGCGTCACCGTGGAACGCGGCGTGCGCGAGGTGCCGGAGCAGGCGCTCGAGGAGATCGTGACGGCGCTCGGCGAGCACCGTGGCGGGGCGTTCTCCTCCGGCATGGACTACCCCGGCCGCTACAGCCGATGGGCGTTCGGCTACGTCGACCCCTGCCTTGAGTTCGTCGCGCGAGGGCGGCGGATCTCCGCCCGGGCGCTCAACGACCGCGGCCTGGTCGTGCTTCCCGTGGTCGCGTCCTGCCTGCTCGCCGCGGGCAAGCCGGTCAGCGAGCCCACCGACGGGTTCGTCGAGGTGTACGTCGCCGAGTCCGAGGACCTGCTGCCCGAGGAGCAGCGCAGCCGCCGGCCGACCGTCTTCACCGCGATCCGCGAGGTGATCGCGGCCTTCCGCGGCGACGACCCGCACCTGGGCCTGTACGGCGCGTTCGGCTACGACCTGGCCTTCCAGTTCGAGCCGATCCGCTACCGGCTGACCCGCCCTGACGACCAGCGCGACCTGGTCCTCCACCTGCCCGACCGGCTCGTCGTGATCGACCGGGTCCGCGAGACCAGCAGGGAGTACCGCTACGAGTTCACCGTCGACGGCGTCTCCACCCACGGCCTGCCCCGCACCGGGGAGGCCGTGCCGCTCGTCACGCCCGACCGGATCCCCGACGACCCGCGCAGGGGCGCCTACGCCGAGATCGTCGCCAAGGCCAAGGAGAAGTTCACCAGGGGTGACCTGTTCGAGGTCGTCCCCGGCCAGGTCTTCCACGGCGCCTGCGCCGACCCCGCCGCCTTCTACCGCTCGCTGCGCACCGCCAACCCCGCGCCGTACGAGTTCCTGCTCAACCTCGGCGGCGAGCACCTGGTCGGGGCGTCCCCGGAGATGTACGTGCGGGTGACCGGTGAGCGGGTGGAGACCTGTCCGATCTCCGGCACCATCGCCCGCGGCGCCGACCCGGTCGAGGACGCCGAGGCCATCCGGACGCTCCTGTCCAGCGTCAAGGAGGAGTCGGAGCTCACCATGTGCACCGACGTCGACCGCAACGACAAGTCCCGCGTCTGCGTCCCCGGCAGCGTCCGGGTCATCGGCCGCCGCCAGATCGAGATGTACTCCCGGCTGATCCACACCGTCGACCACATCGAGGGCAGGCTGCGTCCGGGGTTCGACGCGCTGGACGCCTTCCTCACCCACATGTGGGCCGTCACCGTCACCGGCGCCCCGAAGACCTGGGCGATGCAGTTCATCGAGGACCACGAGGAGACGACCCGGCGGTGGTACGGCGGGGCCGTCGGCTTCGTCGGCTTCGACGGCTCGATGAACACCGGCCTGACCCTGCGCACCGCGCAGATCCGCGACGGCGTCGCGACCGTACGGGCCGGGGCCACCCTGCTGTTCGACTCCGACCCGGAGGCCGAGGAGCGGGAGACCGAGCTCAAGGCCAGCGCGCTGCTCGCCGCCCTCGCCGCGGCCGGTCGCCGTCAGGAGCAGGCGGCCCCCGCGCCGGCCGCCGACCTGCCGGGTGAGGGCCACACGGTGCTGCTGGTCGACCACGAGGACTCCTTCGTCAACACCCTCGCCGACTACTTCCGCCAGCAGGGCGCCTCGGTGGTGACGCTGCGGCACGGCTTCCCGCTGGAGATGATCGAGGAGATCGCGCCCACGCTGGTCGTGCTCTCGCCCGGCCCCGGCTGGCCGTCCGACTTCGGCTGCACGGCCCTGGTCGACGCGCTGTACGCCAGGGGGCTGCCGGTGTTCGGCGTCTGCCTCGGCCTGCAGGCCATGGTCGAGCAGGCCGGAGGCACGCTCGAGCTGCTGCCGTACCCGGAGCACGGCAAGCGCGGGCGGGTCCGCCGCGAGGGGGAGAGCGTGCTGCTCGACGGCCTGCCCGAGGAGTTCGTCGCGGCCCGCTATCACTCGCTGCACGCCAAGCGGGCGGGCGTGCCGGAGGGGTTCACGGTCACCGCGTGCACCCCGGACGGGGCGGTGATGGCGATCGAGGACGCCGCCAACCGGCGCTTCGCCGTGCAGTTCCACCCCGAGTCGATCCTCACCACCCAGGGCGGCTCCGGCGCCAGGATCATCGCCAACGTCCTGCGCCTCGCCTCGGCGTAGCGTCCAGAACCGGAATCCCGTACGGACCGTCCATCCGGAACGTCCGTGCGGGATTCCGCGTGGGCTGCCGCGTTCCCGGGATTCCTCCTCCCTCGGGGAGTGGCCGAGATCCTCTTAAAGGATGAGAAAAGCGCAATTCTCGGGCGAGATAATCGGGAGGCGATGACTGCTATAGAGATCAAAAATCTTGTCAAGTCGTTCGGGGCCGTTAAAGCCGTCGACGACGTGTCGTTCAGGGTGGAGGCCGGATCCGTCACCGGCTTCCTCGGCCCCAACGGGGCCGGTAAGACCACCACCCTCCGCAGCCTGCTCGGCCTGGTCACACCCGACTCGGGTGAGGCGCTGGTCAACGGCAGGCCCTACACCTCGCTGAGCGAGCCCCTGACCGAGGTGGGGGCCGTGCTCGAGGCGACCAGCTTCCATCCCGGCCGCACCGCGCGCAATCACCTGCGCATCATGTGCACCGCCGCCGGGCTGCCCGCCGAGCGGGTCGACGACGCGCTCGGCCAGGTCGGCCTCGCCGACGCGGCGAACAAGCGCGTGGGCGGTTTCTCGCTGGGCATGCGGCAGCGGCTCGCGCTGGCCTCCGCCCTGCTCGGCCGTCCGAAGGTGTACATCCTCGACGAACCGGCCAACGGGCTGGACCCCGCCGGGATCGAATGGCTCCGCGGCTTCCTGCGCCACCTCGCGTACGACGAGGGTGCGGCGGTGCTGGTCTCCAGCCACGTCCTGTCGGAGGTCGAGCAGACCGTCGACAACGTGGTGATCATCGCCAGGGGCCGTCTCGTCCGGCAGGGCAGCCTGTCCGAGCTGACCAGCAACGGCGGGGAGGCCGTCCGGGTCCGGAGCGCGAAGGCGGCGGATCTCGCCCCCGCGCTCGAAGCGGCGGGCGCGCAGGTCGAGCTCGTCGACGACGGGACGCTGCGCGTACGCGGCCTGGACGCGGAGGCCATCGGGCAGGTCGCGCTCGACCGGCGGGTCGTGCTGACCGAGGTCACGCAGGAGCGGTCGGACCTCCAGAAGGTCTTCCTCGATCTGACGGAGGGACGATGATCAAGCTAGTCAAGGCGGAGCTGCAGAAGCTCTTCACCACCCGGCTCTGGTGGATCCTGCTGCTCGTCATGCTGCTGCTGGTCGGGGTGTTCCTGGCCATCTTCATCGCGGTCGCCGGAATCGAGAACAACGGCGCGTCCTTCCCCGGCCGGGACACCCCGGAGTGGGCGCAGATGGTCTGGGCGAGCGGCGTGCAGATGGGCTGGATCATGGTGATGGTCCTCGGGGTCGTCATGATGACCTCCGAGTACCGCTACCAGACGATCACCGGCACCCTGCTGACGACCCCGCGGCGCGCTCAGGTGGTCGCCGGCAAGCTGATCACCGGTCTGGTGGTCGGCGCGCTGTTCGCCCTGGCCCTGCTGGTGTTCCAGGCGATCGTGGTGATCCCCACGGTGCTGATCTCGGGGGGCGAGCTCGACCTGTCGGCCTCCCACATCCCGCAGATCAGTGTCGGCATCCTCGTGTCCATGGCGCTCTACGCGCTGTTCGGCATCGGTCTGGGGGCGCTGGTGCGCAACCAGGTCGCCGGCATCGTGATCGCCGTGGTGTGGACCTACATCGTCGAGCCGATCCTGAGCGGGATCCCGGTCCTGCAGGTCGTCGGCAAGTGGCTGCCCGGCGGTGCCGCGAGCGCGCTGATGAACATCGACATCGACACCGGGCTCGGCAGGCCCGACCTGCTCCCCGCCTGGGGCGGGGCGCTGATCCTGGTCGCGTACGGCCTGCTGTTCGCGGCCGTCGCCTCGGCCACCACGGTCCGCCGCGACATCACCTGAGCCGGCTTCGTCCGTACCGGGCCGTGGCGTGCGCCTCGGCCCGGTACGGTGTGCATGTCCGGTCTTAACCGCAACAACGGGGATCAAGGTACATGCGCAGCGTCGAACCCGAGGTCTTCCTCGTCGCCAGACCCGAGCTGGACTACGACGAGCTCGCCCGCTATCTCCAGGAGATCGGCGGCGAGAGCTGGCTGGAGCGGCTGGAGCGGGGCGAGTTCGACGCGCAGAACCTCGCCGAGTTCGCCGGCCGCCTGTGCTACCGCTCGTTCGAGCCCGGGCTGAACCCGAACGTGACCCGTGTGCGCAAGGACCAGGAAGCCTATCTGCGCAACATCCTGGCCAGCGCCCACGGCTCGGTCCTCGAACACCTCAACTTCAGCTTCGTCCTGCACAACGTCTCACGGGTGCTGACCCATGAGCTCGTACGGCACCGCCCGGGCGTGGCGATCTCCCAGGAGTCGCTGCGGTTCGTCCGGCTCTCCGACATCCCGTTCTGGTTCCCCGAGTGGGCGCGCGAGGACGCTGAGCTGATGAAGCGGGCGACCGAGCTGCTCGACCGGATGGAGGAGTTCCAGTCCTGGGCGGCCGCCCACTTCGGGCTGGACGAGGAGGGGGTGCCGTTCGCGGAGAAGAAGCACCGCACCTCGTTCATGCGCCGCTTCGCGCCCGAGGGCGTCGCCACCGGCCTGGTGTGGACCGCCAACGTGCGCACGCTGCGCCACACGATCGAGGCGCGTACGGCCGCCGGAGCCGAGGAGGAGATCCGCCTCGTCTTCGGTAAGATCGGCGAGATCATGAAGACCGAGGCCCCGGCGCTGTTCGGCGACTACGCGATCGAGGACGGCGCCTGGGTCCCCGGCTGGCGCAAGGTCTGATCGTCTGAGGCCGGAAGGAGGCCCGCCCGGCGGGCCTCGCATCCGCGGGGCGGCGGCTCAGAGCACGGCGGCGCGGACGCACAGGACGTCGGGCAGATGCCCGGCGATCCGCGTCCAGGTCTCTCCGCCGTCGCGGGAGCCGTACACCTCTCCGTCCCGGGTGCCGAAGAACACGCCCGCCTCGCTCGCGCACATCGCGTCCCTGAGCACCGAGGAGTACACGGGCTCGCCGGGCAGCCCCACCGGGAACGCCCGCCACGTGGCCCCGGCGTCGTCGCTGCGGAACACGGTGTACTCGTGCCCCAGGGGCGTACGGTCGACGTCGGCGTGCAGCGGGAAGACGTACACGGTGTCCGGCCGCTCGGGATGCACGACGATCGGGAAGCCGAAGTCGGACGGCAGGCCGGCGCCGATGTCGGTCCACGAACCGCCGAAGTCGTCCGACCGGTAGACGCCGAAGTGGTGCTGGAGGTAGAGCCGCTCCGGCCGGGCCGGATGCTGCGCGACCTTGTGCACACACTGGCCGAACTCGGGATACTGGCCGCCTTCCGGCAGGAACGGCGCCCGGATGTTCCTGTTGGCCGGCTCCCACGACGCCCCGGCGTCGAAGCTGCGGAAGAAGCCGACCGCCGAGGCGGCGACGGCGATCCGATCCGGCTCCGCCGGGTGCGGGACGATCGTGTGGAGGCAAAGGCCGCCGCCGCCCGGCTGCCAGCGCGGCCGGGTCGGATGGTCCCACAGTCCCTCAACCAGCGAATAGGTGACCCCGCGGTCCTCCGATCGGAACAGCGCGGCGGGCTCGGCCCCCGCCCAGACCACCTCCGGCTCCGACGGCGACGGCAGGAGCTGCCAGACCCTGGCCAGCGAGGCGCCGGTGCGCTCGGGGAAGGCCACGGGCGGCGTGGCGGCCTCCTCCCAGGTCTTGCCGAGGTCGTCGGACCACATGACGCTCGGTCCGAAGTGTCCGTACTCGATGCCCGCGAGCAGCCTCGGCGTCCCCTCCCGGGTGTCGACGGCCACGGACGGCACGGCGATGGTGGAGAACCGCACGGGTTCCATCTCGTACGGACCGGTTCCGACCGAGCGGGCGAGGAAGAGGCCTTTGCGGGTACCGATCGCGAGCAGGGCTTCCATCGGTTCTTCCTTTCGTCGGCCGTGGTCGCATCGACCATGTCTCGTCGCCTGTGGTCATCGTGCCAGTCAGGAGACCGGCCCGCCCGCCGTTTCCACGGGATGTCCCGGCTCGCTCGGCGCCCCGTCGTGGTGGATGCGGGACGGCGGCACCTGCGACCTCAGCAGGCGCCGTACAGTCTCGGCCACCATCGCGTCGGGCCCGCACACGTAGACCTCGTGATCGGGCCAGGAGTGCAGCCGCTCCATGACGTCCGGCAGCCTGCCCCGCATCCCGGAGAAGCCGGGATCGTCGGAGACCACGGGCAGCACCCGAAGCCGCGGGAACTCCGCCGCCATACGGACGAGGTCGGGCAGGTCGTACAGATCACCGGCGTGCCGGGCGCCGAACAGCAGATGGATGCCCGGACGGCGGCCCGAGGCGATGACGTGCTCGATGACGGCCTTGATCGGGGCCAGGCCCGTGCCGCCGGCGACGCACAGCATGTCCCTTCCGGTGTCGACGGGGACCATCGTGCCTGCCGGGGGCCCGAGCATGACCTGGTCGCCGATCCGGGTGTGCCGCACCAGCGCCGAGCTCACCCAGCCGCCGGGAACCGCCCGCACGTGCAGGCTGAGCGTGCCCTCCGCGCGCGGGGCGTTGGCGATCGAGAACGGACGCCACACGCGCGGCCAGCGCGGCGTCTGCACCGTGACGTGCTGCCCCGGGGTGAAGTCCAGCGGCTGCGCCGGGCGCAGGGTGACGACCGCGATGTCGGGGGTGCGCAGCTCGTGACCGACGACCTCGGCGAGCCACCACGGGGGACGGGTCCTCGCCTCCGCCCGGGCCGCATCGATCATCACGTCGGCGACCATGCCGTACGCCTCGGTCCAGGCGGCCTCGACCTCGGCGGTCCAGGCCTCGGCGGCGAAGTGCCGTACCGTGGCGAGCAGCGCGGCGCCGACGGCCTGGTAGTGCTCGGCGACGACGCCGTACCTGCGGTGGTCGCGGCCGAGCCGGGCGAGGAACGGCGAGAGCGCCGCGGGGTCGTCGAGCGCCCGGACGATCTTCATGAGCGCCCGGAAGACGCGATCGTCGTGCGCGCCCATGGCGGCCGGGAAGAGTGCGCGCAGGCTCGGGTTCTCGGCGAACAACCGTCCGTAGAAATACGCCGAGGCCCGGGCCGCGACGGGCTCGACGAGCGAGAAGCTCTCCTTGACGAGGCGCGCGTTCGGCGACATGAGATCGTGCTCCCACCCTGGTCGTGTTCGGTACACCTCCCTGATTCCGGGTGACGAGCGCCGGCGGCCCCGGCTCGCAGGGCGCTCACCGTGAGTGTGACACCGAAGACATGGAGTCACAACCGGTTCGTCCGCATTGCCCCGGAGCCGGGGCGGGCGCACCGTCGAGATCGCCCGCCGTCCGGGCCGCCTCGACGGCCGGAAGGGGGAGCGGCAATCATCCTCCAGGGGGACCGCCCGGGGCGGGTGCGGCCGGTACGGTTCCCCCATGCGGTGGCGAGATCCGGTGTTCGACGCGCTCTTCGCGGTCTGCGGTGGCCTGCTCGACGTGCCGGTCACCCATGTCGTCGATGGCGGGATCGAGGCCGCCTTCGTCCGGGTGCTCGCCCTGATGGCGATGGTGATCACGCCCGTGGCCTTCGGGTGTTACGTCGTCTTCCGGCGGGCCGGGGCGCGCCGGGCACGTGAGCTCGCCGCGGAGCGGCTGCGCGCCGACCGGCTCGCCGAGCGGGAGCGGATCGTCCTGGAGGTCCACCACATCGTGGCCCAGCACGTCGGCGCCATGGTGCTGCGGGCGAACGCCGCGCGGTACGTCGGGGCGGACGGGCCGGCCGCCGAGGCGCTGGCCGACATCGGCAGCACCGGCAGCCGGGTGCTGGAGGATCTGCGCGGCCTGCTCGCGTCGCTGCGGGATCCCGGAGAGCACACCCCGGCCGGCCCTCCGGAAGACGCGGATCTCGAGGGTCTCGCGTGCCGCCGCCCCGGCTGTCCCCGATACGAGCCGCACCGGTCCGGGGCCCCCGGATCCCCGCTGCGGGGGCCCGGCCGGGCCCCCGCACGGACACCCGGCGGCGCGCGGCGGAGCGCCGGGTAGGGTCTGGGGCGTGACCGCTGCCGAGGACCGGATCTGGACGCTGCCCAACCTGCTGAGCGCGCTCAGGCTGCTCGGCGTTCCCGTCTTCCTCTGGCTCGTGCTGGGCCCGAAGGCGGACGGCTGGGCGATCGGGCTGCTCATCCTCGCCGGGTTCAGCGACTGGCTCGACGGCAAGATCGCACGGGCCTGGAACCAGACGAGCAGGCTCGGCCGCCTGATCGACCCGCTCGCCGACCGGCTCTACATCCTCGCCACCCTCCTCGGGCTGGTCCTGCGCGACGTCGTCCCCTGGTGGCTGGCGCTGATCGTGCCGCTGCGCGACGTCCTGCTGCTGTGGGTCCCGCCCCTGCTGCGCCGCCACGGGTACGGCCCGGCCCTGCCGGTGCACTTCCTCGGCAAGGCGGGCACGGCCGCCCTCATGTACGCGTTCCCGCTGCTGTTCCTCGCCTCCCACGAGGGCTGGTACGCCGATATCTGCGCGATCTCCGGATGGGCCTTCGCCATCTGGGGAACTGGTCTGTATTGGTGGGCGGGGGTGTTGTACGTCGTCCAGGTGCGCCGGCTGATCAGTCCGCGCGCCGGCTGACAGAAGGGGGTGAGGCGTGAAGGCCGTCGTGATGGCGGGAGGGGAGGGCACTCGGCTGCGGCCGATGACCGCCAACCAGCCCAAGCCGATGCTCCCCATCATCAACCGGCCGATCATGGAGCACGTGCTGCGCCTGCTGAAACGGCACGGCTTCACCGAGACCGTCGTCACCGTGCAGTTCCTGGCCGCGCTCATCCGCAACTACTTCGGCGACGGCGACGAGCTGGGGATGACCCTGCACTACGCCACCGAGGAGGTGCCGCTCGGCACGGCGGGGAGCGTGAAGAACGCCGCCGACAGGCTGCGTGACGACCGGTTCCTGGTGATCTCCGGCGACGCGCTCACCGACATCGACCTGACCGACATGCTCCGCTTCCACCGGGAGAACCGCGCGCTGGTCACGATCGGGCTCAAACGGGTGCCCAACCCGCTCGAGTTCGGGATCATCATCGTGGACGAGGACGGGCGGATCCAGCGGTTCCTGGAGAAGCCCACCTGGGGGCAGGTGTTCTCCGACACCGTGAACACCGGCATCTACATCATGGAGCCGTCGGTGCTCGACGAGATCGCCCCCGGGCAGCCCGTCGACTGGTCGGCGGAGGTCTTCCCCAAGCTCCTCGACCGGGGCAGCCGGCTGTTCGGCTACGTGGCCGAGGGCTACTGGGAGGACGTGGGCACCCACGAGAGCTATCTCAAGGCCCATGCCGACGTCCTGGAGGGCAAGGTAAAGATCGACTTCGAGGCGTTCGAGCTGGCGCCCGGGGTGTGGGCGGCCGAGGGGGCCTCGGTCGACCCCGAGGCGGTGCTCAAGGGGCCGCTCTACATCGGCGACTACGCGAAGGTCGAGGCCGGCGCCGAGCTGCGGGAGTACACCGTGCTCGGCAGCAACGCGGTCGTCAAGGAGGGCGCGTTCCTGCATCGCGCGGTCGTCAGCGACAACGTCTACGTCGGCCCCGCCGCGCACCTGCGCGGCTGCGTGATCGGGAAGAACACCGACGTGATGACCGGGGCCCGCATCGAGGAGAACGCCGTCGTCGGCGACGAGTGCGTGATCGAGTCGGAGGCGTACGTGTCCTCCGGCGTGAAGATCTACCCGTTCAAGACGATCGAGGCGGGCACGGTCGTCAACACCAGCGTCATCTGGGAGTCGCGCGGCCAGCGCAGCCTGTTCGGCCCGCGCGGCGTCTCCGGCCTGGTCAACGTCGAGATCACACCTGAGCTGTGCGTGCGGCTGGCCAGCGCCTACGCCACCACGCTGCGCAAGGGGGACAGCGTCGTCACCTCCCGCGACGTCTCCCGCGCGGCGCGGGCGCTCAAGCGCGCGGTGATCAGCGCGCTCAACTCCAGCGCGATCAACGTGATCGACCTGGAGGCCGCCGCCCTGCCGGTCGCGCGGTTCCACACCTCGCGTGAGCACGTCAAGGGCGGGATAGCCCTGCGGACGACCCCCGGCGACCCGCAGAGCGTCGACATCGTGTTCATGGACGAGGAGGGGGCCGACCTGTCCCAGGCGGCCCAGCGGAAGCTGGAGCGGGTCTTCTCGCGGCAGGAGTACCGCAGGGCGTTCCCCGGCGAGATCGCCGAGCTGACCTTCCCGGCCAGGGCCGTCGACGCCTACACCCGCGAGCTGCTGCGCTGCGTCGACATGAGCGGCGTCAAGGACGCCGAGATGAAGGTCGTGGTCGACTGCGCCGGCGGCACCGCATCGCTGGTGCTGCCCAGCCTGCTCGGCCCGGCGGGCGTCGACGTGCTGACCGTCAACAACCGGCTCGACGACGCCTCACCGACCGAGACCCTCGCCGAGCGCCGCCGCGACCTGCAGCGCCTGGCCGAGCTGGTCGCCTCGTCGCGGGCGGCCTTCGGCGTGCGGTTCGACCCGGTGGGCGAGCGGATCTCCCTGGTCGACGAGCTGGGCCGGCTGATCAGCGAGGAGCGTGCGCTGCTCGTGGTCCTCGACCTGGTGGCCGCCGAGCGCGGGGGCGGCCGGGTGGCCCTGCCCGTCACCACGACCCGGGTGGCCGAGATGGTCTGCCGGTTCCACGGCGTGCAGGTCGACTGGACGGCCACGAGCCTGGACACGCTGACCAGGGCGGCGGGCCACCCCGGCACCGTGTTCGCCGCCGACGGCCGCGGCGGTTTCATCGTCCCAGAGTTCGCCCCCACGCTTGACGGTCCCGCGGTCTTCCTGCGCCTGCTCGGTCTGGTGGCGCGGACCCGGCTGTCGCTCAGCCAGATCGACGCCCGCATCCCGGAGGCCAGATTGCTCAAGCGTACGGTCCCCACGCCCTGGGCGCACAAGGGGACCGTGATGCGCTCGGTGGTCGAGGCCGCCGAGGACCGGAGCCTGGACACCACGGACGGCGTGCGGATCGTGGAGGACGACGGGAGCTGGACCCTCGTGCTGCCCGACCCGACGGAGGCCGTCACCCACCTGTGGGCCGAGGGGCACGACATGGACACCGCCCAGGCCCTGCTGGAGCGTTGGGCCGGTGTCGTGGAGCGGGCGGCGGGAGCCCAATGAGGGCGGGCGGGTACGGTCCATGTGTGGCGGGATGGACCTTGAACGTATGCTGGCTGTAGCGTTGGTCAGTCCACGCCCAGCCATGCTTCTTGACCTTGATCCTTGATCAGCGTAAGTTGCGGCATTCGCAGTCCGAGCAAGTCGTGAGAGAGGCCGAGCCGATCGATGCCCAGCGTCTACTGCACGCAGTGCGGTCATGCCAACCCCGAGGATGCCCGTTTCTGTTCACGATGCGGTTCGCCGCTGAGCGTACCGGTGCCCGCCGCGGCCGACACCACCTCGACGATCTCGCTTGAGGCGCTTGAGGCCGAGGCGGGGCAGACCCTGCTGCCGGACCGGTCGGCGGTGGAACGCCTGCCGCCGGGGACGGCGCTGCTGGTCGTCATGCGCGGGCCCAACGCGGGGAGTCGTTTTCTGCTCGACAGCGACCTCACTACGGCGGGTCGCCACCCGGAAAGCGACATTTTCCTGGACGATGTAACTGTGTCCAGGAGACACGTGGAGTTCTACCGGCGCGGCGGTCACTTCACCGTGCGTGATGTCGGCAGCCTCAACGGCACCTACGTCAACCGGGAGCGCATCGAGGAGTCCCCGCTGACGGGTGGCGACGAGGTGCAGATCGGCAAGTTCCGGCTGGTGTTCCTCACGCGTGGCCCTGGAGGGTTGTGATCGTTGAGGAGGGGGGATCATGGGCGCGCAGGCCGTACGGGCGTTCATGAGCATCGGGGAGGTGCTCGCCCTGCTGCAGGGGGAGTTCCCCGACATCACCATCTCCAAGATCCGTTTCCTGGAGGGTGAGGGGCTCATCGAGCCGCAGCGGAGCCCATCGGGCTACCGCAAGTTCACGCACCACGACGTCGAGCGCCTGCGCTACATCCTCACCGCGCAGCGCGACCACTACCTGCCGCTCCGGGTGATCAAGGATCATCTGGACGAGCAGGCCGCCCGTCCGCGCCCCGTGCCGGACGCGGCGGCCGGGGCGCCGCCCGTACGGCTGAGCCGGGAGGGGCTGATCGAGGCGGCGGGAATCGACGAGGAGACGCTCGCCGAGATGGAGAGCTTCGGCCTGGTCGCCCCCGTGGCCCGTCACTACGACGGGGAGGCGCTCGAGGTCGCCCGCAGCGTGGGCGCGCTGGCGAAGTTCGGCCTGCATCCCAGGCATCTGCGGGCCGTCAGGGCCGCCGTGGAGCGGGAGGCGGGCCTGATCGAGCAGGCGGTGGCCCCGCTGATGCGCCGCCGGGCGCCCGGCGCGATCGCGCAGGCGGACGAGACCGCCAGGGAGATCTCCGGACTTATTCAAGAATTGCACAACGCGTTACTTCGTGGCAGTGTTCGCGGCATTCAGGGGCGGTGACCGGCATACCCGGTCGGTCCCGGGTGTTACGTTGAATGCCTGGTGATATGCCGCGACGCTTGAGACGGAGCCGCCCGTGTTGCAGATGGAGGTCGTGGGGGTTCGCGTTGAGATGCCCACCAACCAGCCGATCGTCCTGTTGAAAGAGACGAGCGGTGATCGGTATCTACCGATTTGGATAGGCATGACTGAGGCGACCGCCATTGCGTTGGCCCAGGCGGAGGAGCCGCCGCCGAGGCCGCTGACCCACGACTTGTTCCGTGACGTGCTCGAGGCCCTGGGGGTGCGGTTGCGCACCGTCAACATCGTCGCGCTCCGTGACGGGATCTTCTTCGCCGATCTGGTGTTCTCGAACGGTGTGGAGGTGAGCGCCCGGCCGTCGGATTCGATCGCGCTGGCGCTGCGCACGGGGGCGACGATCTACGCGAGCGAGGACGTGGTCCAGGAGGCGGGTGTGAGCATGCCCGACGACCAGGAGGACGAGGTCGAGAAGTTCCGCCAGTTCCTGGACAAAATCACTCCCGAAGACTTCGGTCGGGCGGGCTGACGTGCTGGTCGATATCGGGAGATTACGCTTCACGACGCGCCGGACAGGGTCGTTGACTGACGATGCGCCCAGTCCTACGGTGCAAGGGAAACCACGGTTGTAATTCACGAACCCCCAGATCAGACCGTGGGATGAGAGAAAGCCGGAGGTCCGCAGTGGCGGTCAGCAGCGGCGAGGGTAAGTCGGCCGGCCAGCATGACCCGGTCCGGCAGTCGGCGCGGGAGCGCGCCGGCGAGCAGGGTCTGCTGTTCGACGAGCGGCCGACCGCGCTGCCCGAGGACATCGGATACCGCGGCCCCACGGCATGCGCCGCGGCCGGGATCACCTACCGGCAGCTCGACTACTGGGCGCGCACCGAGCTCGTCCTCCCGACGATAAGGGCCGCCCAGGGATCGGGGTCGCAGCGACTTTACAGCTTCCGCGACATCCTCGTGTTGAAAGTCGTCAAACGCCTCCTGGACACCGGCGTCTCCCTCCAGCAGATCCGCACCGCCGTACGGCACCTGCGGGATCGCGGGGTCAACGACCTGGCCCAGATCACGTTGATGAGCGACGGGGTCAGCGTCTACGAGTGCACGTCGGCCGACGAGGTCATAGACCTGCTGCAGGGCGGGCAGGGCGTGTTCGGCATCGCGCTCGGCCGGGTCTGGCGCGAGGTGGAGGGATCGCTCGCCGAGCTGCCGGGCGAACGGGCGGAAGCCGCCTCCGACGCGGAGGGAGACCATCCGGCCGACGAACTGGCCCGCCGCCGGAAGGCACGCAAGATCGGCTGACGGGCCGGCGGATGGGCCGGCCGGTTTCCGGGTACCGGTAGAGTGAACGCGGCCGACGACCACGTGCGGGAGAGTCCCCTGACCGCAGGGGCGCCGAAGGAGCAACCTCCCCGGAATCTCTCAGGCATCCGTACCGCACGGACGAGGCGACTCTGAAAAGCGGGCGCACCAGCCAGGTGGCGCCTCACCGAAGGGGAAAACCGGGGCCCGGCGCGGCGATGAACACGCGCGCGAGGCGGCCCGGTGAAGCTCTCAGGTCCGATGACAGAGGGGGAGACCGCAAACGCCTGGTCTCGACCCGCCGGGAGGCCCTGTCATGACTGATAGGTCACAACTTCGCGATCTTTCCGCTCCCCCCTTCGCCACCCGCCACATCGGCCCTTCGGACGCCGACCGGGCGCACATGCTGCGCGCCGTCGGCCACGAGTCGGTCGCCGCGCTGGTGGCGGCGGCCGTACCGGAGGCGATCCGCGCACGGAAGCCGCTCGATCTGCCCGAGGCGGCGAGCGAGACCGAGGCGCTGGCCGAGCTGCGCGCCCTCGCCGGCCGCAACCGGTCGCTCACCTCGATGATCGGCCTGGGCTACCACGACACGATCACTCCCGCTGTCATCCTGCGCAACGTGCTGGAGAACCCCGGCTGGTACACGGCGTACACGCCGTACCAGCCGGAGATCTCCCAGGGGCGCCTGGAGGCGCTGCTGAACTTCCAGACGATGGTGACGGACCTGACCGGGCTCGACGTCGCCGGGGCCTCCCTGCTGGACGAGGCGACGGCGGCGGCCGAGGCCATGACGCTGGCCCGGCGGGCCGGCCGGTCGAAGTCGGACGTGTTCGTGGTGGACGCCGATGCGCTGCCGCAGACCAAGGCCGTGCTGGCGACCCGGGCCGAGCCTCTGGGGATCACGCTCGTCGAGTCCGACCTCGCCGGCGACCTGCCCGAGTGCTTCGGCGTCCTGGTGCAGTATCCGGGCGCGAGCGGCCGGGTGGCCGGCTTCGCCGGCCTGGCCGAGCGGGCGCACGCCGCGGGCGCGCTCGTCGTGGCCGCCGCCGACCTGCTGGCGCTGACGCTGCTGACCGCCCCGGGCGAGCAGGGCGCCGACATCGCGGTCGGCTCCACCCAGCGGTTCGGGGTGCCGCTCGGCTTCGGCGGCCCGCACGCCGCCTACATGGCGGTCCGGGAAGGGCTGCAGCGGCAGATGCCGGGCCGCCTGGTCGGGGTCTCCGTCGACGCGGACGGCCGGCCCGCCTACCGGCTCGCCCTGCAGACCCGGGAGCAGCACATCCGCCGCGAGAAGGCCACCAGCAACATCTGCACGGCACAGGTCCTGCTGGCCGTCATGGCCTCGATGTACGCCGTGTACCACGGCCCCGAGGGGCTCCGGCGGATCGCGCAGCGGGTCCACCGTCACGCGGCCGTCCTCGCCGCCGGTCTGCGTGAGCGCGGGGTGACGGTCGTCCACGAGGAGTTCTTCGACACCGTGCTCGCCCGGGTGCCTGGCCGCGCCACCGAGGTCGTCGCCGCGGCCGAGGCAGCGGGAATCAACCTGCGCCACGTGGACGCCGACCACGTCGCGGTCGCCTGCGACGAGAAGACCGCAGCGGGTCACCTGCCGGCCGTCTGGGACGCGTTCGCCTCCGGCCCGGGGGAGCGCGAGGGGCACGACGCGCTGGACGATCTGGACCGGGTGACGCCCGACGCGCTGCCCGCCGGTCTGCTGCGCACCTCCGCCTACCTCACCCACCCGGTGTTCCACGCCCACCGCTCCGAGACCGCGATGCTGCGCTATCTGCGCCGGCTCCAGGACAAGGACATCGCCCTGGACCGGTCGATGATCCCGCTGGGGTCCTGCACGATGAAGCTCAACGCGGCCACCGAGATGGAGCCCATCACCTGGCCGGAGTTCGCCGGCATCCATCCCTTCGCGCCGATCGGGCAGGCGGCGGGATACGTCGAGCTGATCGAGACCCTGGAGGGGTGGCTCGCCGAGGTCACCGGGTACGACAAGGTGTCCGTGCAGCCCAATGCGGGCTCGCAGGGGGAGTTCGCCGGGCTGCTGGCCATCCGGGGCTACCACCGCTCCCGTGGCGAGACCGGACGCGACGTCTGCCTCATCCCCTCGTCCGCCCACGGGACCAACGCCGCCAGCGCCGTCATGGCCGGGATGCGGGTGGTCGTGGTGGCCTGCGACGCCGAAGGCAACGTCGACCTCGGCGACCTCGCCACGAAGATCGAAAAGCATCGTGACGCGCTGGCCGCGATCATGGTGACGTACCCCTCGACACACGGGGTGTACGAGGAGACGATCGTCGAGATCTGCGAGCGGGTCCACGCGGCCGGCGGCCAGGTCTACGTGGACGGGGCGAACCTCAACGCGCTGGTCGGCCTGGCCCGGCTCGGTGAGTTCGGCGCCGACGTCTCCCACCTGAACCTGCACAAGACGTTCTGCATCCCGCACGGCGGGGGCGGGCCCGGTGTCGGCCCGGTCGCGGTCAAGGCCCACCTCGCCCCCCACCTGCCCCGGCACGTGTCGGCCGCGCCGTACGGCTCGGCGGGCATCCTGCCCATCTCCTGGGCCTACCTCAGGATGATGGGCGGCGAGGGGCTGCGTCAGGCCACCGAGCAGGCGATCCTGTCGGCCAACTACCTCGCCCGGCGGCTCGCGCCGCACTACCCGGTGCTCTACACCGGCCGCGGCGGGCTGGTGGCGCACGAGTGCATCATCGATCTGCGGCCGATCACCAAGGAGACCGGCGTCACGGTCGACGACGTGGCCAAGCGGCTGGTCGACTACGGCTTCCACGCGCCCACCATGTCGTTCCCCGTCGCCGGCACGCTGATGATCGAGCCGACCGAGAGCGAGAACCTGGCCGAGCTCGACCGCTTCGCCGACGCGATGATCGCCATTCGGGAGGAGATCGCCCGCGTGGCGTCGGGAGAGTACGACAAGGTGGACAATCCGCTCAGGAATGCCCCGCACACCGCGGACTGCCTGACCGCGGACGAGTGGCCGCACCCGTACCCGCGTAGCGTGGCCGCCTATCCGATGCCGGGGTCGCGGGAGAACAAGTACTGGCCGCCCGTCCGGCGGATCGACCAGGCGTACGGCGACCGCAACCTCGTCTGCTCCTGCCCGCCCCTGGACGCCTACGAGGGCTGAGTTCCGTACGGTTTTGCGCATGTCGGTCCCGCCCGGCGGCCGGGACGCTAGGATCCTGGTGATCGTTTCCTGTCATCCAGATCCGATGCGAGGCCCCTCGATGACGGCCATCGACCCCGGGCGGCTCGACGATGCCCACCGGCTCGCCCAGGCTCACCAGTTGGCACGGTCCGGCGACCTGGACGGCGCGGCGGCGATCTTCGCCGAGCTGGCCGAGGACCCGGAGTCGCCGGACCGGGCGGAGGCGGGCGCCGGCCTGTCGGCCGTCGCCGAGCGCATGGCGGAGCTGCTGCTGGAGGAGGGCGAGCCGGAGCAGGCGGCGGACGTGCTGGTCCGGGCGCTGTCGGTGGAGGCGGTGGCGGACGCCGCCCGCCTGCGGGTCCTGCTCGGCATCGCCCACCTGGAGCTGGCGTGCGCCGAGTTCGCCGACGCGGTCGAGGAGGGCCGCCGGGAGGGCGCCGACGCCGGCACCGGAGCCCTCGCCATCGAACTGCTGGCCCGGACCCTGCCGCTGCGCGGCCGTGACGGCGACGCCGCCATGGTCTGGCGCTACGGGCTGGACCACCCGGACCCGGCGCTGGCCGAGCAGGTGCGGCTCCGCCTGGGCCGGGACGTCCGTCCGGCCATGTCATCGAGCCAGGAAACCGCGGAGAGCACCCGCTGAGACCTCGCGCGCCCACCCGTGATTCGCGGCTCGTGCGCGTGCACCCGACCCGTCAGCCGATCGGTCAGCGCTGCCTGCGCCGGCCGAGCGCGTAGGCCACGTTCACGGCGATGATCCCGAACCAGACGAGCATCAGACCGGGGCCTCCGGCGGTGGCCCCGGCGGCCCCGGTCAACGGGATCCCCAGGGCGAGGGAGCCGAGGGCCACCCCGACTCCGCTGTCCTTCTTCTCCTGCTGCGGCACGCCCTGCCGCTGGTGCGCCAGCTGGGCCGCGACCTCGCCCCGCACCCGCGCGGCGATCTCCACGTCGAGCTTGTCGAGGAACGAGTCGACCAGGGCGTCCTCGTACTCCGCCCCCAGATCCCGCCGGGCGGCCAGGACGGCGCGCAGGTCCTCACGGGTCGACGGCGCGACCGGCTGCGGTGGTGGCTGGCCCGGTGCGGGCGGGAAGTGCGTCGGCTGCATCTGTGCCGGTTGTACCTGTGTCTGTTGTACCTGTGTCTGTTGTAACTGGGGCGGGTAGGGCGGCGGCGGGGGATAGGGCTGCTGAGGCTGCGGCCAGGCGGGCGGGGGCTGGGCCACGGCGGGGTGGCCAGCGGTCGGGTGGCCCGGCGCGGGCGGCTGCGATGCTGATTCCGGCACGCTGCCATTCTGCCTCTTCCGCGGCTCGGGTGGTCTCCTCCAAGGGGAGGGGCGGCCGCTCCTGCTGAAGGCGGAGGCGATACCGTCGTCCCATGGAGATCGCGACCCCGTACGGCCCGGCGCTGGCCGAGGTGGACGAGGCGCCCGATCCCAGGCTGCTGCTGGTGCTGACCCACGGGTCCTCGGGCGGGATCGACGCCCCCGACCTGCTGGCCGTACGGGACGCCGCACTGAAGATCGGCGGCACCGTGGCCCGGGTCGTCCAGCCGTTCCGGCTGCGCGGCGCGCGGGCCCCCGGCTCGGCGGCGAAACAGGACGAGGCGTGGCTGGCCATCGTGGCCGAGCTGCGTGAGCGCCACCCCGGCCTGCCCCTCGTCCAGGGCGGCCGGAGCAACGGGGCCAGGGTGGCCTGCCGTACGGCACGGGCCGCCGGCGCGACAGGAGTGATCGCGCTGGCGTTCCCGCTGCACCCCCCGGGCAAGCCGGACCGCTCACGCGCGGGGGAGCTCAGGCAGGCGGCGACCCCCGTACTGGTGATCAACGGAGATCGCGACCCGTTCGGCGTCCCGGACGAGGCCGACGCGGCGCGCCTCGTGGTCCTCCCGGGCGAGGGGCACGAGTTGAAGAAAGACCCCGCCCTGGTGGGCGAGGAGGTCGCGCGCTGGCTGCCGGAACTGCTGGAAACGGCCGCGAGGGGCTCAGGCGGCGTTGACGGTCATGTCGGTGGGGCGGTGCGGGGCGATGACGCCGCCGTCGGGAAGTAGTTCGCCGGTGTCCTCGAACAGCACGACGCCGTTGCAGAGCAGGCTCCAGCCCTGCTCCGGGTGCGACGCCACCGTACGCGCGGCTTCGCGGTCCTTCGCTTCGGCACTGGGACAGGCCGGTTCATGAGGGCACATCGCCGGGGCTCCGTGTCTTTCTCGTTCGCTCGCGGGTCGTCATCGGACGGCCGGGTCAGTGATGACCCCAGTGGGCGTTGCCACCGATGTCTTCCTTCCCTACTTCGGGAGATTGAGCGTATGGGGTTGACGTTGTGACACACCGCACACTGGACGACACCAGTCTGCGGGGCGGCCGCATCAGAGCGACATAGTCCGTTCGGGCGGTTTCCGCCGCTCGGAGGGGGGCTCGCACCGCCACCCGATCAGGTCGTGAACCGGCCGGACGTCGACGAACCCCGTCTGGTCGGATCGCCCCCGAACAGGCTGTGGCACACCTGATGTGACCCAGTACACAAGAGTGCCTCACGGACGATAACGGTCCAACCTCGACACGCCGACCGTCTGGTAACTGATTCGTTATCCGCTTCTTAACCGCTTCGTCATCCGCCGAGACCGGCGATGAGGGCGTCGAGCCCCTGCTCGAACTCCCGCTTGCCCTCGGCCGTACGCGCGTTCACGACGTCGGCGTCGGGGTCGGCCCAGCCGGACTGCTGGACCTCGACGGCGACGCTGCCGAGGACGTAGGCGCGCAGGGCCCGCACAGCGGCCGGGGCCGCGTCGCCCAGCCCGGCCTCCCGCAACTGCTCGGTCTGCTCCCCGATGGAGATCAGCGCCGCGCCCTTGGGCGGCTTGACCAGGGCCAGCGACAGCACCCCGGGATGTTCCAGCAGCGCCGTACGGCTCGCGCGGGCCCAGGCCCGGGCCAGATCCTGCCAGGAGGGCGCGGCGCCCGATCCACCGGGGTCGACCCGTACGGCGGTGACGTGCTCGGCGAGCGCGTCCATCAGCGCCTCCTTGCCGCGGGGGAGGTGATGGTAGACGGCCATCGCCTCCACCTGGAGGGCGTCGCCGAGCCGGCGCATGGTCAGCCGGCGCAGGCCCTGCCCGTCGGCGATGTGCAGGGCGGCGTCGATGATGCGTTCCCGGGACAGCGGGACGGGTGGGCGTTTGGCCGGCATGGGGACCACCCTGCCACACGTCACCTTACTTTGTAAACGAGGGTGGACGGGCGGACGCGATGTGCGGGGCTCGCCGGGCAGCGCGTACGCTACCCGGAGGCGATGCGTTCGCCGGATCTGGAGGAGCTGACGATGGCGTTTTTCCGTCCGCGGGTGAGCCGGGAGGCGGAAGTCCGCTACCACGCGGACCTGGAGATCGGAAAGGGCTACCCGGCCCTGCTGGAGAAGGCCCGCGCGGCCGAGCGGCACCTGCACGCGGTGCAGGCCGCCGGGGGGTCGGTGGCCGAGCGGCGTGCGGCCGGCCTCGCCCTCGATCGCGCGCTCACCGAGGCGCTGCGCGCCGCCGAGGCCGGGCAGCGGGCCACGCTCGGGATCAAGGCGTACGACGACCGCATCGTGCGGCGCAAGGCCAGGGCCACCCCCGACGGGGCGCTGTGGACGGCCGAGGTCAGCCGCCTGCGCACGCTGCGGGAGGAGAACAAGCTGGGCCTCCCGAGGGTTCCCCGGACCTACGCGGCGGCCCGCTGAGACCACGGCTGCGCTGCGGCCCGCTGAGAGCACGGCCACGCGGCGGTCCGCTGAGAGGGCGGCCGCCGACACGCGTACGGCCCGCGCCGGGATGGCGCGGGCCGTACGCGTGAGGTGGTCGGGTCAGCTGGCCCAGTCGAGGAGCGGGCGGGTGTTGCTCGGGTGGCGGAGCTTGGACAGCGACTCCTTCTCGAGCTGGCGGATCCGCTCCCGGGTGAGGCCCAGGTGCTTGCCGATCTCGTCGAGCGTGTGCGGCTTGCCGTCGGTCAGCCCGAAGCGCAGGCTCATGATCTTCGCCTCGCGCGGCGACAGGTTGCCCAGGACGCCCTTGAGCTGTTCCGCCAGCAGCTGCCGGTCCACGACCTCGGAGGCCTCGGGGGAGTCCACGTCCTCGATCAGGTCGCCGATGCGGGTCTCGCCGTCCTCGCCGATCGTGGAGTCGAGGCTGATCGGCTGCCTGCTCGTACGGAGCAGCTCCTCGATCTGGTCCGGGGTCTTGTCCAGCTCGACCGCCAGCTCCTCGGGCGTGGGTTCCCGGCCGAGCCGCTGGTGCATGTCGCGCTCGACCCGCGACAGCTTCGACAGCATCTCCAGCACGTGGACGGGCAGCCGGATCGTGCGGGCCGAGTCGGCGAAGCCGCGCTGGATGGCCTGCCTGATCCACCACATGGCGTACGTGGAGAACTTGTAGCCCTTGGTGTAGTCGAACTTCTCGACCGCCCGGATCAGGCCGAGGTTGCCCTCCTGGACGACGTCGAGCAGCGACATGCCGCGGTCGGTGTACTTCTTGGCGACCGACACCACCAGGCGGAGGTTCGCCTCCAGCATGTGGTCCTTGGCGCGCCTGCCGTCCTCGATGATCCACTCGAGGTCGTCGCGCACGCCCGGCGGCGGCTTCTCGCCGTTCTCCAGGGCCGCTTCCAGCTTGTACTCGGCGTACAGCCCGGCCTCGATGCGCTTGGCCAGTTCGACCTCCTGGGCCGCGGTCAGCAGCGTCCGGCGGCCGATCGACTTCAGGTAGGTGTGGACGGAGTCGCCCATCACCGAGGAGGTGTCGTCGAGGTCGACGACCTCGGTCTCCTCGACGTCGGCGGCGGCCTCGGCCGCCCGCTCCGGATCGAGGTCGGCGTCCTCCGTCGTGCCCGGGGCGGCGGCAGCGGCCGTACCGGCGGTCTTGCGCGTCCTGCGCGTCCTGGTGGTCCTCGCGGCCTTGACGCTCTTGACGGTGTCGTCCGCGGCGGCGCCGTCGTCGGTCCGCTCGGCGGGGGCGGTGGTCCTGGGGCTCTCGTCGGCCGGCTGGGGGCGCTCCGCGACCTCGGCGGTCCTGCGGGTCTTCGGGGCGGCCGCCTTCTTCGCGGGGGTCATCCGTGCGGACGTCGTCTTCGGTCCGTCGTCGGCCGCGAGGTCGACGCCGGCCTCGGTCAGCTCACGCAGGATCGTACGGCCCTCGGCGGGGCTGACGCCGGCCTGCGTGAAGGCCTCGCGCAGCTCCGGCAGGGAGAGACGACCCTTGGCCCGCCCTCGCTCCAGCAGTTGGTCGAGAGTCGTCGGGGTCACCTCGTGCCCGAGCGAGGTCGCCACGGAGGTCCGGGGCATGTAGACACCTCCTCCTTGACGGAGTCCGTCATTGTGGGTGCTTGCGATTGGGCGCGGCGGTCTCTCGGCGGCTCGGCGCACCAGTAGCAATAACGCCGTCGCGCCCAGTTTGTTCCCTCACCCCGGACCACCCCCCTCCCGCGGTGATCTTGCGAATGCTCGCAGCCGTACGCGCTCAGCAGGCACGACATCCTCCGTGATCTTGCAGTTCCTCGCACATGTCATGGCTGACCAGCGGAAACGGTATTCGTGATCTTGCATTTACGGAGAAGTGCAAGATCGGCAAATGCCTTCTCGCAGGTCGGAGCGGATGGCTGCGAGTTTCTGCGAGATCACGGACGGGAGGGGCGCAGGTCGGCGGGCATCTCTGCGAGAAACTACAAGATCACGCCCAAGGGGTGGGGTGGAGTGGGGGGAGTCAGTCGATGTCGGAGGGGACGATGATGCTGACCTGCGGTTCTGGCATGGGGTCGGCGTCCCGCATGCGCTGGGTGGTCCAGTAGTCGGAGACCTGGCCGGGGTCGATGTCGAACTCCTTCGACACGACGTCGGGGTCGTCCTGGGTGGCCGGGTGCTCGGTCGCTGGACTCGCGGTCTCCTCGTCGGAGGCCGACGGGGTGGCCCGTCCCGGGCCCTGGTGCAGGACGGTCATCTGGGTCGCGGCCTCCCGCAGGCGGTTGGCCGAGGCCGCCGCGGTGACGGCGACCCCGCCGATGAGGACGGCGCCGACGACGCCTGTGGAGACCAGCATCTTCTGGGCCGGTTTCATCCGCGTCCCCCCTTCGGCACTCGTGAACCACTCCCTGACCGGATAGACGCGCGGTGGTCAGCTTTGGTTCCGCAGGGCGACCATATCCGGTTTTCCGTTCGGCAACAGCGGAATCCGGGACACAAGCCGCACAGTGCGCGGCGCGGCGTAGGCCGGCAGCCGCTCCTTGGCGAAGTCCCGCAGTTCCGCGAGGGTCACCTCCTCGTCCCGGCAGACCACCACCGCCTCGACGATCTCACCCCACTCCGGGTCGGGACGGCCGACCACCACGACGTCCCTCACCCGGGGGTGGCCGGCCAGGACCTCGGCGACGGCGCCCGCGACCACCTTCCGGCCCCCGGTGTTGATCACGTCGTCGGCCCGGCCCAGCACCCGCAACCGGCCGCCCTCGATCGTGCCCAGATCGGAGGCGACGAACCAGCCGTCCTCGAACGGCCGCTCCTCGCGCAGCCGATATCCGGAGAAGAGCACCGGCCCGCGGATCCGCACCCGGCCGTCGTCCCCGATTTTGAGATCTACATTGTCAAGGGGGACGCCGTCGTACACGCATCCGCCGCTGGTCTCGCTCATGCCGTACGTCGTGACGACGCGCGCCCCGGCCGTACGGACCGCGTCGAGCAGACCGGGGGGAGCGGCCGCGCCGCCCAGCAGGATCGTGCGGAAGGCCGCGACGTCGGCCCCGGCGTCGATCATGCGGCGCAGCTGGGTCGGGACCAGCGACACGTGATCGGCTCCCGAGGCGGCGACGTCGCCGGGGGAGAAGCGCGGGTGGATGACCGGCTCGGTCTCGCACAGCAGTGACCGTACGAGCACCTGCATGCCCGAGATGTGCGACGGCGGCAGGCAGCACAGCCACCGGTCGCCCCGCCGGGCGCCCAGCCGGGTCAGCGAGGCCCGGGCCGAGGCGGTCAGCGCCTCGGCCGGCAGCTCGACCCCCTTGGGCGCACCGGTGGACCCGGAGGTCGCGATGATCACGGCGGCGGAGGTCGGCCGCCCGTCCGGCTCACGTCGTACGCCGTCGGAGGTCACGACGTGGGTGGGACGCAGCGAGGCCAGCGCCGCCGCAAGCGCGGGCCTGGGCAGGTCGGGCGAGAGCGGCAGCACGGCCGGCCCGTCGCCCGACAGCGCGAGCCGTACGGCCTCGAACAGTTCCGGACCCGGCGGGATGAGCAGGGCGTGCACCGGCCGGGCCGCGGCCGTGCCGTCGAAGGGTTGCGCCGGGTGGTGTCCGAGACGGGTGAGCACGGTCGTAAGGTTAGTCCGGGCACTCCCGGGAGTGCCCGGCCGGTAGCTGACGTGACTGAGGAGCGAGTGTGGCGAGCGGGGTCGATTGGAAGCGGTCGGGCGAGTACGAGGACATCGTCTACGAGACCGCGGAGGGCATCGCAAAGATCACGATCAATCGGCCCGAGCGACACAACGCGTTCCGCCCCACGACCCTGTTCGAGCTGCGCGAGGCGTTCAATCTCGCGCAGGAGGACACCGAGGTCGGTGTGATCATCCTCACCGGGGCCGGTGACAGGGCGTTCTGCTCGGGCGGCGATCAGAAGATCCGCGGTGACGACGGCTATGTGGACGACAAGACCCACGGCATCGGCCGGCTGAACGTGCTCGACCTGCAGGTGCAGATCCGCCGCTGCCCCAAGCCGGTCATCGCGATGGTCGCGGGCTACGCCATCGGCGGTGGTCACGTCCTGCACGTGTGCTGCGATCTGACGATCGCGGCGGACAACGCCAGGTTCGGCCAGACCGGGCCCAAGGTGGGTTCGTTCGACGGCGGGTACGGCTCCTGGCTGCTGGCCGAGACGGTCGGGCTCAAGCGGGCCAGGGAGATCTGGTACCTGTGCCGCCAGTACGACGCGCAGACCGCCCTGCAGTGGGGCCTGGTCAACGCCGTCGTCCCGCTGGAGCGGCTGGAGGAGGAGACCGTCCAGTGGGCCCGCGAACTGCTGGAGAAGTCGCCGCTCGCGCTGCGCATGCTCAAGGGCGCGCTCAACGCGGTCACCGACGGCGCGGCCGGCATGCAGCAGTTCGCCGGTGACGCCACGCTCATCTACTACATGAGCGAGGAGGCCCAGGAGGGCCGCGACGCGTTCAAGGAGAAGCGCAAGCCCGACTTCGCGAAGTTCCCCCGCCGGCCGTGAATCCCGCGACCGCGCTGGCGACCGTCCTGGTCGACGAGCTGGTGCGTTGCGGGATGACCGACCTGGTGCTCTCCCCCGGCTCCCGTTCCGCACCGCTCGCGCTCGCGGCACACGCCCAGCCGCGGCTGCGCCTGCACGTGCGCATCGACGAGCGGTCCGCCGCCTATCTCGCGCTCGGCCTCGCCAGACGCTCCGAACGGCCGGTCGCCCTCGTGTGCACCTCCGGCACGGCGGCGGCCAACTTCCATCCGGCGGTGATCGAGGCGTCGGAGTCGGGCGTGCCGCTGCTCCTGCTGACCGCCGACCGGCCGCCGGAGCTGCGTGCCACCGGAGCCAACCAGACGATCGACCAGATCAAGATGTACGGCTCGGCCGTACGCTGGTTCGCCGAGATCGGCACGCCGGAGGAGCGGCCCGGCCAGGTGGCGTACTGGCGGTCCCTCGTCTGCCGGGCCTACCAGCGGGCCGCCGGGCCGTACGACCCCGGGCCCGTCCACCTGAACGCGGCCTTCCGCGAGCCGCTCGTCCCCGACGGAGACGTGAGCTGGTGCGAGCCGCTGGCCGCCGAGGGCGACCGCCCGTGGGTGCGGACGAGGGTCGTGCCGCCGGCGCCCGCGCTGCACATCCCGCCGACCCGCCGCGGCGTGCTCGTGGTGGGCGACGGCGCGGCCAACGTCAGGCGGTACGTCGCCGCCGCGGGCATGGCCGGCTGGCCGGTGCTGTCGGAGCCCAACGGCGGCGGCAGGTACGGCGACCACGCCGTCTCGGCCTACCACTTCCTCCTCGGCGACGAGGAGTTCGCGGCGGCCCACCGGCCGGACGTCGTGGTCACCCTCGGCCGCCCGGGGCTGTCGCGGTCGCTGCTGTCGTGGCTGGGCGGGGCCGGGGAGCACATCGTCGTGGCGGGGGACCTGACCCGCTGGCCCGACCCCACCCGCTCGGCCACCCAGGTCGCCCAGGCCGTGGAGATCCCGATCGTCTCGGGCGACGACTCCTGGCTGAGCTCCTGGCGGCACGCCGACTATCTGGCCCGCCAGGCGATCGACCGGGTGCTCGACTCCTCCGGGCTGAGCGAGCCCCGGCTGGCCAGGGACCTGGCGGAGGCGCTGCCCAACGGGGCGTTGCTGCTGTGCGGGTCGTCGATGCCGATCAGGGACCTCGACCAGACCATGCGCCCGCGCCGCGGCCTGCGGCTGATGGCGTCCAGGGGCGCCTCGGGGATCGACGGACTGGTCTCCACGGCCGTCGGCGCCGCGCTCGCCCACAACGGGCCCGCCTTCGCGCTGATCGGCGATCTTACGCTGCTGCACGACCAGAACGGGCTGATCCTCGGTCCGCGCGAACCCCGGCCGGACCTGTGCCTGGTCGTGGTCAACAACGACGGCGGCGGGATCTTCTCGATGCTGCCGCAGGCGGCGCTGGCCGAGTCGTTCGAGCGGGTCTTCGGCACGCCGCACGGCGTGGACCTGGGCCACCTCGCCGCCGCGGCCGACGTTCCGTATACGCTGCTAGAGGACATCGATGAGCTGCCCAGGGCCATCAAGGGAGACGGTCTGCGCATGGTCGAGGTCCGCAC
Source organism: Sphaerimonospora mesophila (assembly GCF_001417795.1). Classification (NCBI taxonomy): domain Bacteria; kingdom Bacillati; phylum Actinomycetota; class Actinomycetes; order Streptosporangiales; family Streptosporangiaceae; genus Sphaerimonospora; species Sphaerimonospora mesophila. The sequence goes on along the minus strand of NZ_BCBX01000031.1, from coordinate 382,315 downwards.
CGACCGTCACCACAACGCCGAGGTGCACGCCGCGATGCGCGAGGCCGCACACGCGGCGATGCGGAAGTGACCTTCAGGGGAGCGATCTCGAGGCGGGGTCGTCCCGTGGTCTGATCCGGCATGGTCCCCGAGAGGGATGCCGGGTGACCGGGGCGACGGCACAATGGTCGTGTCCTTGCCCCGCAGAGGAGTGACATGCACGTCGAGGAGTGGCTGCAGACGATCCCGGCCATCTGGGTCTATGTGCTCGTGGGCGGTGTCGTCGGCCTCGAAAGCCTGGGGATCCCCCTTCCCGGGGAGATCGTCCTGGTGAGCTCGGCGCTGCTGTCGGCCAAGGGCGTGGTCAGCCCGCTCATCGTCGGCGTCTGCGCGAGCACCGGGGCCATCGTGGGGGACTCGCTCGGCTATCTCATCGGGCGCAAGGGCGGCAGACCGCTGTTCGACCGGCTCGGTCGGCGCTTTCCCAAGCACTTCGGGCCGGCCCACATCGCCAAGGCCGAGCACCTCTTCCAGCGCTGGGGCGTGTGGGCGGTGTTCTTCGGCCGGTTCGTGGCCCTGCTGCGCATCCTCGCCGGCCCGCTCGCCGGGGCGCTGCACATGCCGTACTGGCGGTTCCTGGTCGCGAACGTCCTCGGCGGCATCGTGTGGGCGGGCGGCACCACGGCGGCCGTCTACTACCTGGGCATCGTGGCCGACCGGTGGCTGAAGGGCTTCTCCTGGGTGGGCCTCGTGGTGGCCGTCCTGTGCGGCGTGGCCGGCACGGTCTGGCTGAAGCGCAAGGCGGCCGCGGCCATGCGGGAGGAGGAGACCCCGGAGCCGGTGAGCGCCCGCTGAGCCCGTCCCACCGGTGACCTCGGATCAGCCGGGGCCTTTTCGATCGGGCCCGGACAGCAGCGCGTCCACCGCCGAGTCCAGCCGCCGCCGGAGCGTCGCCGAGTCCGGGGCGAGCGCGGTGAACGCGAGACCGGGGCCCGGCAGCGCGAACAGAGCCGTGTGCTCGTCGAGGCCGCCGGAGTGCGGGTGCCGTCCGGGCCGCGACTCCACAAGAGTCGCGTCGGCCAGCAGCACGGTGCCCGCGGCGTGCAGGCCCGCCGTGACGGCGGGTCCGTCCCAGCCGGGAGCCTCCGGCCCGACCACGAGTTCCTGGTCGTACAGCACGCGGCCGCCCGCCGTGGCGCGCAGGCGCTGACGAAGCGTGCCGGGCGTTTCGCCGTACCGGCCGAACAGGACCTCCTCCCGCAGCAGCAGACGGGAGTCATGATGCAGGGCGATCCGGATGTCGGTGCGGTGGCGGCAGCCGGCCGCCGGGACGACCGGCTGGGGCAGCCACACGAGCGTGCCCAGCGGGCCGACACGGATGTCGAACTCGGTCCGCGACTCCTCGTCGTACGGGCCGGGCAGCAGCAGCGTCGGGGAGACCTCGCCGAGCACGAGGGTGCTGCGAGCGCCGACGTCGACCTCCAGCCGCAGGCGGTCGCCGCCGAGCGGACCGGCGCCGCCCGCGACCAGATGGACCCAGGCGGCGGTGGCGTCGCGCCGGCTCCAGGCGGCGATCGGCGCCGACGCGCACGGGAGCGTACGGCGGAGCATGAGCGGCCAGGCGGAACGCAGCAGCCGGACGCGGGTGCCGGCCGGCGGATCGGGTTCTGTGGCCAGCCGCGCCGGCTCGGGGATCACCCGGCGTGGCCGGCCGCCGCCAGCCGTTCGCACACCCAGGCAGCGACCTCGTGCGCGGAGGGGTCGTGGACGAGGGACAGGAAGCAGACGGGGCGATCGCCGCGCCTGGCCCTGGCGTCGCGGGCCATCACGGAAAGATCGGCGCCCACTCGGTCGGCCAGGTCGGTCTTGTTGATCACCAGCAGGTCGGCGGAGGTGACGCCGGGACCGCCCTTGCGGGGCAGCTTGTCGCCTCCGGCGACGTCGAGGATGAAGATCTGGTGGTGGACCAGGCCGCGGCTGAAGGTGGCGGTGAGATTGTCCCCGCCGCTCTCGATCAGCAGCAGGTCGAGCGGCGGCAGCGTGCGGACGAGTTCGTCGACCGCCTCCAGGTTCGCGGAGATGTCGTCGCGGATGGCGGTGTGCGGGCAGCAGCCGGTCTGCACGGCGCGGATGCGCTCGGCGGGCAGGACGGCCTCGCGGAGCAGGAACTCGGCGTCTTCCGTGGTGTAGATGTCGTTGGTCACCACCGCCATCTCCAGCCGCCCGGCCAGGTGGCGGCACAGGGCGGCCACGAGCGCGGTCTTGCCCGACCCGACCGGGCCGCCGAGGCCGATCCGCAGTGGCCGGTCGGGCCCGGGCGGGCCGCCGGGACGGCCGCCGCCGTACGCGCGCTCTTCCGCACGGCGGTCCCCGGCGCGGCGGGACCGCCGGTCGTCGTCAGGACGCAAACAGACGCACCTCCCAGCGGGCGTGGGCTTCGGCGAAGACGTCGAGCAGCGGGGCGCCGGGGGAGGGCAACAGCTCGGGTGGTGCGAGCGCGTGCCCGGCCGCCGCATGGGCCAGCTCGTCCAGGTCCGGGGCGAGGCGGACGAGGATCGCGTGGACGGCGAAGGGGTCGAGGCCCAGCAGCCGGATCGCCGCGGTGGCCGGCCCGGTGACCGTCTCGTGCAGGGCCGCTGCCGCCGCCGCGCGGGGGGTGAGCCCGAGTGCGCGTGCGGTCGCGCCGAGCGCGATCGGCTGGTGCGGGCCGCCGGACGGGCCTTCGGCGAGTTCGCCGAGCCCGGGGTGCGGGCGCATGGCCAGCGCGGCGCGCAGGAGCTGACGGCCGAGCGTGCGCGAGGCGGCGCGCAGGGCGGGGGAGGGGATGCGCGCGTCGAGTTCGGCGTCCAGGAGGCCGAACGCGTCGTGCGGGCCGCCGGAGCCCTCACGCGGGGGGAACCGGGCGCAGGACGCGGCGGCGAAGGCGGCGGCGGTGGCTCCGCTGGTGGCGGCGCGGCCCGTCAGGAACGCGGCCAGGGTGGCGGTGTCGTGGACCAGGCCCGCGGCGGCCGCCGCCTCCAGCCCGCCCGAGTGCGCGTGGGCGCCGGACGGGTAGCGGCCGTCGGTCAGCAGCAGCAGCGTGGCGAGGCATGGCCGGCCGCCGCCGGGGTGGCCGGAGTCCGTCGCATGCCCGGCGTTCATCAGAACAGGAAGTATCGCTGGGTCATGGGCAGTTCCGTGGCCGGGGCGTGGTCCACCAGGCGGCCGTCGATGCGGACGCTGAAGGTGTCCGGGTCGACCTCGATGACGGGCAGCGCGTCGTTCTCCGGGAGGTCGGCCTTGGTCCGGCCGCGCATGTCCGTCACGGGGACGAGACGGCGTTCGACGGCGAGCCGGTCGGCCAGCCCGTCCTCGATCGCGGCCGGTGCGACGAACGCCACGCCGGTGGCGGCCGCCGCCCTGCTGTGCACGTTGTACCCGAGGCGCGGCAGCACCGGCTGCGGTGTGGGCACCGCCGCGTTGGGGTCGCCGAGCAGGGCGAGCGCGGCCATACCCGCCTTGTAGACGGCGGAGGGCCGCACCCCGAACAGGGCGGGCTCCCACAGCACCAGGTCGGCGAGCTTGCCCGGCTTGATCGAGCCGATCTCGTGCTCCAGGCCGTGGATCACCGCGGGGACGATGGTGTATTTGGCGACGTAGCGGCGGGCGCGGTGGTTGTCGGCGGGACCGTCCCCCGGCAGCGGCCCGCGCAGCCGTTTCATGACGTGCGCGGTCTGCCAGGTGCGGCGCACCACCTCCCCGAGCCGGCCCATCGCCTGGGCGTCGGACGACATGGCCGAGATGGCGCCCATGTCCTGAAGGATGTCCTCGGCGGCCATCGTCGAGGCGCGGACGCGGCTTTCCGCGAACGCCAGCTCGGCCGGGACGGCCGGATTCAGGTGATGGGCGATCAGGCAGATGTCGAGCTGCTCGCCTGGGGTGTTGACGGTGAAGGGCCGGGTCGGGGTGGTCGAGGACGGCAGCACGTTGGGCTCGCCCGCGATCCGGATGATGTCCGGGGCGTGCCCGCCCCCGGCGCCCTCGGTGTGGAAGGCGTGGAAGTTGCGGCCGGCCACGGTGCGCAGCAGATCCTCGACGAAGCCGGCCTCGTTGAGCGTGTCGCTGTGGATGGCGACCTGCACTCCGGCGGCCTCGGCCACGCTGAGGGCGGCGTCGATCACGGCGGGGGTGGCGCCCCAGTCCTCGTGGCACTTGAACCCGCCCATCCCGGAGCGTAGCTGCTCCCACAGCGCCTCCCGTGAGACCGTGGTGCCCCGGCCGAGGAACAGGACGTTGACCGGCCAGGGGTCGAACGCCTCCAGCATCCGCTCGACCCACCAGCCGGCCGGGGTGGCCAGCGCGGCCTTCGATCCCTCCGTCGGTCCGGTGCCGCCGCCGACCAGGGTGGTGGTGCCGGACTCCAGCGCCACCACCGACATGTCCGGAGACACGAAATGGACGTGGGTGTCGACCGTACCCGCCGTCATGATCTTCCCGTAGCCGCTGACGAGCTCGGTGGCAGGACCGACCACGAGATCCGGATGGACCCCGTCCATGATGTCGGGGTTGCCGCTTTTGCCGATCGCGGTGATCCGGCCGTCCCGCACCCCCACGTCGGCCTTGACGACCCCCCAGTGATCCAGGATCACCACCCCGGTGATCACCAGGTCGGGCGTGCCCTCGGCCCGGGGCGTGTGCGACTGTCCCTGCGACTCCCTGCCGGACTTGCCGCCGCCGAAGACCGTCTCGTCGCCGCCGACGCAACGGTCCTCCTCGATCTCGATGAACAGGTCGGTGTCGGCCAGGCGGATCCGGTCGCCGGTGATGGGCCCCAGGGACGCCGCGTACCGGCGCCGGTCGATCTCAGCCATCGAGCGCACCCCCGCACTCGCCGCGCAGCCCGCGCACGATCCGCCGGCCGCCCAGCGGGACGAGCTCCACCTCCACCGTCGTTCCCGGGTCGAACCGCACCATCGCACCGGCGAGGATGTTCAGCCGCCGCCCCCAGGCCAGGTCGCGGTCGAACCGCAGCGCAGGATTCGCCTCGGCGAAGTGATAGTGCGAGCCGACGCTGATCGGCCGATCCGCCGTGTTGGTCACGGTCATCGGCGTCACCGGGCGGCCGGCGTTGATCGTGACCGGTCCCGGGCCGTACACGATCTGACCCGGCGCCGTCTCCCGATCGCCGGAGTCGGCGCCGGGCTGCACCAGCCCGAGCATCCGCCCCAGTCCCGACGCGGGCATGAGCCCCTCCCTACCCGGCCCCGAGGCTCACCGGATCGGCTCCTGCACCGCGATCAGCTTGGTGCCGTCGGGGAAGGTGGCCTCCACCTGCACCTGGCTCAGCATCTCGGGGACCCCGTCCATCACCTCGTCGCGCCGCAGCAGACCCCGCCCGGCCTCCTCCAGGTCGGCCTTGGTACGCCCGTCACGGGCGCCTTCGAGGAGGAACGAGGCGATGAGCGCGGTCGCCTCGGGGAGGTTCAGCCTGAGCCCCCGTTCCCTGCGCTCCTGGGCGAGCCTGGCCGCCGTGTAGATCATCAGCCGTTCGCGCTCCGGCAGACTGAGGAGCATCGCGTCCTCCCCGCTTCGCCCGGGAGACCGCCCGTGCCTCCCGCCCGCGCGGCGCCCACGACACGTGGGGCCGTCACGCTCGCCCTACCCCCGGGCGGGACGGACAACCACGTCGGCGGGACGGGCGGCGATCTCGGATGCCGCTCCAAGTAGCCTGGGCGTCGTGGCCGAGCCGTACCTGACGATCAAGAACACCATCGAGCACGAGACCGAGGTCCGCCGTTCGCGGTTCATCTGCGCGATCGCGCCGGTGGAGACCGAGGAGGCCGCGCGGGAGTTCATCGCCGAGCGCAGGCGGCGGTACGCCGACGCCACGCACAACTGCACGGCGTACGTCATCGGGCCGGACCTGCGCAAGGCCGACGACGACGGCGAGCCCGGGGGCACGGCGGGCACGCCGATGCTGGAGATGCTCACCCGGCGCGGCTTCGCCGACGTCGTGGCCGTGGTCACCCGCTACTTCGGCGGCGTGCTGCTGGGCGCCGGGGGACTGGCCCGCGCGTACGGCGGCGCGGTGGGGGAGACGCTCGACCGGGCCGAGAGCGTCGAGATGGTCCCGGCGACCGTCGCCGCCGTGACGATCGACCACGCGCACGCCGGGCGGCTGGAGAACGATCTGCGCGCCTCGCCGTACCCGCTGCGCGGCGTGGACTACGGCGCGCGCGTCACGTTCGAGGTCGCGGTGGCCTGCGACGCGATGCCCGGCTTCGAGGAGTGGCTGGCCACCGCGACCGCCGGCCGCGCCGATGTCCGTTCCGGCGGCACGACCCATCTGGCCCGGGCGCGAGGCCGTACGGCGCCGCGCTGATCCCCCCGGGGCGGCTCCGGTGTGGTGGGCCGGTCGCTCAGCCTTCCAGGGCGTACCGCATGACGCGGAACTTCGCCCGGGCCTCGGCGAGCTCGGCGGCCGGGTCCGACCCGGCCATGATGCCGCAGCCGGCGAACAGCCGGGCGCGGCGGCCGGAGATCTGCGCGCAGCGCAGCGCGATGCCCCACTCGCCGTCGCCCCTGGAGTCGATCCAGCCGACGGGGCCCGAATAGCCGGCACGCTCCATGCCCTCCAGCTCCCGGATGACGCGCAGGGCCGCCCCGGTGGGAGTGCCGCCGACGGCGGCCGTCGGGTGCATGGCGGCCACCACGTCGAGCACGGAGGCGCCGTCCGACAGCCGCCCGGTGACCCGGCTGGCCAGGTGCTGCACGTTCGGCAGCATCAGCAGTTCCGGCCGCGCCGGGACGTCGAGCGTTGAGCACAGGGGGGCCAGGGCATCACGGACGGAGGCGACGGCGCAGGCGTGTTCGTGGCGGTCCTTGCCCGAGGCGTACAGCGCGGCGCCGCGGGAGGCGTCCTCGGCCGGTCCCGAGCCGCGTTCCGTCGTGCCCGCGAGGACCAGCGACTCGATCGACCGGCCGGTGTGCCGGATCAGCAGCTCGGGCGTCGCCCCGGTCAGTCCGTCCACGCTGAACGTGTAGCACTCGGGATAGCGGGCGGTGAGCCGCGACAGCAGCACCCGGATGTCGATGTCGCGCTCGGCGACGGCGACGAGGTCGCGGGCGAGCACCACCTTGTCCAGTTCGCCGCCCCTGATCCTGTGTACGGCCCTGGCCACGGCCTGCTTCCACTCCGGGACGGTCAGCGTGCCGTCGCCGTACCGGATGCGGCCCGGCCCGACGCGCGGGGTCACCGGCGCGGACGAGGTCTCGCCGATCGTGGTGAGCCAGGCCCGGCCGTCCCTGCGGGCGAGCACGACACGGGGGACGACCAGCGTGGACCCGGCCGCGTCGCCGTCGAAGGTGAACGAGCCGAACGCCACGGGTCCCGAGCCGGGCACGTCGACCTCGTCGTCGATGTGGGCGAGGTCGAAGAGCGAGCCGAGCCACTCCCTGGCCCGGTCGAAACGTTCCGGGCCCGGTGGGATCACCGTGCGTGCCGCCTCTCCCCAGCCGACCAGACCCTCGCCGTGCCTGATCCAGGCGTACGGCATGACATCCGGCAGGCGGGTAACAAGATCGCCAGGATCGCTCACCGCGACCGTGCGAACCACGAGGGGGCGGATAAGGGCGACACTCACTCAATTCACTTTACGCACGATCTGAACGTGGTTCGTCCCGGACCCCCGGCGGCGGGTCACCCGTCAGGTCTGAGTTGCTTCTGTCAAGTGTCGATAGGAACTCGGTCAGGGAATCGGCGGATTCCGCGAAGGAGATGGAGCGCGTCCACGGTGATCCCTACCTTGGGTCACCCGGAGGTGTTCATGATCAAGAAGATCACGTCGGTCCTGGCCTTTTCCGTGCTGCTCGCGCCGGGGACGGCCCACGCCGGGCGTCCGCGGGCGGCGGCGCCGCCCGCGCCGCCCAGGGTGCTGGCGGCGCTGGGAGACTCGATCAGCGCGGGGTTCAACGCGTGCGGCTGGTACGTCCCGTGCACATCGCGGTCGTGGTCGTCCGGGGACGGCTCCGAGGTGAACAGCCACTACCTGCGCCTGCTCGCGCTCGCGCCGGGGCTGAAGGGGCACAACCTCAACTTCGCGGTGCCCGGGGCGACCAGCGCCGATCTGCCCGAGCAGGCCCGGCGGGCGGCCGACGGCGGGGCCGACTACGTCACGATCCTCGTGGGCGCGCAGGACGTGTGCACGGAGTCGCCGGAGGTCATGACCCCCGTCGACACCTACCGGCGCCGGATCGACGAGGCCCTCGACGTGCTGCGGCCGACGGGGGCGCGGGTCTTCATCGCGAGCATCCCGGACCTGAAGCGGCTCTGGCGGATCGGCAAGGACGACCGCTGGGCCCGCGCGTTCTGGACGATCGGCCGGACCTGCCAGTCGATGCTGGCCAACCCGGAGTCCATGGCGAAGGAGGATCAGGCCAGGCGCGACGAGGTGCGCGACCGGGTGATGGACTACAACGAGCAGCTCCGGCAGGCCTGCCGGCGGTACGGCCCGGCCTGCCGCTACGACGGCGGCGCCGTCTTCGCCTTCCCCTTCACGCTCAAGCTGGTGAGCGGCTGGGACTTCTTCCATCCCAACGAGGCCGGTCAGCGGGCGCTCGCCCGGGTCACCTTCGCCGCCGGCTTCTTCGCGGATGCGAAGGCGTGACCGCCGTGCCGGCGGGCGGCGGTCACAACCAGCCGTGGTGGCGGGCCGTCCTGGCCGCCTCGATCCGGTTGCGGGTGCCGGTCTTGCCGATCGCCGAGGACAGGTAGTTGCGCACGGTGCTCTCCGACAGGTGGAGCCGGGCGGCGATGTCGGCGATGGTCGATCCGTCGGCGGCGGCGGACAGCACGTCACGCTCCCGGCCGGTCAGCGGACTCGGCCCGGTGCTGAGCGCGGCCGCGGCGAGCGCGGGGTCGACGACCCGTTCGCCCCGTAGCACCCGGCGGATCGCGCCGGCCAGCTCCTCGACCGGGCCGTCCTTCACGAGGAACCCCCGGGCCCCCGCCTCCATGGCCCGGCGCAGATATCCCGGCCGCCCGAACGTGGTGAGGATCAGCACCCGGCATGAGGGCAGCCGCTCCCGTAGCTCGGCGGCGGCCGCGAGCCCGTCGCGGCCCGGCATCTCGATGTCGAGCAGCGCCACGTCGGGCCGGGTCGCCAGGGCGGCGGCCGCCACCTCCTCGCCGGAGGAGACCTGGGCGACGACCTCGATGTCGTCTTCGAGGCCGAGCAGCAGGGCCAGGGCGCCGCGCATCATGCCCTGATCTTCGGCCAGCAGCACCCTGATCACGTCTCGTCCTCCCCGCGCGGGACCGTCACACGCAGCAGAAAGCCCCGGCCGGGCAGCCGGTCGGCCGCCAGCCTGCCGCCGAGCGCGGTCACCCGCTCCCGGAGGCCGGCCAGCCCGTTGCCCCGGACCCGGCCCCGGCCGGGCCCGCCGCCGTCGTCGCGGATCTCCAGCACGAGATCGTCGCCCTCGCGCAGCTCGACCGCGCAGGTGGCGGCGCCGCTGTGCCGGATGACGTTGGTGACGCCTTCTCGTACGGCCCAGCCCAGCAGGGCGTCGGTCTCCGGCGTGAGCACCGCGGCCGGGACGCGGACGTCGGCGGCGATGCCGGCGTCGGCCAGCGCCGTACGGGCGGAGTCGAGCTCCGCGGCCAGGCCACGCCCCCGGTAGCCGGTGACGGCTGCCCGCACCTCGGTCAGCGCCTGCCGCCCGATCCGCTCGATGTCGGCGGCCTGCTCCGCCGCCGCCTCACCGTCGCGAAGGGCCAGGCGGCCTACGGCCTCCGCCTTCACGACCATGACCGACAGCGTGTGGCCGAGCAGGTCGTGCAGATCGCGGGCGAAGCGCAGCCGCTCCTCGGCGACCGCGGCCCGGGCCAGGTCCTCGCGGGTGTGCTGGAGCTCACGGATCGCCTCCCACAGCCTGATCATGATTGCCGGGACGATGCCCGACATGAAGATCCCCCACACCAGGGTCAGCGAGTCACCCGGCGGCGAACCGGAGCTCAGCCGGACGGCCAGGCCGGCGGCCACGATGACGAGCAGCGCGGCCGGCAGCTCCCGGCCGCGCACCGCCGTCCCCGTCGCGACGGCCAGCATGATCAGCGAATAGGACCAGTTCTCACCGAAGGCGGCCGTCCCGGCGATCGTGACGACGGCCAGCGCGGGCAGCGCCCGCCACTGGGCGTGCCGCCGCCATCGGCCGGAGAAGGCGAGGGTCACGGTGACCAGATAGAGCGCGACCGCCGCGATCACCCCGGGCACGGCGAGCCACAGCGGCTGCGACCGCCCGTGCACGATGTCCCACACCGGACCGGCCGCCAGGACGGTCATCCAATACATGCCCTTCGCGTCGGGGCCACGTTCGCCCTCCCGCAGCGGGTTCAGCCATTCTGCGCGATCCATCGCCTCAGAGGATTTCACGCCGGACGACCGCCGGGAGTTGCCCGCGTGGATGGTTGACAGTGGGCGAGCGATCTCCCCAGGTCACCCTGCGGGTCGAGCCCGCCGGCCCCAGCGGCGGCTGGTGACCCCTTGCCCGCGGCAATCGTCCGATTAGTCTTGGTTGTGATGGATCATCACGATGCAGGGGGGCTCCGCGATATGGGCGGGACAGTGCGGGCGGTCAGCAGCAGTGGCGAATACACGTTCACCAAGCCGAATCGGAGCAGCATCACGTTACTCGCGGGGATCGGCGTGGAGGGGGACGTGCACGCCGGTGTGACGGTGAAGCATCGCTCTCGCGTCGCGAAGGACCCCACCCAGCCCAACCTCCGTCAGGTCCACCTCATCCACGAGGAGCTCTTCGCCGAGGTCGGCGGGAAGGGATTCCGGGTGGCGCCGGGCGAGCTCGGGGAGAACATCACCACCAGCGGAATCGACCTGCTCGGTCTGCCCGTGGGCACCCTGTTGCGCTTCGGGGACCAAGCGGTCGTGGAGGTCACCGGTCTGCGCAACCCCTGCGGGCAGATCGACGGCTTCCAGAACGGACTGCTGAAGGAGGTCGTCGGCCGGGACGAGGACGGCAACGTCGTCCGCAAGGCCGGGATCATGGGCGTCGTGCGCAAGGGCGGCGTGGTGCGGCCCGGCGACGCGATCGAGGTCGAGCTGCCCGCCGAACCGCACCGGCCCCTCGACCGGGTCTGACCGGCCCGCGCCACGCCGTACGGCAGGCCCGGCCGCGAACCCGGGTGCGGCCAAGGGCGGAGCGCCCCCCGTGCGACCCCGCCCGCTCCTCTGTCCGCGAACAGCGGCCCGGCGGAGATATCGGCGTGCCACACTGCCGGTATGGCAGCCTCGGACCGATCAGTGATCATCGACATCCGGACCCGCCGGGCCGGTGGGAAGCACGGTCCCGAGATATCCGACGGCGCCGATCCGCTGCTGCGCAAGGTCTACGGGCAGATCCTCCGCGACGAGCGGCTGGACCAGGACCGCACGCTCGACGACGTGGCGCGTGCGGTCGGCATGTCCAAGCAGTATCTGTCGGAGGTCGAGCGCGGTCGCAAGGAGCCGTCGTCGGAGATGCTCCGTTCGGTGTGCGACGCGCTCGAGCTGCCGATCGAGCACCTGCTCACCCGCGCCGTCCGGCGGATCACGGCATCGCGCCGGATCGCGACCCGCAGGCCGTCCGGGGCGCCGCGGGTGGAGCTGCTGGCGGCGTGAGCGCTACACCGGCTCGCGTGTGGTGATCAGCTCGTCGGCCAGGCCGTACTCGACGGCCTCACGGGCGTCGAAGACCCGATCACGGGCGGTGTCCCTGCGCAGCCGGGCGACGTCGACCCCGGTGTGGGCGCTGAGGATCTCCTCGGTCTGCGCGCGCACCCGCATCACCTCGGCCGCCTGCAGGGCCAGATCGGAGATGGTGCCCTGACCCTGCGTGTACGGCTGGTGCAGCAGCACACGGGAGTGGGCGAGCATGAACCGCCGCCCGGGCGCGCCGGCGGCGAGCAGCACAGCGGCGGCCGAGGCCGCCTGGCCCATGCAGTAGGTCGCGACCTTCGCCCGCAGGAACCGCATGGTGTCGTAGATGGCGAGCATCGCCGTCAACGATCCGCCGGGGGAGTTGATGTAGAGGTTGATCTCCTGGTCGGGGCTCTCCGCCTCCAGATGGAGCAGCTGCGCCATCACGACGTTCGCGACGCCGTCGTCGATCTCGGTGCCGAGGAAGACGATCCGCTCGTTGAGCAGCCGGCTGAAGACGTCGAACGACCGCTCCCCGACGGGGGTCCGCTCGACCACGTACGGGATCATGTACTGGCTCATGACGAGAACCCCATCGGGTTGGGCGCCGCGTACGGCGCGAGGCTGTGGAAGGAGTCGACGATCTCGTCGATGATCCCGTAGTCGCGGGCCTGCTCCGGGGTGAACCAGCGGTCCCGGTCACTGTCGGCGGCGATCTCCTCGACCGTGCGTCCGGTCTCCGCCGCCAGGATCTCCTCGGACTGCCGCTTCATGTACTCGAGGTTCTCGGACTGGATCGCGATGTCGATCGCCGTGCCGCCGATGCCGGCCGACGGCTGGTGCATCATGATCCGGCTGTGCGCGAGGCTGATCCGCTTGCCGTGGGTGCCGGAGGCCAGCAGCACCTGCCCCATGCTCGCCGCGAACCCCAGCGCGACGGTGACCACGTCGTTCGGGACCAGCTTCATCGTGTCGTAGATCGCCAGCCCGGCCGACACCGACCCTCCGGGCGAATTGATGTACAGGATGATGTCGCGCTCGGAGTCCGCTGTGGCCAGCAGCACCATCTCGGCGCACGCCCGCTCGGCCATCTCGTCGTCGACCTCTCCGGTCAACAGCAGGGTCCGCTGCTGGAACAGCTTCTCGTTCAGCCGATCTCGGTAGCTCATGCTCGGTGAAACACGCATGCCGCCTTTGTACGCGCCGCGTACCCGCCGCCCGCCGATATGTCTGCTGAGGGCAGATCGGGAGGCCGTCGCCCGCGGCTTTCGCCGGCGTCAGCCGGTCCGGCCGGCGCGGCGGTAGCCGTACATCGCGTAGAGGCCGAAGACGACCAGCCAGACGGTCAGCATGGCGACCTCGCGCGCCCCGGGGGCCGCTCCGAACGCGACGTGCCAGGACAGAGACGCGTAGCCGTTGGACGGGGTCCACTCGGCGAGGGCGCGCAGCCAGGACGGGAACCCGCTGACCGGCACCCACAGCCCGCCCACGATGGACAGGACGAGCATGGTCATGAGGTTGGCCATGGCCGCGCTCTGGCCGGTCAGCCGGTAGCCGTTGCCGAGGCCGAGCAGCGAGAACGGGATCGTTCCCGCCCACAACAGCACCACGATGGCCAGCCACCGCCCGGGCGTGAGCGTGACGTGGTTGACCAGCGCCCCGGTGAGCAGCACGGCGGCGATGCCCGGCACGACCCCGACGGCGCCGGTGACGACCTTGCCGGCGATCACCTGGGCCGGGGTCAGCGGGGTGAGGCGGAGCCGGCGCAGCCATCCGGCCGCGCGGTCCTCGGCGATGCCGCTGCCGTTGTTGAACGCGGCGCCGAGCCCGCCGTAGGCCGCCATGCTCACCATCGTGTAGATCGCGGCGTCGTGCTCGTCGCCGGGGGCCAGGCCGAGGTCGGTGAACACGAGGTACATGACGACGGGCATGATCAGGCCGAAGACGACGTAGCCGCCGTCGCGGGCGGTTCTGATCAGCTCAAACCGGATATATCCCAGCATCACATGGTCTCCTCGGCGATGGGGGCGTCTTCCGTGGTGAGGGCGACGAAGGCGTCCTCCAGGTCGGCGGGGGTCACCTCGAGGTTCCGTACGGCTCCCGCCTGCGCGAGGGCCATCACGGTCGCGTCGGGGTCGGCGCTGCGCAGGTGCGCGCGATCGCCCCGGATGTCCAGGTGGCGCACCCCGGGGAGCGCGGAGAGCCAGGCCGTCTCACCGGTCACGGTCACGCTCACGGTCGTCAGCGCCACCACCCGCTTGATCTCGTCGCTGGTGCCGTCCGCGATGACGCGGCCGCGGCCGACCACGATGACCCGGTCGGATCGTTCGTCGGCCTCGTCCAGATAGTGGGTGGAGAAGAGGATGGTCTTGCCCTGGCCGGCCAGGTCGCGCATGCCGTCCCAGAACTCCCGCCTGGCCGTGACGTCCAGGGCCGCCGTCGGTTCGTCGAGGACGACGAGATCGGGGTCGCCGACGACGGCGGTGGCGAACCGCACGCGCTGGGCCTGGCCGCCGGACAGCCTGTCCACCCGCCGATCGCGCAGCTGGGTGATCTGCGCGAGTCGGAGGACCCGGTCGAGCGGCAGCGGTGCGGGGTAGGTGCCGGCCACGAAGGAGAGCAGCTCGCGTACGGTGACCCGCCCGATCAGGCCGCCCTCCTGCGGCATCGCGCCCACCAGGCCCTGCCGTACGGCCTGGACAGGGTCGCGGCCGAACAGGGCGGCGCGTCCGGAGTCGGGCGCCAGCAGGCCGAGCAGCAGACCGATCGTCGTGGATTTGCCCGCTCCGTTCGGGCCGAGCAGGGCGACCGTCTGACCGCGGGGGATGGTGAGCGTGATCCCGTCGACGGCGCGTACCGGACCGAAGTTCCTGGTCACAGAGGAGAGCAGCACGGCCGGGCTTTCGTCGCTTCGCATACTGGAAACGGTAGGAACCGGCCGCTCGCCCGGGTAGATCGATCGATCCGCTCTCCGGCAGGACATTTGTCCTGCCGGAGGTTATTAATCTACATTGTAAAGGCGGCGGATCTTCTAAGGCCGGTGGATGACCTCGAAGTCGGCTCCGCCATTCGTCGACTCGTAGATCGTGCCGTCCATGACGGCGGCGAGCAGGTGCCGGGCGGAGACGGCGGTGAAGGCGACGGCGTGCGCGGGCAGACCGCCCCTGGCCCGCCAGGCCGTCCCATCGCCTGAGCCGGCGACATGCACCCCGCCGTCGGGGGCCACGCCGATGAGATCGCCCTGGTCGGTCACGTCGAGGAACGACAGCAGTGGGGCACCGGCCAGCAGCCGGAACGTCTCACCCGCGTCCCGGCTGACCTTCACCCCCTCGGGGGTGGTCGCGTAGACGGTGTCCGGGGCGTCGGCCCCGGCGGCGAGATCGAGCAGGTCGAGCCGGGCCGCCGAGGTGAGCCTGCCGCCCTCGCCCCGCCAGACCCGGCCGGTCTGCGCGTCGTAGCCGTAGACCCTGGGACCGGCGACCTGGAGGGCGTGGAAGTCGGCCCTGCCGGCCAGCGCCACCTGTTCCCAGGTCGTCCCCGCGTCCGTGGAGCGGATCAGGCCGAGGTGCGGTGCCCGGCCCGCGGCGATGTCGGCCGCCGAGGGGTGGCCGCTGGCGTAGAACGTGCCCGGCCCGGCGACCGTGAAGCCCATGTGGTCGGCATCACTGTCGCCGACGCGGACCAACCGGCCTCCCTCGACGGTGAACAGCCCGAAATGCCCCGCTACGTGGACCTTGCCGGTGGCCGGGTCGACGCCCAGCCCGTGCACATGGCCGACGCCCTGATCGGCCGGTGCGGCGGAGGCGGCCCGGTCGGTGGCGTACGGCGCCGCGGTCTCGCCGTCACCCGCGCCGCAGGCGGCCAGGGTCGCCGTCAGCAGGACCACGGCGGCCGCCCGCGCCCCGCGCCGCCCGCACCTGCCGCGGCCATCGGGAACCGGGTCGAATGTGTTCGTCATGTGAGCCCTCCTTCAGGCCCGGTAGCCGAGCAGGGTCATCATCCCGGCCGCACCGTGGTAGATGTTGTGGCAGTGGATCATCCAGATGCCGGGGTTGTCCGCTTCGAGGTCGGCGCTCACCGTCGCGCCGGGCAGCACGATCGCGGTGTCCTTGCGCACGCCGCTCGTCCCGAGGGCGAAGGTGTGGCCGTGCAGGTGCATGGGATGCCACATCAGGGTCCGGTTCACGAAGGACAGCCGCACCCGCTCACCGGACCGGACGGGTTCGATCACCTCAGGGTCGTACTTCCTGCCGTTGATCCCCCAGTCGTACCTGGCCATGCTCCCGGTGAGCGTCAGCGTGATCGTGCGATCCGGTGCCCTGGCCGGCAGCCGTACGGCGTCGGCCGGGATGAGCCGGTCGTAGGAGACGAGGCGGCCGTCCAGCTCACCGGGCCAGACGTCGGCCTCCGGCGCGCGGGCACCGGCGGCGGTGCGGACCAGCGCGCGGGCCACGGCACGCTTGCCCTCGGCCAGGGCCACCAGCGGAAACACCCCGTCCTTGAGGGTGACCAGCACGTCGTACCGCTCGCCCATGCCGAGCAGCAGAGCGTCGGTGTCCACGGGCGCGACGGGGAAACCGTCGGCGTGGGTCACGGTCATGACGTGGCCGGCCAGCGCGACCCGGAACGCGGTGTCGCCCCCGGCGTTGATGATCCTGATCCGCAGCCGGGTGCCCGGTCTGGCGGCATGAGTTCGCGGCGCCGTCGCGATCCTGCCGTTGACCAGGAAGTGCGGATAGTGGACGTCCCCGGCGTCGCCGCCGAGGAGATCGCTTTCTGCGTTCATCATCATGTGCGGCCACGCCGCCGAGGGCGAGGCCGTCGCGGTGGGCATCGGCATCCCCCCGTGACCCCCGTGACCCCCGTGATCCCCGTGACCCCCGTGACCGCCGGGCCCCGCCATGGAGGTGATCTCGGCCAGCACCTCGTCCGGAGTGCCGGTCACCCCGTCCAGCCAGTCGTCGAGGACGACGGTCCACTCGTCGTCATAGTCGTAGGGCTCGGCCGGATCCTCCACGATGATCGGGGCGTACAGCCCGCGATCGAGCTGGGTGCCATGGTGGGGATGGAACCAGTACGTCCCCGGATGCGACGCGGTGAACTCGTAGACCATCTCCCCGCCGGAGGGGACGGGTGGCTGGGTGACGCCGGGCACGCCGTCGGCGTCGTTGCGCAGCGCGAGGCCGTGCCAGTGCACGGTGGTCTCCTGGGGGAGCCGGTTGGTCAGGCGGGCCCGGACGACCTCCCCGGCCCGGACGCGGATCGGCTCCCCGGGCAGGCGGTCGCCGTACATCCAGGTCCGGACCACCGGGCCGCCGAGGTCGGCGCGGCCCTCACGGGCGATCAGGTGGAACTCGCGCACCCGGCCGGGACGGCGGGCGGCCTCGGCGGCGCCGACCTCGGGGCCGGAGGGCCGTACGAAAGGAGCCTGCTGGGCGGATGCGCTCTGTGTCGGATGGTTCTGCGTCGCTCGGTTCTGTGCGGGCGCGCAGGCGGTGGCGAGGGCTCCTCCGGCGGTGGCCAGACCGGCGCGCAGGAACAGCCGTCGATCAATCGATGACATGGTGGTTTGCTCACGGTTCGCGATAGGGAAAAGGGCAGACGGAAGACCGGGCCGGGCGAAGGCGTGCCCGACACGGTCGCCGGCCTCTATACGCGCAGGACCGCGACGCGGCGTAGTGACAGTGCGAACGGCGCGGCCGGCGACCCCCGCGCCGGGGGCAGCCGCCTGGGCCGCTCGCCCGGACTGCGTACGCCTTCGGGGAGGCGGCCGGGCCCCAGCAGGCGCAGCACCAGGACGACGAGGAGCGCGGCGACCGCGGCCAGGCAGAGGACGACCGGATTCGGCTGATCGGAATCCGTGCCGGAGGTCACGATCGACAGGTGCGCCGAGGTGTGCTCGGCCGCGGCGACCATGTGCTCCTCACCGCCGCCGCCGTGGACGTCATCGCAGTGGGCGCACAGCGCGGGCATCGAGGGGGCGGGGCCGCAGAGGTGGGCGGTGACGTGGCCGAGGCTCACGGCCAGCAGCGCGGCCACGAGCAGCACGAGCCGCGGCAGCATCATCGCCGCCGCCGTGCTCCCCCCGGCCTTCGCGGTCTCAGCGGTCCCTGTGGCCTCCGCGGCCGGCGTGCTCCCCATCCGCACGTCCATCACCCTATCGGCGGCCGGACGGGCTCGGGGACTCAGGGACGAGGTGCGGGCGGAGCGGCTGCCGCGTCGGACGTGATCCGGTGGGGAGTGAGTCGGCCGGGGAACGGCCCGCGGCGGAGCGCGACCAGATCGGCGAGGAGCCGTTCCCACCGTGCGCCGATCACGTCGATGTCGTAGCGGGCGGCGGTCGGCGGTCCCTGGGCGGCCAGCCTGGCGCGCAGATCGTCGTCCTCGATGACCGCGCAGATCGCGTCGGCCAGGGCGTGGATCTTCTGGGGTTTGACCAGCAGCCCGTTCACGCCGTGGGCGATCAGCTCGGCGGGCCCGGTCGGGCAGTCGTAGGCGACGACCGGCAGCCCCTTGCTCATGGCCTCGAGCAGCACCATCGGCATGCCTTCGCGGCGCGAGCTCAGCACGAACAGCGACGCCCTGGCCAGTTCGGCGCCGACGTCCTGGATCGGTCCGGCCAGCAGCACCCGATCGGTCAGGCCGCGCCTGTCGATCGCGGCCTGCAGCTTCTCCTGGCGCGGCCCGGCACCGAAGATCCGCAACGTCCAGTCCGGGTGGCGGGCCGCGACGTGTGCCCAGGCGCGGATCAGCAGGTCGTAACCCTTGACGTGGGTCAGCCTGCCGATGGTGACCGCGGTCTTCGCGGTGAGCGGGGACCGGCCGCCGTCCAGCCGGGGCACCGCGTTCGGGATCCGGGCCAGCACGGCGGGACGTGGCCTGCCCGCGCGTTCGAACGCCCGCTCGTAGGCCTTGAGATCGGCCTCGGTGAGCGTGACGACCGCGTCGAGCCTGCCGTACCCGCGGGTGATCCGGGAGCGCACCGACGGCGGGTGTCCGGAGAGATTGCCGTGTTCCTGCCCGATGGCGATGATCTCCGGCGGGGCGAACCTGGCGGCGATCAGGTTGAGGCCGGGCCGGGTGCCGATGAGCACGCCCCTGCGCCGTGACCGGATGTAGCGGACCAGCTTGAGGTCGGTCCCCAGGGTGAACGAGTGATAGGCCGCCTCGTCCCCGGGGACCAGCCTGCTCGGGAGGCGGGACAGCAGGCCCCGGCGCCGGGACACCCGGTCGTCCAGGTAGCGGATGCGGACACCGGGGGGCACCTGGAAGAACGGCTCCTCGCGAGTCCGGACCACGCTGACGATCTCGACATCATGGTCGCGGGCCAGGTGCCCGGCGAGGTTGAAGACCGTGCGGATGGTTCCGCCCATGCCGTTGGCGTGCAGCAGCAGAATGCGCACCTCGTGGTCGTCCGGCGGCGGCGCGGAGCGGGAACGCCGCCGGTCACGTGCCTCGATCGCCTTCACCAGCGCCCGGGCGGCGGCGCGGCGCACGGAGAAGCGGCGTAGTAAAGACAAGACATGCCCCGTTCATGTCGGCTGAAGATCCCCTCTTCCCTGGGACGCATCCGACAGCTCCCGAGGTTTGCGTGATTCAGATCACATCGCCTCGGGCGGCGATCGCGGCGGGTCGCCCGGGCGGGGCCTCGCCGCGCCGTGTCACAGGAGCGTCAGCTGCTCGGGACCGGGGCGGTGCGGTGGCGAGGGCCGGTCGCCGTGGGTCTGATCGCGGTGGGCCTGGGCGCCGGGGGAGTGGTGGCGGGGGGTGATGCGCCGGGCATCGCGCGGGGTGGCGCGGCCGATCCCGTGGCGCTCGGCGAGCTCGGCCACCTGCCGGCTGATCCGCTCCTGGTAGGCCCTGGGAGCGTACGCGCCCCTGCCGTACAGCTCCAGGTAACGGGGGACGAGCCGGGGGTGCTCGCGCGACAGCCAGGCCAGGAACCATTCGCGGGCGCCGGGGCGCAGGTGCAGCACGATCGGGGTGACGTGTGTGGCGCCGGCCTCCGCGATCCGCCGGACGGTGTCGGACAACATGGCGGGGGAGTCGGCGAGGTAGGGGAGGATCGGGGCCATCAGCACGCCGCACCGGACGCCGTGGTCGTTGAGCGTGGCGCAGACCTCCAGCCGCTTGCGCGGATGCGGCGTGCCCGGTTCGACCTGCCGCCACAGGGCCTCGTCGACGAAGCCGACCGAGACGGCGGTGCCGACGTCGGTCACCTCGGCGGCCTGGGTGAGCAGGTCGAGGTCGCGCAGGATCAGCGAGCCCTTGGTCAGGATGGAGAAGGGGTTGGCCGCGTCCCGCAGCGCGGCGAGGATGCCGCGCATCAGGCGGTAGCGGCCCTCCGCCCGCTGGTAGCAGTCGACGTTCGTGCCCATGGCGATGTGCTGTCCGGCCCACCTGGGTGCGGCCAGTTCCTTGCGGACGAGCTCGGCCGCGTTCACCTTCACGACGATCCTGGAGTCGAAGTCCAGCCCCGCGTCCAGATCCAGATATTCATGCGTTTTCCGGGCAAAACAGTAGACGCAGGCATGGCTGCAGCCGCGATAGGGATTGATCGTCCACTCGAACGGAACGCGGCTCGCGCCGGGGACGCGATTGATGATCGAGCGCGCGTGGATCTCATAGAACGTGACGCCCTGGAACCCCGGGGTGTCGAACGTCCTGGCGACCGCGCCGCGCGCGATCAGCGGCACGGCCTCGCCGTCCCGCTGATCGGAACGTTCCAGACCGTCGCCGCGTCGCTCGTCAGATCCTTGATCGTCAAGGCGTAGGTTGTCCCAGCGCACGACTCCATTAGAACAAGATTTCGAGCCCGATCGCAAGTTTCAACGCGAGGCAAATAGCGGCCCTGGAAACGGCTAACGATCTTGATCGATGGGCAGAAAGTCGGCACACACCTCGCGTTCTGGAGAGTTGCGCCATGGCCTGGTCGCAGGACGAAGAGCGAATGCTTGCGATGATCGAGCGGCACCTCACCGACGAAGACCCCAAGTTGGCTGCCAGGATCGAGTCCTTCAACCAGCGGGTGGAACGGAGGGAGCACGGCGCCCGGCGACGGTCGGCCGATCCGTCCGCCGACGGGGCCGGGAGCCACTGGCCCCGCCGATCCACCGTGATCATCACGTTGAGCTGGGTGCTGATCGTGGTGCTGATCACGGCCCTGCTGATCATGGCGCTCCAGCACAACGCGGCCGCCCTCGCGGGATGACCCGCCGACCGCGGCGACCGGTTTCCGCCGGCGTTCGTCGTCGAGGGGGACGAGTTCTCGTCGGTGATGATCGCGGGGCGTCGCCGAGATCACGGACACGGCGGGCGGTGACCTCGGCCACGCCCCTCTCGTGGACGACGGCCCCGGAGAACGTACCGGTCTATCCGAGGGCCCTGAGGAAGGCGGCCGCGACGGGAGCGGCGACCGCGCCGCCTCCACCACCGCCCTCGACCACGACGGCGAAGGCGAGATCGCCCCGGTAGCCGGCGAACCAGGCGTGCGAGTCGAGCTTGGGACCGGTGCCGAACTCGGCGGTGCCGGTCTTGCCGGCGGTCCCGGACGGCAGCCTGGCGCCGCGCGCGGTGCCCTTGGTCACGACCGCCTTCATCATCGAACGGAGCTGCTCGGCGACCCCGCCGGGCAGCGGCTTGGGCGAGGACTTCTGCTTGAGGGACGGCACCAGCGTGGGCGGACGCCACGACCCGTCGGCGATCGCCGCGGCCACCCCCGCCATCACCAGCGGGCTCGCGGTGATCCTGCCCTGGCCGAAGGACTCGGCCGCGAGCTCGGCGTCGCTGGTGGCCTTGGGCATGCTGCCCTTCGTCGCCGGCACGCCGATGTCCAGCGGCTGGTTGAACCCGAAGTCGCCCGCCAGGTCGTACAGCTTCTGCGCGCCGAGCTTGGCGGCGGCCAGCGGCGCGAACGTCGTGTTGCACGAGTGGGCGTAGGAGTCGAGGAACGACAGCGACCCGAACGCCTCGTGGTCGGAATTGCGGATCTTCAGGCCGCCGACGTTCGCCTCACGGGGGCAGCTCACCGTCGACGACGGGGTGAGGCCGGCGGCCAGCAGCCCCGCCGCCGTGACGGCCTTGAACGTCGACCCCGGCGGATAGCGGCCGTCCAGCGCCCGGTTGAAGCCGCCCTTGTTGTTGACGACGGCGAGGATCTCACCGGTCGAGGGCCGGACGGCCACCAGGGAGGCGGGCTTCTCCAGGTCGCGTACGGCATCGGCCGCCGCCCGCTGCACGCGGGGGTCGAGGCTGGTGCGCACCTCCTCGCCCGGTTTGCCCTTGAGCGTGTGCAGGGTCTCCCGCTCGTCACCGTCGACCGCCTGGATCTCCGTCGTCGGGGTGCCGGCGAGCCGCCGCTGGAAGGTCTCCTGCAGCCCGCCGCGCCCCACCGCGTCGCCCACGCGATAGGCGGCGCCCAGCTTCTTGACGTCCTTGGCGGTGGCCTTGTCCAGGAACCCGACGAGTTGCTGCACAGAACCGCCGTCGTCGCCGTCGTCGATGCGCGCACCGCTCGCGTCGGTGATGGCGCCCCTGGCCGGCCAGGTCGTCTTGATGGCCAGACGGTTGGTCCCGGTCAGCGCGGGATGGACGGCGGACGGAGACCAGTCGACCTTCCAGTGGCGGTCCTCGACCACGAGCTTCAGCTCGCCCTCGTAGGTCCACTCGCCCATGTTCTTCAGCGTCACCGTGGTCGTGTAGGAGGCGGTGGAGCGGTCGTCGACCGGGTCGCTCACGCGCATGCCGCTCACGGCGACCCCCGTCGCGCCGAGGTTCTTCGTCAGCTCGGCATAGGCCGCGTCGAACTTCGGAGCCGGGGCCGCGAGCTCGGCCTTCATGGCCGCGAGATCGCCACGCGACCAGGCGGACGTGAACCGCTGCGCCGTCTCCAGCGGCGTACCCCTGGTGTGCAGCAGGTAGTAGGCGCCCCCGGCCCCGGCTGCCGCCACCACCACGACCGCCGCGGATATGATCACGACCGTACGTCCTCGCGGCACCGCGCGACACCCCCTGAGGTCCGGATCGATCTCCGAGCCTAACGGGACCAGGCGGACATCCGCATCCCGGCGGTGGTCAGGTGGCCGCCTTGACGCTCGCCGCGTACATCGGGACGTACTCCTGCCCCGACAGCCGCTGGATGGCCTCCATGATCCGGTCGGTGACCTCGCGGCGGTCACGCGCCCTGCCGGGGTCGCCGCTGAACGTCATGGGCTCGCCGATCCGTACGCCGATCCGGTGCAGGCGCGGCACGGTGGCCCCGGGCGGCAGCACCTTGTCGCTGTCGATCATCGCGACCGGGATCACCGGGGCGTGGGTGGTCAGCGTGAGCCAGGCCACGCCGATCTTGCCACGGTACAGGCGGCCGTCGGGGGAGCGGGTGCCCTCGGGGTAGATGCCGAACAGATCGCCGGCCTTCAGCACCTCCGCCGCCGAGTCGAGCATGGCCTGGGCGGCCGAGGCGTTCTCCCGGTCGATGGAGACGGTTCCCATGCCGCGCATCCACAGGGCGGTCAGCGGGTTGCCGGTGAAGTATTCGTTCTTGGCCACGAACCGCACCGGGCGGGGCAGCACCGCGGGCAGGAGGAAGGAGTCGAGCACGGACAGGTGGTTGGAGGCGAGGATCGCCGGCCCGTTCGCGGGGACGTTGCGGGCCCCCTCCACCTGTGGCCGCCACAGCAGGCGCATCACCGGAACACTGATGATCTTGCTGGCGCGGTAAAGCACGGGCTCTCCTCGGTCGGGCACGTGCGATCAACCTTAAGCCGCCGCGGACGTCCGTGTGCTGTGGGCCACCTGCAACGCGCCGGGCCGAGATTTGTACGGCACGCCCAACGGGGCGGCCGCGTGGAGGATGAGACGCGAACGCCCCGCGAGAACCAGGTCTCGCGGGGCGTCCGCGCTAAGGCCGATGTGGCGGTCGCCTCCTCGGCGAGAGGCACAACACGGCTCCAGCCGAACGGTATTCCGTGAAGGCGATAATTGCGGCCCGGGGGACACAGACCACATCGACCGGTACCGACTCTAACCGACTCTCGGCCGTTGTTATTCCATCGGTCCCTCATGACTTGGCATATCGCCGGGGAGACTTTCCGGCCGGCCTGGCCGTACGACCAGGCCACCCGGGGGATCGACCGGCCGCGGCGGCTCCGACGGCGCACCGGAAGTTCGACGGAGATTCCGTGCCGATCCGGCTCAATGCAGCTTACGGAAGAACTCGCGGACGTCGGCGACCAGAAGATCTGGGGCCTCCATCGCGAGGAAGTGGCCGCCCCGGCCGAGCTCGGTCCAGTGCACGATGTTGTGGTCGCGCTCCGCCCAGCGGCGGATGGTCACGTCATGGGCGGAGACCAGCACGCCCGTCGGCACCGTCCCGCGCCAGGCCGCCGCCTGGTCGTCCGGGACCTGGTCGTCCGCGCCCGTGTCCCGATCCCCGCCGTACGCCGCGCCGTCCGCCGCGCCGCCCTGACTCCAGTCGGTCGCGGAGATCTCCTCGTAGTAGATCTGCGCGGCCGATCCGGCGGTGCCGGTCAGCCAGTACAGCGAGACGTCGGTCAGGATGCGGTCGCGATCGACGCTGTCTTCTGGCAGCCCCTCCGGGGGGTCGGTGAGCTCCTTGAACTTCTCCACGATCCAGGCGAGCTGACCGACGGGGGAGTCGTGCAGCCCGTACGTCACGGTCTGCGGCCGCTTGGAGTTGCACTGCAGGTAGCCGTCGTTGTGGTTCTGCATCCGATCCCAGCGTTCCTGCTCCACCTCCGACAGGCCGTCCAGCTCGCCTTCCTCGCCGGCGGGGAAGGTGATCAGGGCGTTGACGTGGACGCCGATGACGTGGTCCGCGGCCTGCCTGCCCAGATGCGGGGCCACCCACGCGCCGGTGTCGTAGCCCTGGACGCCGTACCGCTCGTAGCCGAGCCGCGCCATCAGCCGCGCGAGCACCGCGGCCATCTTCGCCGTGTTCATGCCGGGACCGGCCAGCGGCGTGGAGAACCCGAATCCCGGCAGCGACGGAATCACCAGGTGGAACGCGGGGGCGGCGTCGGCGCCGTGCCCGCGGGGGTCGGAGAGCGGGCCGATGACGTCGAGGAAGTCCACGACGCCGCCCGGCCAGCCGTGCAGCAACAGCAACGGCGTGGCGTCGGGCTCGGGGGATCGTACGTGCAGGAAATGGATGTTCTGTCCCTCGACGGCGGTGACGTACTGCGGGTGCTCGTTGAGCGCGGCCTCGTGCGCCCGCCAGTCATAGCCCGTACGCCAGTATTCGGCGAGTTCCTTCAGGTACGCCACCGGAACCCCGCGGCTCCACCCCACGCCCGGCAACTCGTCCGGCCAGCGGGTCCGGGCGAGCCGCGCGGCCAGGTCGTCGAGCTGAGCCTGCGGGACATCGATGCGGAAGGGGCGAATGTGCACGTTATCTGCCATATGCGCGACGCTACGAGCCTGTTAGGACGGGTTCGTTCCTAAGAATTCGGCAATGTTGGTGACATGTTGGAGACTTCGGCACGGCTGCTGCGGCTGCTGTCGCTTCTGCAGACGCGGTGTGAATGGTCCGGCAAGGAGCTCGCCGCCCACCTGGGCGTCACCACCCGCACGGTGCGCAGGGACGTGGAACGGCTGCGCGACCTCGGTTATCCGGTGCACGCCGACCGGGGCACGGCCGGTTACCGGCTCGGGTCCGGCGCGTCGCTGCCGCCGCTGCTGCTCGACGACGACGAGGCGGTGGCCGTGGCACTCGGGCTGCGTACGGCCGTCGGCATCGAGGAGACCTCTTCGCGGGCGTTGGTCAAGCTCGAGCAGGTCCTGCCGCCCCGGCTGCGCCACCGGGTGAACACGCTGCAGACCGCGACCGTCAGGGTCGGCGGCCCCGGACCCCGGGTGGACCCGGACACGCTGATGACGATCGCCGAGGCCTGCCGCCGCCGTGAGCGGCTGCGCTTCGACTACACCGGCGCCAGCGGCGGCCGGTCACTGCGAACGGTCGAGCCGCAGAGCCTGGTCAGCTTCCACCGGCACTGGTACCTCGTCGCCTGGGACGTCGAACGCGACGACTGGCGCAGCTTCCGGGTGGACCGGATGGACCCCCGCACCCCCACCGGCCCGCGGTTCCCGCCCAGGCAGCCCCCCGACGGCGACGTCGCCGCCTATCTGGCGCGGCGGCTCTCCTCGGGCACCTGGCCGTTCCAGGCGACCGTCACCCTGCACGAGTCCGCCGAGTCGGCGGCCGAGCGGGTGTGGCCGGGCATGGGAGTCGTCGAGGCCGTCGACGACCACAGTTGCCTGCTGCATGTCGGCGCCGACACCCCGTCGGCACTGGTCTGGATGATCACTTCGGTGGACGCCGACTTCACGCTCGTCAGCGGCCCGCCCGAGCTCGCCGCCGCCCTCCGCGTCCAGGCCGCGCGCTGCCTGCGCGCCGTACGATCCGCAGTGCCGCCGCACTGATCGCCACCGGCGATGTGCTGTTGGAGGCCCTAACCGGCCTATCGATCAGATTGGGAGCATACCGTGACGTCCCGCCGTACCACCTGACCGCCAGCGTCCCGAACCGAGCAAGGAGGGACATCGTGCGCGCCAGGCCCAGACGACGCCTTGAGCTCGGCGGTGCCACCTCACAGTTCTCCCTTGCGCCAGGCGTCGGCCTCGGCCCACAGCACGTTCTCGTCCGGCACCGGCGGTAGAGCGTGGTCGGCCCAGTCGTGCAGTAGCCGGGCGAGGAGGTCCGCGTGCTCGGGGCGTGCCAGCCCGTGGACGGCGAAGTAGGCGACGATCGGGTGGCCCGGGTCGCAGCGCGCGCACAGGTGCACCTCGCCGACCCCGCGCACCAGGCGGCCCGACGCGTTCGTCCAGGTGTGCGGCAGGCGCAGGACGGCGAGGACCTCACCGGTACGGCAGCGGGGGCAGGTCCCGCCGGAGGCAGGCGTGCGGCTCATACGCCGCCGATCGCAGTGGCTCCCAGCAGTGCCTTGACGTCGCCGTAGAACGCCGGCCCGGGGGTGACCTGGAAGGGGACGAGGTCGAGCAGCAGGTTCTCGGCGTTGCGGCGGTGCAGGCGCAGGTGTACCGGCGCGCCGCCGGGATGGGTGGCGAGGATGTGTTTGAGCTCCCGGACGAGCCGGGCATTGAGCAGACCTTCCTGGATCGAGATCACGACCGGCTGCTCGGCACCGGTCGTGGAGACGTCGAGGAGGGTGATCTCCTCGACGTGGACGCTCACCGTCTCGTCGCGTACGTTGATCCGGCCGCGCAGGGAGATCACGCGGTCCTCGGCCAATGCGTCGCCGTACAACGTGTAGGTCTTGGGGAAGACCAGGCACTCCACGGCGGCGTCATGGTCCTCGAGGGTGACGATCGCCCACGGGTCGCCCTGCTTGGTGACCTTGCGCTGCAGGCCGGAGATGATGCCGCTGATCCTGACCGGCCCGTCCTGCCGTCCGGAGGCCAGCAAACCTGCGATCGTGGTGTCGCGGCCCGCGTCCAGGACGCGTTCGGCGCCGTCGAGGGGGTGGCTGGAGACGTACAGTCCGAGCATCTCGCGTTCGTACGCCAGCAGGGTGGGTCTGTCCCACTCTCCCTGCGGGACGGCGATCGAGAAGGCGCCGCTGTGGCCCTGCTCGCCGAAGAGCGTGTTCTGGCCGTGGGCCTCGTTGCGCTTGACGTCGCTGATCGTGTCGATGGCCTGCTCATGCACCGCGACCAGGCCCTTGCGGGGGTGGCCGAGGCCGTCGAACGCCCCGGCCTTGGCCAGCGAGTCGATCACGCGCTTGTTGCAGACGATGGACGGGACCTTGGTGAGGAAGTCGTCGAAGTCCCCGTAGGGACCCTTGGCCTCGCGGGTGGCGACGATGGCGTCCACCACCGCGGCGCCGACGTTGCGTACCGCGCCGAGGCCGAAGCGGATGTCGGAGCCGACAGCGGCGAAGTCGAGCCTGCTGGCGTTGACGTCGGGCGGCAGCACCTTGATGCCGAGGCGGCGGCAGTCGGACAGGTAGACGGCCATCTTGTCCTTGTCGTCGCCGACGGAGGTGAGCAGGGCGGCCAGGTACTCGCTGGGGTGGTTGGCCTTGAGATAAGCCGTCCAGTACGAGACCAGGCCGTAGCCGGCGGTGTGCGACTTGTTGAAGCCGTACCCGCTGAAGGGCACCAGCACGTCCCAGACGGCCGTGATCGCCTCTTCGGAGAAGCCGCGGCCGCGCATGCCGGCCGAGAACCTGTCCCACTCGGCGTCCAGGACCTCTTTCTTCTTCTTGCCCATGGCGCGGCGCAGCAGGTCGGCGGCGCCGAGGGAGTAGCCGGCGAGCTGCTGGGCGATGGCCATGACCTGCTCCTGGAAGACCACCAGGTGATAGGTGTCGCCGAGGATGGGTTCGAGCACCTCCGCCAATGACGGATGGATCGGCTCGACCTTCTGTTTGCCGGTCTTGCGCAGCGCGTAGTTGGTATGGGCGTTCATCTCCATCGGGCCGGGCCGGTAGAGCGCGTTGACGGCCGCGATGTCGGTGAACGTGGTGGGCTGCATGAGCCTCAGCAGCACCCGCATGCCACCGCTGTCCAGTTGGAAGACGCCGAGCGTGTCACCGCGGGCCAGCAGTTCGTACGTCTTGGCGTCGTCGAGCGGGACTTCGAAGATGTCGATGTCGATGCCCGTGTTGGCGCGTACGTTCGCGATCGTGTCGCCGATCACCGTCAGGTTGCGCAGGCCGAGGAAGTCCATCTTCAGCAGGCCCATGTCCTCGGCCTGGGTGAAGGGGAACCCGGTGACGACCGGGCCGCCGGCCTTGGGCCTGACCAGCGGGATCACGTCGATGAGCGGCTCGCTGGACAGAATGACGCCCGCGGCGTGGACGCCGGTGCCGCGGGTGAGGCCCTCGATGCCGGCCGCGGTGTCGATCACGCGTTTGACATCGGGGTCCTGCTCGTACATGGCACGCAGCTCGGCCGCCTCGCCGTGGCGGGGGTGGCTCTTGCCGTGGATGGCGGCCAGCGGAATCTCCTTGCCGCCGACCGCGGCGGGGAACGCCTTGGTGATGCGGTCGCCCAGCGCGTACGGCAGGCCCAGCACGCGGCAGGCGTCCTTGACGGCGGCCTTGGCCTTGATGGTGTTGAACGTGACGATCTGGCAGACACGGTCCTCGCCGTACTTGCGGGTGACGTAGTCGATCATCTCGTCCCGCCGCCGGTCATCGAAGTCGAGGTCGACGTCCGGCATGGTGATGCGCTCGGGGTTGAGGAAGCGTTCGAAGATGAGCTTGTGCTCGATCGGGTCGAGCTGGGTGATGCCCGTGCAGTACGCGACCATCGATCCGGTGGCCGAGCCCCGTCCCGGCCCCAGGCCGATGCCGTGATCGCGGGCGTACCGGCAGATGTCGGCCACCACCAGGAAGTAGCCGGGGAAGCCCATGGCGTCGATGACCGACAGCTCGTAGTCGATGCGGTCGAGCACCTCCCGCGGCGGGTCGCCGCCGTAGCGGTGGCCGGCGCCGGCGAGGGTCTCCTTGCGCAGCCAGCTCGACTCGGTCTCCCCCTCGGGCACCGGAAAGCGCGGCGTCAGGTCCCGATGGGCGAACACCTCGCCGTAGTCACCGACCCGTTCGGCGATCAGCAGCGTGTTGTCGCACGCGCCGGGCACCTCGCCGTCCCACAGCGCCCGCATCTCACTGGAGGGCTTGATGAAGTAGCCACTGCCGCCGAACCGGAAGCGGTCGGCGTCCGCCAGCCGCTTGCCCGTGCCCACGCACAGCAGCGCGTCGTGCGCCTGGGCCTGGCCCTCGGTGACGTAGTGGGAGTCGTTGGTGGCCAGCGGCGGCAGGCCGAGCCGCCTGCCCAGTCTCAGCAGGTCGTCGCGGACCCGGCGTTCGATGGCCAGGCCGTGGTCCATCAGCTCCAGGTAGTAGTTCTCCTCGCCGAAGAGGTCGCGGTAACGGGCGGCGGCCTCGACGGCCTGCTCGTACTGGCCGAGCCGGAGCCGGGTCTGCACCTCTCCCGACGGACAGCCGGTGGTGGCGATGATGCCCGTGCCGTGCTCGGCGAGCAGCTCGTCATCCATGCGCGGATATTTCTGGACGTGTCCTTCCAGCCAGGCCTGGGACTGGAGCCGAAACAGGTTCCGCAGACCTCGCGCGTCGGCCGCCCACATCGTCATGTGCGTGTACAGACCGCGGCCGGAGACGTCGCCGCCCTCGCCGGTGTCGTCGTTCGAGCGGCGCAGCGCCAGGTTGTCGCTGTAGTACACCGGCTGCCGATGGAACCGGGAGGCCGGGGCGACGTACGCCTCGATGCCGATGATCGGTTTGACGTCGGACCCGCGCGCTGACCGGTAGAACTCGTACGCCCCGTGCACGTTGCCGTGATCGGTCATCGCCACGGCGGACATCCCCTGCCGGGACACCTCCTGTAGCAGCGGGCCGATCTTCGCGGCGCCGTCGAGCATGCTGTACTCGGTGTGCACATGCAGATGGACGAAGGACCCCACCGGCTGACCACCCCTCCTGGTTGTAGGCTCTTGGACGGCTCGCGCAATTCGACCCGAGGGCAGGTGGGGTTGTCCAACAATCGACACGCCGATCCATCACAACCACCGGTTGTCGCTGAAGGTGGAGGGGACCTCGATCTCGGTGCGGTGCGCGCGTTCGTCGCCGTCATCGAGGAGCGGTACTTCAGCGAGGCCGCGGCCCGGCTGGGGATCACCCAGCAGGCGGTCTCCAAGCGGATCGCGCGGCTGGAGTCCGATCTCGGCCTGCGGCTGTGCTCCCGCTCCCGCAACGGAGCCGAGCCGACCGATGACGGCCTGGCGTTTCTGCCGCACGCCCGCGCCCTGATCGGGATCGCCGACCGGGCGCGGGAGGTGCTGCGGGGGCGGCGGCGCGCGCTGCGGGTGGACGTCCTGGACACCCGGCTGGCCCCGGTCATCGACTTGATCAGAACCTTCCACGAGCGGAGCGAAGACGTGGACGTCGAGCTCATCACCTCCAACGGCCTCAGGACCGCTCGCACCACGCTCGCCCGGGGATCGGTGGACGCGGCCTTCTGCCGCGTGAGCGGCCCGCTGGAGGACCTCGGCAGCGTGCCGGCCGACCTGGAGCCGCTGCACCTGCTCGTCGCCCGCGGCCATCCGCTCGCGGGCCGGCAGGCGATCCGTACGGCGGAGCTGGCCGGATCCACCGTGTGGATGCCCGGCAACGCTCCGGGCAGCGAGTGGGCCGACTACTACCGTCTGCTCGGCGCCGCATTCGACATCGGGATCGACACCTCGGGGCCCGACTTCGGCTGGGAGCACTTCGTGGCCGACGTCGCCGCCGGCAGGGGAGTGAGCCTGGTCGGGGAGGGGACGCTCATACCGCGGCATCCGGACACCAGGCGGATCCCGCTGGTCGACCCGACGCCCGTCTATCCGTGCTCGCTGCTCTTCCACCGGCGCAACCGCCACCCGGTGCTGGAGGCGTTCATCGGTTTCGTCGCGGCCCGCCACTGTCGCTTCGACCCGGACCGTCAGTGGCTTCCGGAACCCGACCGGGACTCGTTCAGCTGATCGGCCATCGGCCCCACCCGGAACCCGCCCCCGGCGATTACGGCGGCATCGGCCTTGGGCGCATGACGCACAGAGCGGCCGCCTGGTCGTTACGCACGCATCCTGGCCGCCCGATGCGCCATAGTCGAACGTCACGGACATTTGGGGTAATCCACATTTATTACTCGTATTTTCGTTGAATTAATCGGCGCATGAGGTTGTCATTTATCTACTGGGCATGAGATTATTCAGATAGATTTTCGAATGCTCAGGACTCGCCGGGAGGGAGCTCGTAGAGCGGGGTTCCGTGGAGCCAAAGGGGGGGCGTGTGGGTCTCGTGACGTCGGGACGGTCGAGGCGGATGGCGCTGCGTTTGGCGGAGCCGAGGCCGATCGAGCCGGTGGAGCCGGCCATCCTCCTGGGGTTGTCCGGTCCGGGTACGCTGCCTTCTCGCGATCCTTCCCCGCTGGGGCCGCCTTCGCCGGAAGGGGAGGACCGGGCCGGACGCGGGCGGAAGCACCGGCGGAGGCGGATACAGAGGTGTGGGCGGAGGGCTATCTCTTCGCACGCCGGCCCGGCCGCGCCACTGCGATGAGGGCGGACGACAATGCCGGGACCGCCGCCAGTACGAAGCACAGCGCCAGCGGCAGGCCGTCGACCATGAGACCGACGGCCGCCACGCCCAGGGAGTCACCGATATTGAAGGCGGTGTTCACCCAGGCGCCCGCCTGGGTCCGGTGCTCCGGTGGGACGAATTCGTCGGCGAGGAGATAGGCGGTTGTCAGGGCAGGTGCCACGAACAGGCCGATGAGGCCCGCCATCGCGCCCAGGGCGTAGAGATTGGGCGAAGCCCCGGCGGCGGCGAGGGCGAGACCGAGCACGGTGGACAGCACCGGTAGCCGTACGACCCCGGACACGCGCCAGGAGACCGTGCCATAGGCCAGGCCGCCGACCGCGCTGCCCGCCGACAACGCGGCCTGGGCCCATGCCACCGCGGCGGTTTGATGGTGTCGTTCGGCGAAGACCACCATGAGCAGGCTCAGCGCCCCCAGACACAGACCCACCGCGGCCGACGTCGCGATCGGCAGGGTCAGCGCGCCCGTGCCGAGCCTTCGCCGGGTCGGCACCGGCTCCGCCCCGGGTTCGGCCGGCCGGGTCGACGCCCTCGATGGGGTGCGCAACGCCGGTGACGACACGAAAGCGAAGACGCCGATCGCGATCAAGGCCGCGCTCAGGACGACTCCGGCCGCAGGGGTGGCCAGGGCCGCCAGCAGTCCGGCCAGAAGTGGCCCGACGACGAACACCAGCTCCTCGGCAACGGTGTCCAGGCTGTAGGCGCGCTGCAACGCCTGCCGGTCGGGGAGTAGATCGCTCCACAGCGTGCGCATGACAGGCCCCAGCGGGGGAGCGCAGCCGCCCGCCGCGACGGCCAGAGTTCCCAGCAGCCACCCGGAGGCCCCGGGTTGCCAGGTGAGAGCGGCCAGGCAGACCAGCAGCAGCGCGTACGGGACGGTCAGCGCGGGCAGCACCCTGCGCGGTCCGTAGCGGTCGATCAGCCCGGCCCGCAGCGGGGAGAGCAGGGAGTAAGCGAGCCCCTCAAGGGCGATGACGGTGCCGGCGACGGCGTATGAGCCGGTGGCGGCGGTGAGCGCCAACGTCAGAGACAGGAAGACCATCCCGTAGGACAGCCTGCCCAGCAGTGCCGCGCCGAAGGCACGCCCGGCCGAGGGGAGACGGAGGACAGCAAGGTATGACAAGGGCCGCGTAGGCGAAGACATGGGGATGTTCCTCATGAAAGCAGCGCGGATCACGGCGCTGCGAACAGCACGGACACCGAGGTGCCGCACCTGATCGATGCGGCTGGTCCGGTGTCCTAGGCGCGGGGGAGGAACATGGCCGTTACCCTAGCAGCCGGGCAGTCGTACGGAAGTGCCCGCGGGTGGGAGCATTGATTTGAAGAGCATCTAACTTGACACCTATCGAATTGAGGTTCATGCTTGCGATGTGGCGTTGATTAGATATTCATCTAATCAGGGCGTGGTGACCGCCACCGCCGGTCCGTACAGAGGAGGAGCATCATGTCCCGTGTCCAACTCGCCCTGCGCGTCTCCGATCTGGAAGGCTCGATCGCGTTCTATTCCAAGCTGTTCGGCGTGGAGCCGGCCAAGCGACGTCCCGGCTACGCGAACTTCGCCATCGCAGAGCCTCCGCTGAAGCTCGTGCTCCTCGAAGGCGAGCCCGGCCAGGACACGCGCCTGGACCACCTCGGGGTGGAGGTCGGCGGCACCGACGAGGTCACGGCCGCCACCGAGCGCTTGAAGGAGGCGGGCCTGGCCACCTTCGAGGAGAACGACACCTCCTGCTGTTACGCCCTGCAGGACAAGGTCTGGGTTCAGGGGCCCGGCCGCGAGCCGTGGGAGGTCTATGTGGTCAAGGCCGACGCCGACACCCTCGGCAAGTCCGCAGCGGCGGAGTCGTCCGCGGCCTGCGTCTGCGGCCCGGAGGCCGAACCCGACCGGGCCCGGGCCGCCACCGCGACGGCCGGCGGGAACTGCTGCTGACGGACGCGGATCGCTGCCGAAGACCCTTCGCGGGCGATCGGCTTACGGTCCGCGGCATTGACGACCGGGAGGAGGCTCAGCGGGAGATTCCGGTCGGATGCGGTCGGCACCTCCAGGACGGCCAGGGACTCCGAAGACGACCGGGTCAGCGCGCCGCTGGGGGAATGTTCAGCCGGTCGACGGCCTCGCGGCGGCGGCGTTCCGGACGGCGGTCATAACGTGCGGTGGTGGCGGGGGACGCGTGGCCGACCAGGGCCTGGGCGGTGGCGAGATCGACCCCGGCGTCGAGGAGTTCGCCGATGAACGTGCGGCGGAAGTCATGGGGCGTCCGCTTCGACGTACCGGCCGAGGACAGGCGGCGGGAGACGATGTCGGCGACCGCCTGTCCGGTCATGTGGGCGTGCCGCAGCCGCCCCGCCTTGTTGATCGGGCAGAACAGCGGGCCGGCCGCCCGGCCTCGCACCTCCAGCCACAGCTCAAGCCGTTCGACCGCCTCGGCCGTGAGGTAGACCAGACGCTCCTTGTCGCCCTTGCCGCGCACGCGCAGGGATCTCGCGTCGAGGTCGAGGTCCGCCAGCGTGAGGCCGGCGATCTCCGCCCGACGGCAGCCGGTCGAGTACAGGGCCGCGAGCAGGGCGCCGTCCCGCCTCCCGGCGGGGGAGGGGTCCTCGTCGCATACGGTGAGCGTCGCGGTGAGGATCTCGGCCTGGACGTGCCTCCCGGCGGGCACCCTGGTGTGGGCGTAGGCCGGCAGGTCGGCCGCCCGCTGGAAGTCCTCGCCGCTCATCAGCCCGAGCCGCCACGCCTCCTTGAGCACTCGGCGCAGGGCCACCAGGTGCTTGTTCACGTGTGCCGGCGACCACCCCTGCTCACGCATCAGCGTGCGCAGCTTGACCGTGTGCTCGTACCGCAGCAGTTCCCAGGGCTGGCCCGCTCCGGTGGCCTGCGGGTCGCCGGTGATGAGGCGGGCGATGCGATCGAGGCAGCCCCGCATCGTGCGCCGGGACTCGGGGCTGGGCAGGCCGTCGAGGTACACGTGATAGGGATCTCGTGCTGCCTGCGCGGGGGACTTGCGCTCAGGTACGGCAGGCGGCGTGGCAGGCACGTTCACACCAGCCGATCATAATCTAAATCTACAAAGTAAAGGGTCGGGGATTGGTGATCAAACCCTCCAACATCCCAAACCCCTCACCTGAGCGGCGGCCCGCGCCTCCAACCTGAGTCGAACGGATCACTCTTCCCGCCGAGCATGTCGCGGCACTCGCGGGGGAGAGGCCGGGATGCGGCTGTCGATCCGGTTCTTACGTGTTCACGCGTGCGCTGAACCGCTCGTGAGCGGCCTGCTTGGAGATCCCCATCGCCTCACCCACCTCCGCCCACGAGGCCCCGGCCTCCCGTGCTTGGGTGACAGCCTGGTCGAACAGTGTGCGCTGCCAGCTCTCCACGTGAGACAGCAGGGTGAGAGCGGCGAGAGGGCGCTCGACCGCCAGCTTCACGATCTGCTCGGACAGCAGGTTCGACTTGATCACCAACCAGCTTGGGGGAGCGGCGGCGAGCAGCGCGGGGGCGTGCATGCTCCACCATCGACCCTCCGCCTCCTTGACTCCCTCCGGAGTGGGGGGAAATCGGCGCCGGTCGGTCCATCCGCAAGAACATGCCGCCTGGTAGCCGATGAAGGTCTTGGTGAAGGCGCTGGCGGACGAGGCCGGCTCGCCTCTGGGGAGCACCGGTGCGGCGAAGCCCTCGTGGTCGGGGATGTCGGGAAACCTCAACGTCATAGTCGTCAAGGTTTCCTGACGGATGCCGTGGGCGCAAGAGCCCTGGCGAAATCACGGAGATCATCTCGTCATCACCGAGCGATGATCTCCGTTCCGTACGGTCGTCCAGGGTCGCCCTGAGATCACCGTCGTCGGTTTCCCGGCCCGCAGCACGCTCGGGCCCAGGGCCCGAGCGGTCAGGCCCCTCGCTGCGGTAACGCCCGCCTCGGGCCAGCAACCGTACGGATGCCGGGCCACGCGGACTAGGGTCGTCATTCGTGATCGAGTCTTCCTCCCTGGACGCCACCCGGGCGGCCTACAACGCCGTCGCCACCCTTTACGCCGAGCTGTTCCGCGACTCAGTCGAAGGCATGCCGCTGGACCGCGCCCTGGTCACCGCGTTCGCCGAGTCCGTACGGGCCGCGGGCGCCGGGCCGGTGGCCGACCTCGGATGCGGCCCCGGTGGCGTCACGGCGCGTCTGGCCTCCCTCGGCGTGACCGCCTTCGGCGTCGACGCGTCGCCGGCGATGATCGAGCTGGCCCGTCAGGAGTACCCGGACCTGCGGTTCGACGAGGGTTCGATGTTCGCGCTGGACATCGCGGACGGCACACTGGGCGGCGTGCTCGCCTGGTACTCCATCATCCACACGCCTCCGGAGGACCTGCCGGTGATCTTCGCGGAGTTCGCACGGGTGCTGGCGCCGGGCGGTCACCTGCTCCTCGGGTTCTTCGCGACAGGCGATGACTCACCACACCCGGCCGAGCCGTTCTATCACAAGGTCTCCCTCGCCTACCGGCTCTCCATCGACCACGTCGCGGGTCTGGCGTCCAAGGCCGGCCTCACGGAGGTCGCCCGGCTACGTCGCGAGCCGGGCGAGAACGAGAGGTTCCAGCACGGCCGTCTCCTCGCCCGCAAGCCGACAGAGCCGTAGGTCCGGCCGACAGGTCGACGAACGCCGGATCGGGTGCCGCCGGAGGACGTCCAGGCATGGTCCCGGGAGACGGTGAAACCGGTCCACGTTTTTGCCGTGAACGCCGATCCGGGATTTGACCCTGACGTTGCGTCAGGCTTCACGATGAACACATGACCGACTACTACCAAGCGTTCGATATGAGCCCCGTCCCTCCGCCCGGGCCCGACGTGACACCACCGGAAATCTTCCGGGGCATCTACGGCATGCCGATGTTCGTCACCGTGCCGACATCTGACCTGGCCGCGTCCGTGGACTTCTGGGTCCGCGGGCTCGGTTTCGT
The DNA here is from genome assembly GCF_001417795.1 of Sphaerimonospora mesophila. Lineage (NCBI taxonomy): Bacteria > Bacillati > Actinomycetota > Actinomycetes > Streptosporangiales > Streptosporangiaceae > Sphaerimonospora > Sphaerimonospora mesophila. Next base: position 345,591 of record NZ_BCBX01000031.1, on the reverse strand, counting down.
CGACCTGTTCACGGTTCCCGGCCAGATCACGCACCTGCGGCGGTGGGCGTTCCAAGACGTTCTGCTCGTCCCGACCGGAGCCCCGCCGGCCCCTCCAACGGTGAGCATCAGCTTCTCCTGCGTACTGAGCCAGGTCGACGAGATCGCGCAGGCGTGCACCGCGCTGGTGCCCGGATGCACGACGGGACCGCGACAGACTCCATGGAGCACCGTAGATCTGGAGGTCATCACACCGGAGAACGCTCGCGTGATCATGACCGCGGCCCGTCTCCTCGACCCTGACAGCGCCGAGGCACACAGCCTCGAAGCAGCCGGCTTCATCATCCCCAAGGGGGGAAGCCGCGCAGATCGGACGCGCATGTCAGACTCGCCGGCGTGACCGACACCGCGATGGACGACACCGCGATGGACGATGCCGCGGGACCCGGCGGGCTGACCGTCGGGGCCGCGGCATCGCACGTGGGAGTCACCGTGCGTACCCTCCATCATTGGGACGCGATCGGGCTCGTCCGCCCGTCCGGGCGAACCTCCGGCGGTTACCGGCTCTACTCGGCGGCGGACGTCGCACGTATCCACCGGGTGCTCATCTACCGCGAACTCGGTCTGCCCCTCGACGACATCGGTGAACTTCTCGATGCTCCGACGGTCGACATGACCGTGCCGCTGAGACAACAGCGCGCCCAGCTCCTCGATCGCATCTCCCGTTTGCGGGCAATGGTCGATGCGGTCGATCGCATGATCGAAGCCGCGAGCGCCGGCATCCTGCTCTCCGCGGAGGAACAGGTCGCGATCTTCGGGCAGCGCTGGAAGCCGTCATTGGTCGCGGGCGCGCGTGATCGATGGGGCGACACGGCTCAATGGGTGCAGTACGCCGAGCGCGCCGCGGGCATGACCCCCGAGGACTGGCGGCAGATCGCCGTCAGCGTCGCAACGCTCGAGGACGACCTGGCAGCAGCCAAGCGCGCCGGTGTCAGGCCAGGTGGTGCCGAAGCCAACGCTCTGGCGGAACGACACAGGGCCTCCATCGGCGCGTACTTCGACTGCACCCCTTCGATGCATGTCTGCCTGGGAAGGAAGTACGCCGCCGATCCCGGCTTCGCAGCCTACTTCGACGCAATCGAGCCAGGTCTGGCCGGCTGGCTCCGTGACATCATCGACGCCAACGCCCGCGATCGAGGCATCGACCCGGATTCGGTGACGTGGACCTGACCCGCATCGAGGCCGAGGCTCTCCCACCCGGCCGTTCTCGTGGTCGTCCGGACCACCGGCGGGCCGGGGTAACGCCCCGAGCCCGCCGGAGCTCGAGCCGGTCGGTGACGCCGGTCAGTGGAACTGCCCGGGCTCGTAGTCGCCGGCCGGCTGCCGGGTGAGGATGTTCAGCCGGTTCACCATGTTCATGAAGGAGACGAGAATCACCAGGGCGGTGAGCTGCTCGTCGTCGTAGTGCTTGGCGGCGTTCGCCCAGACCTCGTCGCCGACCCCACCGGCCGCATCCGCGACCCGGGTCCCCTCCTCCGCGAACTCCAGCGCGGCGCGCTCGGCCTCGGTGAAGACCGTGGCCTCCCGCCACGCCGCCACCAGGTTCAGCCGCACCGGGGTCTCGCCCGCGGCGGTGGCCTCCTTGGTGTGCATGTCGATGCAGACGGCGCAGCCGTTGATCTGGCTGACGCGAAGCGCCACCAGCTTCTGTGTCGTGGCCGGCAGCGGCGAGTCCTTGATCGCCTTGCCCGCTGACATCACGTACTTCACGATCTTGGGGGCGGTCGTGCCGGTGGCGTAGTTCAGGCGCGCGTCCATGTGTGCTCCTCCGTGGTCGTCAGTGGCTACACCCTCTGAGACGAGGCAGCCCGACCCCCTGTGACATGGACGAATGTGACGTGCGTCTCTCTGTAAGCCGAGCCGGCCCCACGTGGTGGACGCGCATCAGATGGATCGGCCTCGTGGGTCGCGCTGTCAGATCACGGACGAGGCGTCCGGTCAGGGGCGGGTTCGGATGTTGACCGTCTTGAGACGGGTGTAGGCGTCGACGCCGGCGTGGCGGGGACCGTTCCAGTCGGGTGAGAAGTGGCGGTTCACATCGACCTCGCCGCAGTCGAGGGCGTCGGCGAAGCGGCAGGCACGTTCGATGTCCCGAGTGAAGACGGTGCCGCTGAGGCCATGAGCGGCAGCGCCGTTCGCGAGGGCGAGCGCTTCCTCCTCTGAGGAGAACGGCGTGGCGGCCAGCACCGGGCCGAACACCTCATGCCGCTCGGTCTCGCCGCCCGGCCGGACCCGGCCGAGGACGGTCGGCGGCACGTACGTGGCCCGGCTGCTGCACGGGACGGACGGTGCGCCGACCACCGTCGCGTCGCCGGACGAGACGGCTCGGGAGACGAGCTCTCGGACCCGGTTCGCGTGGGTCACGCTGATCAGCGGGCCGATGAGCGTGGCGGGGTCGAGCGCGTCGCCGACGCGCAGGTTCGCCGCGGCCTCCGCCACGCCCTTGACCACGTCGTCGTAGACCGGTTCCTCCACGAGGAGCCGATTGCCCGCCACGCGGCCCTCGCCCGTGTTGACGAACGCCGCCATCGTCGCCCAGCGCACCGCCTGGTCCAGGTCGGCGTCCGCGAAGACGATCACGGGGGACTTGCCGCGGAGGTTCAGGTGGGTGGGAGTGCGGTTGCGGGCGGCCGACTCCATGACACGGCGACCGGTCTCGGGACCGCCGGTCAGGCTGACCAGGTCGACGCGGGGGTCGGTGACGAGCTGTTCGCCGACGGTCTCGCCGGAGCCGAGCACGATGTTGAGGACACCCGCCGGGAGCCCCGCGCGGGTCAGGACCCGGCCGAGTTCGACGAGCGTGACGACGGCCTCCTCCGGAGGCTTGGCCACGATCGAACATCCGGCGGCGAGGGCCATCGCGATCCGCCGGCCGCCGGTCATCAGCGGCCCGTTCCACGGCAGCAGTTCGACCACCACGCCCGCCGGCGCGCGCAGGCGCATCGTGAGCAGTTCCGGGCCGCTCCCGGGCAGCGGTTCAGGGGGGAACGCGCTGCGCCGTACATCCCCGGGCATTGCCCGCGCGACCGCCGCGGCGTGGGAGAAGGCGCCCGCGGCCTCGTACACGTCGTTCATGAGCACGCCGCCGATCGCCCTGCCGGTGTCGAGTGCCTCCAACACGGCCAGGCGCCGCGCATCGGCGCGGATCGCCGTCGCCGCTGCCTCCAGCAGTTCGGCCCGGACCGCGGCGGGCATGCGCCGCCACTCGCCCTCGTCATGGCTGCGGCGTGCCGCGGCGAGGGCCGCCTCGACCTCGGCCGCCGTTGCCTCGGCGTAGCGAGCCGGAGTCTCTCCCGTCGACGGATCGACCACCGGGTGAGTGCCGCCCTCCCGGGATTCACGGCCGTCGATGAGCTGGGGGAGCGGGTCGGAGCCGAGCCAGGCGGGGTCGTAGCGCATGGGGCCAGCGTGACCTCCACGGGGTCGGGCGGCATTGTGTCCCTGGCATGGAGTACCTCCGAGTTGTTGTGCTCGGAGGCGGATGACCCGGCTGATCGGTGAACCTAGCGTTCGATCACATGGCACTCGCTCAGGACCCCGACCTCCCCTCAGTGGCGTTTGCGATCCAGTCCCCGACGACATTCCGCTCGGTGCTCGGCGGCGTCGCCGAGCACCGCCTGATATCGACAGCGAAGGAGCCGTTGTGCCCAATCCCGTGATTTTCGTCGATCTTCCGACGCCCGACCCGGAGGCGACGTCGGCCTTCTACGAGAAGCTCTTCGGCTGGCAGGTGAACCGCCGTCCCGCCGGGGAGTTTCACGAGATCCTCCCCGGGGTCAAGCCCAACCTCGGCATGCACCGTGAGGAGACCCCGGTGACCGGGCCGGTGCCGCGTGTCTACGTGATGGTCGACGAGCCGCCGGTCTTCCTCGCCCAGGCCGTGGCGTTGGGGGCCACGGTGCTGTGGGAGGAGACGTACTGGGAGGAGTTCGGCGGTCGCCACGCCGCCTTCCGTGATCCGTGGGGCATGGAGATCGTGCTCTGGCGCGACAAGGGCACCTACTACAACTCCTGACAGATCAGTGAGGGAATGGAGATTCCGTGGCTAACACTCTCGTTTTCGTCGACCTGCCGACCTGTGACATCGAGGCGACGTCGGCGTTCTACAAGGACCTGTTCGGCTGGCAGATCAACGGCCGCCCGCAGGGGGTCTTCCACCAGGTCGTCCCCGGCGAGGGCCTGCACCTGGGGCTGTGGAGCGAGCTGGAGCAGCGGCCGGACCCGGCACCGCGGCCGCCTCAGCGGCGCTCCGGGCTGCAGCCTCGTGTCTACATCCTCGTCGACGCCCCTCCACAGGAGTACCTCAACAGGGCGGTGATCCTCGGTGCCACCGCGCTGTGGGAGCAGACCTACTGGGAGGAGTTCGACGGCCATCACGCGTCGTTCCTCGACCCCTGGGGCAACCAGATCGTCCTGTGGTGGAAGCCCGCAGAAGACTGAGGGCTCCGATGTCGTGTCATCTCTTCGACGGGCCGGCCGGGACCGGGTCGGCCGTCCGGGTCATGGTCTGATCAGGCGGCGGCGCTGCTCCTCGTCGAGAGCGATGTCGATCGCGGTCCACGCCATGGCGGTACCGCCGTCGAGCAGGGCACGATCCGCGGCCGGCCGTACGGCGAACGCCGCGAACTCCTCCTGGTGCTGCCCCACCGGTCCCGAGTCAATCGAGATGAGCGGCTGGATGGAGGGCAGGGCCAGTGAGACGTTGGCCATGTCGGTTGAGGCGGCCGTTCGCTCGTCGGCCGTGGTCACCTCAGGAAATATCCGGCCGAGTGCCTCCGCATTCCGCCGGTAGGACTCCAGGAGAGGCACATCATGGCGGAACTCCGAGTAGGCGGGCGAGGCCGTGCCTATCGACAGCCGCGCGCCGGTCGCGATCGCACCCGCCTCGAAGCAGGCCCGCACCCGTGCTTCCAGAACCGAGAGCTCGGCGAGCGTCCGCGCCCGCACGTAGTAGTCGGCGGACGTGTGCGCGGGCACGATGTTGGGCGCCTGCCCGCCCTCGGTGACGATGCCGTGGATCCGCTGGTCGGCCGGCACGTGCTGGCGGAGCAGGCCGATGGCGACCTGGGAGATCGTCAGCGCGTCGGCGGCGTTGATTCCGTCCTCGGGGCAGGCCGAGGCGTGCGCGGGCCGCCCTTCGTATTCGACGTGCAGCTGCGCCCGGGCGAGCACGGGCGGGTCGAGCCGTTCGCGCGGCGCCGGGTGGACCATCATCGCCGCGTGCACGTCGTCGAACGCGCCGCGTTCGATCATCAGGACCTTGCCGCCGCCGTTCTCTTCCGCGGGGGTGCCCAGCACCTTGACGGTGATCCCGAGGTCGTCGGCGACCCGGGCCAGGGCGAGCCCCGCGGCCGCCGCGGCCGCGGCGATGACGTTGTGGCCGCAGGCGTGACCCACACCGGGCAGCGCGTCGTACTCGGCGCAGATGCCGATCACCAGCGGCCCGCTGCCCGCTGTGGCGACGAACGCCGTGGGCAGGTCGCACACTCCGGTCCGTACGGCGAAGCCCCACGAAGACAGCTCTCCGGCCAGCCAGGCACAGGCCCGCTCCTCCTCGAATCCCAGCTCGGGATTGGCGTGCAGCCGGTGGCTCAGTGCGATGAGACGATTCGCCTCCTGGCCGATCGCCGCCTTCGCGACGGCCTTCATTCGATCACGCATGGCAGAGATTCTCACGCAAATAAGGCTGTCCTAAAAGGGCATTAAGTGATATTAAATATTCCATATTTGTGGCTAACGGGGTAAATACCGGGAGGTCGCGTGGACCATCTGATTGCCCTGGGAAGTCCGGACAGCCCGACGAAGCGGCCGAGCCGCCTGCGCCACCGTGCCCCCGTGACCACCGTCGAGGAGTTCGCGGCCGGGCTCAACGCGCTGGCCCTCGGCGGTGACGGATGGCGGTCGATCCTGGCGCGGATCGCCGAGCAGACCGGCCGGGAGGCCCGCCTGATCGGCGTGCACGGCGGCGTGTTCGGCGCCACCGACGGAGGCGACGCGACGATGAGCCCGGCCGAGGTGGCTTGCGTCTTCGCCGGACCCCAACCGGCCACGGTCACCTTGGCGGACGGATGGACGGCCACGGCCCTGGCCGTGTGGGCCGGGCAGCGCCGGGTGGGCCTGCTGCTGCTCGCGGAACCCGTCGACGATCGGACCCTGACCTACCTCAACGCCTCCACGACGGCCGTGGCGATCGAGGCGGTACGGCGCGACGCGGCGGCCGCGGCGACGGCCGAGACCGCCAGCCGGCTCATCGACGAGCTACGCTACGGCGCGCTGCGGGGCGCCGGCGAGCTGACCCGCACCGCGGCGAGGTTCGGGCTCCGGCTCGACGGGCCGCACGCGGCGGCGGTCTTCGCCTACGACGGGCCCAATCGACGAACGTGGTCCACCGCTTTGTCCTGGCTGGAGATGCCGGTGCGGCAGGAGGACGGCGAAGGCTGGACCGTGCTCTCCGGCGACATCCCCCGGGAGGTCACGCGGATCCGCGTCCGGCTCCAGGGCATGGTCGGCGACGGGACCGTGCTGGCCGCGACCGGGCCCCTGGTGTCGGATTGCCGGGAGACCGCCCGGTCCTTCCGGGACGCCGAGACCGTGCTCGGCCTGCTCAGGCGGAGAGCGGGGGAGGCCGAGCTGCTGCACGCCACCCTCGGCCCGGCGCAGCTGCTGCTCGCCCTGCCTCCAGAACAGCTGAACGTGTTCGTCGAGCAGCAGCTCGGGCCGATCCTCGACCGGCCGGAGCTGCTGCTCACCCTGGACGCGTGGCTGGCCACCCGGGGCAGCCGGGCGGCGGTCGCCGACCTGCTTCATCTGCACCGCAACTCCGTCGGCTACCGCGTCGGCCAGCTCCGCCAGCTGCTCAACGCCGACCCGCTGGATCCGGAGACCGCCCACCGTCTCCGGACCGCGCTGACGGCCCGCGAGCTACTGCACGTTTTCGCCGAGAGAACCTCTTGATTGATCCGGTCTGGCCAACTTATGCTCTGATTGTCAGACCAACAGACCAACAGACCAAGAGGACTTGGGGCGGCCAGATGGGGATCACTCGGATGAACCACGCGGTGCTGTACGTGCGGGACGCCCGCCGGACCGCGGACTTCTACCAGCGATTGCTGGACTTTAAGGTGATCATCGAGGGTCCGGCCGGACAGTACGTCTTCCTGCGCGCGCCCGACTCCGACAACCACCACGACCTGGCCCTGTTCACGATCGGATCGGCCGCCGGCGACTCCCCGGCGGGGCGGAGCACCGTGGGGCTCTACCACATCGCCTGGGAGGTGCCCACCCTGGAGGAGCTGGCCGCGGTCCAGGAGCGGCTGGCCCGCGAGGGTGTGCTCATCGGCGCCAGCGACCACGGCGCGAACAAGAGCCTGTACGCCAAGGACCCCGACGGTCTGGAGTTCGAGGTCATGTGGCTGGTCCCCGCCGAGTTCTGGGGCGAGGAGGAGCACGAGGCGATCATCCGGCCGCTCGACATCCCGGGTGAGCGGCAGCGCTTCGCCGCTCTGATGGGGGGTGGCGGATCGTGACCCGCGCCAGGTTCGGCCCCGTGCCGGCCCGCCGGATGGTCTCCGAGGAGATCCGCGACGCGCTGCTGGAGAGCATCGAAACCGGCGCACTGGCCCCGGGTGCGCGGCTCCCCTCCGAGCGGGTGCTCTGCGAGGAGTTCGGCGTGGCCCGCACCTCGGTGCGGGAGGCGGTGCAGAGTCTGCTCGCGCTTGGCCGCGTGTACAAGGTCGGCAACCGGTTCCATGTCGCGGAGAAGCTTCCGGAGATCAGCTTCGATCCCCGCAAGAGCCGGGTGCGCGAGTTGTTCGAATGCCGCAGGGTCATCGAGGTCTCGATCGCCCGCTTCGCCGCGTCCCGGGCGACCTCCGCTGAACGCGACGAGCTGCTGCGGATCGCCGATTCGTTCACTGAGGAGATGTCGTTGGAGGAGTTCCGCGGTTCCGACCGGCTCTTCCACTGGACCGTCGCCCGTGCCTGTGGCAATCCGACCCTGCAGGAGCTGTACGGCAAGGTCCTCGACGGCGTCTTCGCCTCCGAGGAGTTCCGTACGCTGCTGGACTCCTCCACCAACGCGGAAGCCGTACGTGAGGTGATCGCCGAGGCGTGCGTCGCCCACCGGCGCATCGCCGAGGCCATCCAGGCCGGCGACGAGGACTGCGCGGCCCAGGCCGCCGAGTTCCACCTCAGCGAGGTCGAGCATTCCATGATCGCCCGGATGGTCTGAACCCCCCGACGACGGAGAGAGCATGACCGAACACGTTTGGCGCTTCGACGACGACGCCTTCAAGGAGATCAAGCCGGGCTTCAGACGCCGCATCTACACCGGCGACGACCTGATGCTGACCCTGTGGCGGATCCGCGAGGGCGTCGGCCCCACGCCGTACGACTGTCACCCCGACAACGAGCAGTTCGGCGTCATCATCAAGGGCCGGCTGGACTTCCGCATCGGCTCGGACGAGCGACGGGTGCTGGGGCCCGGCGACGTCTACTGGGCCCCCAAGAGCTTCCTGCACGGGGACAGCCGTTTCATCGGCGACCCCGAGCACGGAGAGACCTGGATCCTCGACATCTTCACCCCGCCCCGCGAGGACTACCGGAACGGATAGGAGACCCCCATGAATCTTGGCAGCCTGCTGATCGGCTCCTCCGCCGTCGAGACGATGAAGGAGTGGTACCGCGCCGCGTTCGACGTCAAGGAGAACGAGATGGGCGCCTTCACGTTCGGCTCGACGCAACTGTTCATCGAGGAACACAGCGAGGTCAGCGGACCGACGAAGGAGCCCGCGCGGGTCATCCTCAACCTGGACGTGGCGGACTGCCGCGCGATCGAGGCGCACCTGAGGACGCTGGGCGTCACGTGGGTGCGCGAGGTGGAGCAGATGCCGTTCGGCCTCATCGGCACCGTCGCCGACCCCGACGGCAACTACGTCCAGATCATCCAGTGGGGCGCCGAGCCCGAGTCGCACAAGGACTGAATCGCCCTCCGCGTGTCCTTTGGAGGCAGGGCGATGAACACTTCGGCACGGGCCGCCCTCGCGATCGTGCCGGCGTCGGCGCCGCCGCTCACCGCCTGCGGTGGCGGCGGCTCCGGAGCCGAGCACGGCGGCTCCGCCACCGCGACCAAAGGGCAGCCGGACGTCATCGGGGATGGGAAGGTCGCCATCGGGGTCATGCGCCCCGGCGACATCCATGACAACGGCTACTACCAGAGCTTCGTCGACGACGCGAACGAGATCGCCCAGGCCGACGGCTGGAAGATCCGCACGATCGACGAGCTCAATCCGGCCGACGCGGTCGACCAGAAGCGCGATCCGGCCGGCCTAACCCGTATGACATGAATCGTCCGGACAGCCCGGACCCTGAAGGGCAGGACACGTGAAGAAGTGGTTCCAGTCCATCCTGGCGATGACCGTCGTGTCAGGTCTGTTTGCGACAGGCTGCGGCAGCACGCTCTCGGCCTCCGCCAGCGGGACGGCCGGTCGCCAACCCGACGTCAACGGCGACGGCAAGGTCGCCATCGGGCTCATGAGC